>JAGYLC010000040.1 GCA_018401235.1 Kiritimatiellia bacterium
TACCACGCAATCGCTTAGTTCACCTGTGCTGAGTTCTGTCATATAGTACATTTATGTTGCAGTTAAAAAAATCCGGGTTTCTACCCTTGGATTCCGTTTGAGTTAAACTCTATTCATCGTATTAAAAAGTAGGAGTGTCAATCTTTCAGGACACATTGGAGAAGGTAAAATGACAAGTCTGCCACAATTGCAATTTGTAAACTGGGAGGAGTTCCATGATATGGGCTTTGATTTGGCGGGGCAGTTAAAAACGCTGCGACCCCATTCCTGCACCATCATTTCGGTGGCTCGGGGTGGGCACGCGCTGGCCCGGCTACTGTCCGATTTTCTGAAATTGCCCATCTACAGCGTCAGTATTCAGTCCTACGAGGATTTGCGACAGCACGAGTTGCGCATCACCCAGGAATTGAACGTGGACCTGAAAGGGCGCAATGTGCTGCTGGTGGATGAAATTATCGACTCGGGTAAAACCCTGGTGCGGGCATTGGACTACTTGCACGACTTCGAGACCGGCAGCATCACCAGCGTCTCTCTACACGTGAAACCCGAAGCGATACGTAAGTCGGATTTTTTCTGTGAGGAAACCGAAAAGTGGGTGGTTTACCCCTACGAAGTCCGCGAGACCATTGAAGCTCTGCATCCCATCTGGACCGCAGCCGGACTTTCATCGGAGCACCTTCGCACCCATCTCCTGAAAGGGGGACTCAAACCCGCATGGGTGGATGCGTATTTGGTTTAAAATCACAAGTGAAACGACCCTCTCACCGACACAAATCCGGAAATCCTCGTGTCAGAACCTCCCGCCATCGGTCCGGTGGCAGGAGGCACTGAATCCCCAAAGGTCCGCCCGGACTCTTCACAGGCAGCGTCAGAATAGGCAAACGTCCCAAACTTCCGATCGCCGTATGATTGAGCAAGGCGGCGCGCTGTGAATGCGTCATGGGGGAGACCGGAGCAGGATCGGAGCTTACGGGCAAGAGATAGATATCCGCTTCCTGAAAGAGTTCCGCCAGCCGGGTTTTCACCTTCATTTCTACTATCCGGGCACATTCAACTTCTGAATCTGTCCACCCCCGCGCCCGCAGGATGAGTGCGCGTACCTTGGGGTCGTAGGCTTCCGCATGTACATCGATCCACTCTCGATGAACCTCCATCGCTTCCCGGCTTTGCAACACGCTGAAGGCCTTAAGTCGCTCCTCAGCCTCGTGCGGGTCCGCAAAAGCATCGCAGACCTCCGCCTGCGGAAACAGCTTGCGCACAAATGATGCAAGCATCTCATGCCCGGGCACTCCATGGAGCACCCGGAGAGGCGAAGGCTCATCCGCCTCGGGGAGATCCAGCAGCCGTTTGGAAATACGCGCCATCTCCGGGAGGGTCGAGGTAAACCATCCGACCGTATCGAAGCTGGGCGACAGAGGGAAACATCCCTCCTCCGCCCAGGTACTGGGAGGAATCCGCAGCCCCACAATCCCGCAGAAAGCCGCCGGGACCCGGATGGATCCGCCGGTGTCCGTACCAAACGCCAACGGAACCAGCCCCTTCGCCACTACCCAGGCACTGCCGCTGCTGGACCCTCCGGAACAACGCCCAGGCAGGAACGGGTGCGGACAATCTCCGGAATGGGGATTCGCGCCGTCCAGGCCGTAGGCGAATTCATTCATCTGGGTTTTCCCCACG
Organism: Kiritimatiellia bacterium; assembly: GCA_018401235.1. Classification (GTDB taxonomy): domain Bacteria; phylum Verrucomicrobiota; class Kiritimatiellia; order SS1-B-03-39; family UBA6053; genus UBA6053. The sequence goes on from JAGYLC010000040.1 coordinate 1,678, forward strand.
ATGCTCACCCCCAACGAGCGCAGATGCGTTGCCAGAGCGCCATCCGCGTGTGGACCGGGCCGCACCTGTTCCAAAAAACGTGAAGAAGCACGGGTGGGAAGTCCTTCCACATCGTAGCAGTCTTTAAGAAAGCAGGCAGTTCCGGCCAGGGGAAGATTCTGCTCACGAAATCGCTCCGCTTCCGCATGGATAGCCTTCGGTGAACGAAGACTGGCGATCACGGATCTCCGAAGCGCTTCGGACAAGCCATCGATCTGAGCAACTAGCGTCTCCGGATTCATGGACCTACTGATTAAACCTCTTCTTTTTGAACCGTATTGACCAGCGAGCCAATTCCTGAAATGGTTGTGACCATACGATCGCCCACCTGCAAAAATCGGGGCGGCGTTTTGGCCGCCCCTACTCCGGGCGGGGTGCCGGTGAGAATCACCGTTCCGGGCAGCAAGGTGACACTCGCGCTGAGAAAGGTGATCAGTTCCTGCACCGAAAAGATCATGTCCGGGGTGTTAAAGGATTGCATCACGTCTCCATTGAGTTCCAAGTTCAGATCCCGACTGTTCGGATCGGGGAGGTGTGTAAGGTGTCGCCGGGCTTCCAGATTTCATAGCCTTCTCCATCCAGCCCTTTTCCGGGCCAATCCACCAGATCCACGTCCAGCGTTTTGAGGGTGTGTACAAGCAGGGAATTCAGGAAGGCCTCATAATAAAAAATAGCATGAGGCAAGGCGACGGGAGAGGTAATCACCCGGCAGGACCCGCCCCGCTTGAATAAGGGAGTAAGGGTTTCAACCAATTGCTGCTCGTTCGGATCCTCCGTGCAAAAAATCCAATTCGCTCCTTTATTCGCATAGTCGAGTTGAAAGGGTCCATGCGCATAGGTCAATGCATCGTATAGTCCGGGCGAGGGACGAAACAGGGTTTCCAAAATTTTGCAGGAGAGATTCTGTGCATACTGGGAGGTGGAATTCGTGAAGAAAAAATTTGCCCCGGAACGTAAATCGGTTCCCCATGCATCCATCTCGGATTCGGACAAGTGATGATCTTCACAAAAAAATTTATTTAAAAGATGACTCCCAAGCCTTACTCCGGAAAACAGGCCTTCAACCAGCAACCCTGCCATCCACATCGAGCAGACCGGCCCCACAAAGCGGGGCAGAATCTCATATTCATTTTCCATCGGATGCACGGCCAGAGTTGCCCCTTCATTGGTTAATTGCTCCAGCAAAATCGCCCGGCTTTCTTTGCCCGCCCGTCGCTGCCCCTCCACGGTGGCCGCGGTAACCAACAGGGTGCCGGCAAAGAGCTGCCTGCGGGCGAGGACCATCTGTGCATTTGGGGAGAGTCCCTGAGAAAACACCGCCAGATAGGGGCTGGGTCCTGTCAACGTTGGCAGGCTTCCATAAAAAACCGACTGCGGCCAAAACACCGCCCGTACCCCGGCTTGCTGCAGCAGGAACACAACGTAGCGGGCAGCGGCTTCGGAACTTCCCACTCCGGTCGCCACCAGCCCTTTATCGGCCAAGTCGGGCGGCAGCGGCGGAGGGGGCTTTGCCAAGACCTCCCTCAGTTGACCCGGAATAGAATCGATGCGTTCCCGCATCCGGGAGTATCCCTTGGCCGCCGCCATCAGTCGGTTTCCAGAAAAATCCAGTTTTCAACATTCAATCCGCTTTTATGCAGCGCCAGTGCGTATTCGCTTTTGGTCACCAGACTATTCGGTGAATTCATCACCATTTGAATGTTGGTACTGGGCAGATGGCTTTTCAGCACTTCGAACAGGCAATTGTAATCGCGTTGATCGAAGGGGATTCCCAATTTTTCGTAGGATTGCCGGGTATCCTGAGAGTGGCCCCGCTCCATCATCATTCGATCCACCGCATAGGCGCCGAATCCGGCACCGCGACCGTCCTGGTACACCAGCACCACCGCGCCGGACCCATATCGCACGATATGCTGAATAGCCTTCTGATATTTTACCTGATTATCATCATCATTTACCGGAAAACGGTCCAGGATGGATTCACTTTGAATACGCACGATCGGTCGTTCGTAACTCTTGGGAGTTCCATGCGTCAGCACCACGAAATCATCTCCGCTGACGATATCAAAGTAGACATGCACCTGAAACCAGTAGGGTTCCAGCAACAGGCGACCCAGCGGATCGACGGGATTCTGTTTTAGCCTCTGTTTAATTTCCTGAGAATTGACTTTTAACTTGAGTCGGTTCCCCCGCAGCGATTCGTAGCTGATAATCGGAGGGTTCATGCCCAGAGTGTATTCAGACAGTCCCGTTTCACCCAACAACTGCACCACGCTCTCGTAGGGCATGACGATCTCATCGTCAATCGGACGAATCGGCAGCATGTAGCTGGCCATGTAAATGAACCGTTGCGCTTTCTCAAGTCTGCGGGGTTTAAAAGGTGGCACAGGATCCGGCCATTCGACCCGGTCCATCGGACTCTCATTCGGTTGGGTGAGTTTGTGACCGGAGTCCTGTTTGGATTTGAGGTAGAACAAGTTGAACGGGCCGGGCTCGAACTCCAGTGATTCCATGCTGCGAACCGTCATCCCGTTTCGCTTCATCGCCGCCACTTTGTCCGGGTTATTGGTTAAGACCACCCATTCCGCTTCGATTCCCAGGATGTGCACGATGTCGGCAATATTGAGATACTGCCGATAATCCTTTTTCAGACCCAATAATCGGTACGCTTCAAAAGTGGAAATGGTATCCGCGCTGGCCTGCACCAACATGCGGTCGCGGGCTTTGGCGGAGTAGCCCACACCCCTCCCCTCCTGCAGCAGATAAAACAGCACCCCTTTGCCCATTTCCGCGATCTTGGCCATCGCCCCTTCAAGCTGTTGCACGCAATCACAATCACATCCGCCCAGAGTTTCGCTGGTCACACAACTGGAGTGCATGCGGGTATGCAACACCTCCGCATTGCGGACATCGCCAAACGTGAGTGAGATCACATATCCTTTATGGATAATGTCCTGGAAAATACAGGCTCGAAAAAGCCCATAACGGGTGGGCACCTCTGTTTCGGCCAGATACACGGTGGTACCGTGCATGGGGTGATCACTGGTCTCGTCTTTCGCGAGCGTGGATGCGTGGAAAAAATATTCCTGCAACCACGAAGGAATACGGCCAAAGTCGAGTACGACTTCGTCGGATGGGGGATTGAGTTTGGATTCTATCATTTCAATGGATGATTCATTCATGACACTTTTTAGGGTTTTGTAGAACCCGCTGTTATTTTTAAGTTTAAGGATACGCTTAGAGAGTATGTCGGAATGTCATGCTGTCAACAATTCAAACGATCCACCCGCCTATTCTTCAGCCATTACGTGACGTAACAGGTACCGACTCAAGCAACCCCGGCCCAAACGCTGAACTTTCATTAACCCACCTCAACAATTTTGGGGTACAATTGCAAATACAATAGTCGTTCAGGTGCAGAATTCGAAGTCGGGGACCGCAATTATTAAGATTCAATCCTTTCGGATGCCATCCATGCACATCGAGCACTAGTACATCAGCCTTTTCCAAATCCCGCTGCCAATTCTCCAGTTCCGCTCCGCTCAACGGTTCCGTCCCCCTCCAGTTGTGCGAAAAATGGAGATGGGTAAAACCTGCGGTTCTCAGCGCCACAAGATTTTCCAACACACGTCCTTCCCTAAAGGCCTTGTCCGAAATCGAAAGAGGAATGGTGTTTGATTTATTCATGCCTGTTCGGTTATTGAAACTAATCGGGATGCTCCACGGTGCCCGCGAAGAGGATGCGATGGCTGGCTTTCTCGTAGAGAAAAAAAGCAAAAGGATGGTCGGCAATGAAGTGTTTAGCGGGTGGGGGTTCGGGAGGCAGACCAAACGGATCCCCACCACCTTTCGTTATCGCCAACGCCCGCGCACCCCGTTCGTTCCATTGGATCCAGCATTCCTGGCGGAGGGTTCCGGGGCAACAAAAACAGAATGTTGAGATTGGTGTCCGTGAAGGACAGGGAAAGAGCCTGAAAATTTTCATTTTCAGCATAGGCACGCCACCCCTTGGATTTCATCATGCTCACGTTTCCTTTCTCTTGTTCAGAAAAATGAAACCGTTCCTCGGCGGTATCGCGTTCATCAAATCCGCGCCACCGACCCGCGAAAGCGGATACCGTAACCGCCACCACCGTTTCCCGTCCCGTGAGATCAAGCGGCGTAAGCACCTGTGGCACGCGGTTGTTGGTGCGGGTGGAGAACCATTTATTGACTTCCTGCGTGGTCTCCAATATTCCGTCCCCGAAGTTGTGCGAGTGAAATGCAATGCCCCATTTCCGTACACCCTGCTCAAGAAAGGGAGGAGCCAACGTGGTTTGAGGATCCACCCACCATGCCGACAAGCTTCGAAATCCGGGTTGGTCTTTCACCAAAAGATTTTCCCTGTCGCCGATCCCGTCGCGCGGAAACGCAGGAAACAGGTGTTTGTGGAACTGCGCCTCTGTAGTACCGGACGATCCAAGATACAGAAACATCAACAGATCCGACATCGGAGCAGGTGCGATCAATCCGCCGGTCTGATTCTCCAACGAGTGATGAAATAACCGCAGATCCGGAAACGCGGGAGCTTCCGCCCACGCAGTGGCGCATATGTACAGTCCGCCCAGGAAGGTAACAATATTCCTGAATGTGTTCTTTTGTCTTCCACTCATTCTGTCCAAAGAATACCCACCCCTTCCCGGCATGCAAGCCCTTCATTTGTCAGTTGTCAGGTGATAGTTGTTAGTTGTTAGATGTTGATAGTTCCCGAAGCGGAGATCACACAGAGTCAAACTTTATTTTTTTATTTCCGACCTCCAAATCCAGCGCCGATGATCCTCCCAGACCGACAGACAGAAATCTCTATCTCACATTCCTGACCTCCGACATCTGCTATCTGATCGCCTTCTTTCTCCACTCCACCGCGGTTACCCCGCAGCGTTTTCGGAAGAAGGCGCTGAAGCGGGCGGGGTCGGGAATGCCGACGGCCTCGCCAATACGGGCGATGGTCCAGTCGGTTTGCTCCAGAAGTCGTTGCGCCTCGAGGGTGCGTAGCTGCAACAAATACTCATAGGGGGTCACCCCGCATTCTTCCGCAAAGCTCCGTTCGAACGATCGCCGGGACATTCCCAGTCGACGCGCCCAGTCGGCGACCGGAGGCGGAGCGGCCAGTCGGTTATGCAACAGGTCGTTGACCTGATGACGCAATCTGCCCTTATCACTCCGTCGTGCTGAACTTTGGCGCACCAGCAATTCGCCAGGGGAAATCTGACTATGTCGCACCCGGTTTTCGTCCACCCTCTCCGACAACAGTGCTGCGGCGGCCCGCCCCATATCGGGAAAGGGTACAGGAAAAGAACTGATTCCCTGATCGGCCAATATGCCATCCAGTGTCCGGTTTCCAATTCCGACAAAACCGATATCCTCCGGCACCCCGAGGTCCAGCGACCGGGCGACCTGCATTCCCCGTCGAGCCATAAAATCGGATGCGCACAACACGCCGACTGCGGTTTGATTGCGTATCCGATCCCGCAGCGACTCCACACTCCGCACCCACTCCAACCCCGAGTCCCCACATATCTCTGTTGACCTGCGGGTAGAAAAATAAAGAATCGTCTCACACCCCATCTCCTCAAAATGTGCGACGGCTCTACGCCCGATTTCCGTTTCGTTCAAGCAGACGGAGGGAATAGTCCCGGCCAAAGGCTGCCCCCCCAACTGAACCACCGGTAGATCCGCCGGCAGGGTCTCTACCCAAATCTTCGAAATAAAATCTCCCACCACCGCATCCACCGCGTGAAGTTCGATCAATCGCCGGAGCTGAATTTCAAACTGTTCCTGCAGAGCAATCACCTGCCAGCCCGACTCGGCTGCCGGCTCCAGAAAGCCCTGATACACCTCTATCGCCTCCTGTAATTGCCCGGTAAAGCCGTAGGCAACCCGAAATTCCTGGTTTTTACGATATTTCATAAGTATTATTTGCGATATATCGTATTGTGTAGTTTTTCAAGTCTGTTAAGATGTACATCCTATGAAAAAAGCACTCATTACCGGTATCACCGGCCAGGACGGATCGTACCTGGCCGAACTTCTTCTCGAAAAAGGCTACGAGGTTCACGGCATCATCCGCCGCGCCTCCAGCTTCAATACGGAGCGCATTGAGCATCTGTATCAGGATCCGCACATCAACGGTACCCGGATGTTTCTGCATTACGGGGATGTCACCGATGCCTCGCAAATCGCCAACCTGCTCTACGAAGTGCAGCCGGAGGAAATTTATCATCTGGCGGCCCAGAGTCACGTTCGGGTGTCCTTCGACACTCCCGAATACACTAGCGATGTCACCGGCCTCGGCACCGTGCGGCTTTTGGAGGCAATGCGCAACGTGGGCCTGAAAGGTGCCCGCTTCTATCAGGCCTCCTCCTCCGAGATGTTCGGGAAGGTTCAACAGATTCCCCAGACCGAAGTGACGCCCTTTTACCCGCGCAGTCCCTACGGCTGTGCCAAGATGTATGCCTACTGGCTCACCATCAATTACCGCGACTCCTACAACATGCATGCCAGCAACGGCATTCTGTTCAATCACGAGTCCCCCCGCCGCGGCGAAACCTTTGTGACCCGTAAAATCACCCGCGCCGCCACCCGCATCAAACTCGGATTACAGGATAAGTTGTATCTGGGAAATCTGGATGCACAGCGTGACTGGGGATACGCCCCGGATTACGTCAAGGCAATGTGGATGATGTTGCAGGTGGACAACGCGGACGATTACGTCATCGCCACCAACGAGACCCATTCGGTCAAAGAGTTCGTGCAGGAAACCTTCAGTCTGCTGGATTTGGATTGGGAGGAACATGTGGATTACGACAAGCGCTACGAACGGCCCTCCGAAGTGGATCTGCTCATTGGCGATCCGGCCAAAGCCAAAAAACAACTTGAGTGGGAACCCACCGTGCGCTTCAAGGATCTGGTCCGCATCATGGTGGAATCCGACCTGAATCTCGCCCGCCGCGAAAGCGCGGTCAAGCAAACCCTCGCCGATTTCGAGGCCACACCCTAATGTTGGTCAGTTGTTAGTTGTTGGTTGTTAGTTGTTGGTTGTTGGTTGATAGTGCTTCTGCCCCTCTGACTTCTCCCTACCACCTAACAACTATCACCTATCAACTACCCCCTGAAAAATGACTAAAATTTACATATGTGGACATAGAGGAATGGTGGGGTCCGCGGTTATGCGCGCCTTGGCCTCCCGCGGAGACGTGATCTGCGTCACCCGCACCCGTCAGGAATTGGATTTGTGCAACCAGGCGGCGGTGGAAGACTTTTTTGCCCTGGAAAAGCCGGATGTGGTCATTCACTGTGCGGCGAAAGTGGGGGGCATCCATGCCAACCGAACCTATCCTGCCGAATTCATATACGAAAATCTGGCCATGGCCACCCATGTCATTCACAGTGCCTGGAAACATGGAGTGCGGCGTCTGCTCTTTTTGGGCAGTTCCTGCATCTATCCCCGTGAGGCACCGCAGCCCATGACCGAAGACTGCCTTCTCACCAGCCCCCTGGAACCCACCAATGAAGCCTATGCCCTGGCAAAAATCGCGGGCCTTAAGCTTTGTGAGCATTATCGAAATCAGTACGGGGTCTGCTATCATAGCGTCATGCCCACGAATTTGTACGGCCCCGGCGACAACTACCACCCGGAAAACAGCCATGTCATCCCGGGGCTGATCCGGCGTTTTCACCAGGCAAAACTCGACCACGATCCCACCGTGACCCTGTGGGGAACCGGAACCCCCCGACGCGAGTTTTTGTATGTGGATGATCTGGCAGACGGAATCCTGCATGTGCTGGCAGACCACAATCCCCCCGACATCGTCAACATCGGCTATGGCGAGGATATCCAAATTCGTGAATTGGCCGAACGCATCAAAATCGCGGTCGGCTACACCGGTGAAATTCAACTGGATCCATCGATGCCCGACGGCACCCCGCGGAAATGGATGGATACCTCGCGTATCCGCGCCATGGGCTGGAAACCCACTCATACCCTCGAAGAAGGCTTGGCGAAAACCGTGAAAGCCTATCTGGGTGGAAACCTACGACAATAAAATGCGTTTTCTCTTACATTTTCTGTTGGCAAATACCCTTACTTCTGCCTAAGGTAGAGACTACTTTAGTTAACCTCAATACTCGGAGACTGATATGCCCCAATCCAAACGTCTTATCTTCATTGCCCTGTCTACCCTTTTAGTGGCCGCCACCTACGCCGATCCACAGCGTACATTGTTCACGTATGAAAATAGCTTTCCCCGTTGGGAACAGTTTGAAGCGGGTGTCGGGTATCAGCAGATCGATTTTGATGACGACGCCTTCAACGCGGCGGATGTTTCGTTGGCCTACGCATACGTCCGCTATGGAATTCTGGACAATCTGGCCGTTCAACTGGACGTTCCCTATGTGGAAGTTGACCCGAAAAACGGATCCTCCGAGTCCGGACTGGGCGACTTGGTGGTTGAATTTCAACTGCGTACCTATGAGGATATCTTCGGTTACCCCTACTTTATCCCACACGTCTCCTTCACGCTGCCCACCGGTGACGAAGACAAGGGACTGGGAGAAGACGGTACCGTCGTCACCGCCGGCATGTCCTTGGGCACGCAGATGTATGACTGGCTGGGATGGGTGCTGGACGTCAGCTACCGCGTGAATCCCGACGAGGAAAACCGTCTGCTGGTCGGAAACTCCTATGTCTGGGACGTGTCGGAAAAATTCACCCTGCTGGTCGAAGTCGGCTATGAAGCGGAAACGGATGATGTGGATGATCTGTTCATGGTAACGGGAGGCATGGCGTACGACTGGAGCAAGGACCTGCAAATGGCCGTGCATGTGGGAACCGGACTTTCCGACGACTTGGATTCCTCGTTTGACGCGCGCATCAGTTACAACTTCTAAACGGAACCACACGGAAACCTTGAAACGCCCGGAGACCCTCCGGGCGTTTCCGTGTCGATACGATTACAGACGCTCCCAGTCCCGCCAGAATCCCGGGTAGGACTTTTGCACCACTCTGGGCTCCGCAATCCGCAGCGGCCCCAGCACCGACAGGGGCGCAAAGGCCATGGCCATGCGGTGATCGTCGTAGGTCTCCACTGTCTGACCCTCCACCCACAACCGCGTACCCGGAAGCACCATCTCCTCGTCTCCCTCCACCCGCACCACACAGGCGAACTTCGCCAGCTCCGTCTCCAAGGCGGTGATCCGGTCCGTCTCCTTGATGCGCAGACTCCGCAATCCGGTAAGACGGGCCGGAATCCCCAACCCGGCACAGCAAACCGCAAAGGTTTGCGCCTGATCCGGAATGTGGGTAAAATCCGCTTCAAACCAATCCTCGCGGGCTCCGGGACGCAGGATCACTCCGTCATCCACGAATTCGCTTTGCACCCCGAGTGCCACAAACAACTCCGCCAACGCGCGATCGCCCTGTAGACTTTTCTCCCGGAGATGCATCAGTTTGAGTTCACCTTCCCCGGCTAATGCCATCAGGGTATACCAATACCCGGCCGCGGACCAGTCGGATTCAATGGCATAGCGCCCGGGTTTCGGAGATTGCGGTGCCACCTCGAAGCATCCCCGATCCTCCTTCACCTCCAGTCCAAAGCGTTTCATCCACTCAATGGTCATATCGATATAGGGACGCGAGGCGATGGTTCCATTCAGAGTCAATTTCAGCCCCCGGGGCAAAAAAGGAGCGATCAACAGCAGGGCCGAGGTATATTGCGAACTCACATCCCCCCGCATCGACACCTCCCGGGTCCGCTGAGTAAAGCCCTCCACCCTGAGGGGCGGGAAACCCTCTTCTCCTTCATAGCCTATGTCAGCCCCCAAGGTGCGCAGGGCCTCCACCAATATCCCGATCGGGCGCTGTTGCATGCGCGGAGTCCCGGTGATCACCGCCGACCGACTCGCCGCCGCGCACCACGCGGTCAGAAAACGCAGGGTGGTACCGGCATCTCGGGCATCCAGCACCTCGGAGTCACTCGCCAGCAACGACTCCAGCAAACAGGTGTCCCGGGCCTCCGACAGATTGTCCAACTCCACAGTGGAGCCCGCCAGTGCGCGGAGAATCAACGCCCGGTTGCTTTCACTTTTACTGGCCACCACGGGCACTCGACCGTGAAGAGGCAATTGGGGGGTGGGAACGTCATACATAATCATGCGGGTTCTTCATCATGAAGCACTTGAATAGGCAAGGACAAATAAAGCCTGGAAATTCAGTATTTTTTAAAATGGGTACCTTTTAAAAATGCCACAAAACATTTTCCAGGATAAAGACCCCCGTTCGCTTGTCGGACGGGGGAACGGGATTATGTGAACGCAACATTTCGGCACCAGTACCGTTGCGCTCAGCGGCGGAAGCCACCGATCGTACGTTCTTCTCCCGAAAGTTGACTGCCTCTCTGCGTAAATCTGCGAAATCTGCGGATGAACAAAAAAACACATTCTGACGAATTATTAGTGATCAAGGTTCGACATCCCGCCCTGCATTTCTTAACCTCACTCCTCATGACTACTCCTCTCAGTAAATTCAAAAGCGACACCACCGAAAGCACCGTCGATGTCGATCACCGCCTCTGGATGCAGGCCGCTCTGCACGGCTACGAAGACAAGCGGGGCGGCGTGGAGACCACCTTTGGCGACTTTGAGGAAGCCAAAAAAACCGCCGCCGCCATCAAGTGGGAGGCCATCGAGAATCTGGGCACCCTGCTCGAATCCTTCAGCGATAAATTGGAATCCCGCGGCACCAAGGTCTGCTGGGCTTCAAACGGGAAAGAGGCGGTGGACTATATTTTGCAGGTCTGTAGGGACCACGGAACCCAAAAAATCATCAAAAGTAAGTGCATGACCACCGAGGAAATCCACCTCAATCCGGCCCTGCAGGCCGAAGGCATGGAAGTGGTCGAGTCGGATCTGGGCGAATTCATCGTGCAACTGCGGGAGGAGGAGCCCTTCCACTTCGTATTCCCCGCCATGCACCTGAAACGGGACAAAATCAGTGCCATCTTCGAGGAAAAACTGGGAACCGAACCCAGTAGCGACCCGGAAGAACTTACCATGATTGCCCGCAATCTGATGCGGCGGAAATATTGCGAGGCTGATATTGGAATTAGCGGAGCCAATTTCGGGGTAGCTGATACCGGCATGATCTCCATTACCGAAAACGAAGGCAATGCCCGCCTCACCACCTCCCTGCCCAAGGTACACATCGCGGTCATGGGCATCGAAAAAGTCATTCCCAACATGGAAGATTTATCCGTGCTGCTGCCCCTCCTCGGCACCGCCGGGGCCGGTCAGTGGATGACCGCCTACAACTCCATGATCGGCGGGCCGCGTCAACCCGGCGAAGTGGATGGCCCCGAGGAATTTCATGTGGTACTGGTGGATAACCACCGCACCCGCCTGCTGGCCGATCCCGAGCAGCGCGACGCCCTGCGCTGTATCCGTTGTGGCGCCTGCCTGAATGTCTGCCCTATTTTCAAAAACATTGGCGGACACAGTTACGGCACCACCTACCAGGGGCCCATCGGTTCCGTGATCACCCCGCATCTGCGTGGTCTTCAGTCCTACAAACACCTGTCCTACAGCAGTTCCCTCTGCGGTGCCTGTACCGATACCTGCCCTGTCAAAATCGACCTGCACCATCACCTCCTGCGCAACCGACGCGACGCCGTAAGGGAAAAAGGCGGTCGCATGGAACGTTTCTGCTTCCGTCAGTTCGCCCAGGTGATGTCCCATCCCAAACTCTACCGCGGCAGCGAAGGGCTCATGCGCCTGGGGGCCAAACTTTGGAGTCCCTTGGAAGGCAAAAAGGCGGATCCGCTGAAAGCCTGGACTTCCACCCGCACCCTGCCCTCCCCCGCACCCAAATCTTTTCACCGACAATGGCGCGAACAGCGGGGAGGTGACTCATGAGCGGGAAACAAGCCATTCTTGGACGTATCCGCGAGGCCCTCGCCCATCCCTCTCACCCGGAGGTGCGCACTCTCGCCGGCAATGGCGAACGCGATGTGGAAAAGGCCCGCGCCTTCATGCCTCCCGGCGGCGAAACCGTCGAAGAGCGACTGCAGAATTTTGCCCGGCTATCTGAAGTGCTGAAAGTGGAGTTGGTGCTGGTTCCGGACCTGGAAGCCGCGAAGGAATCCCTGAACGCCATGCGTGAGGTGGAAGGCTGGACCCGCATCGCCTCTCATCATCACGACCTCAGCGACCGCTTGGTGACCGGGCTGCAACCCGACTTGCTCTGGACCGATGACCAACCCGGAATCGACGCTTTGGAAAGGTGCGAAGTGGGAATCAGCGTCTGCGAAGCCCTCATCGCCCAGACCGGGTCCATTCTGGTGACCGGAAAAGGCTGCGGCGGACGCGCCCTCAGCGTGCTTCCCCCCCATCACGTGGTTCTCGCCACCCGCGATCAACTCCTCCCCGACCTTTACGCTGGCTACGAACACCTTCGCAAAACCTACGGCGATTCCCTCCCCTCCTTCATCTCCTTCATCACCGGCGCCAGCCGCACCGGGGACATCGAACGCATCCTCGTCCTTGGCGCCCACGGCCCCAAACGCCTGACTGTGGTTCTTATCGGTTGACTTCCCGGAAGTTTCTGACACCCTCCCCCCATGACTGTCACCCCTCACGAACTCGCTTCCCGCATCCGCGACGCCCGCACCTCCAGGGGACTGACACTGAAGGAATTGGCGGATCTCGCCGGCATCGGCAAAACCGCCATGTTCGATTTGGAACACGGGAATCCGGGTGTCCGCCTGAATACGCTTTTGGCCGTGCTACACATCCTGGACATCGAGTTGACTCTTTCGCCGAATTCGAATAACTCCGTCGAGCCCTCTGCACCTTACCCCTCCCCCGCCGATGACCTGCCGGATCATCTGCTTTAGGCCTCCCGCATGAATCGCTTCGAAGACCTTGGTCCTGATCGGGTAATGGACCTGATGGAGGACGTGCTGGGAGTCGCAGTTGAACCTATTTGCCGCCCCCTCACCAGCTATATCAACCGCGTTTACGAGGTTCTGCTCGAAAACGGGGACGCGGTGGTGGTGAAATTCTACCGCCCCGGACGATGGACTCTGGATGCCCTCGGCGAGGAGCACGCCTTTGTATTTCATCTCCAGGAGGCCGATGTTCCGGTGGTCGCCCCCATCATTGATGAGGACGGAAACAGCCTGTTTGAGGAATCCGACGATATCTGGTGCGCGATCTATCCCCGCAAACGCGGACGTCCCTTCGAGGATCTCGACGACGCGGGCTGGCAGGAGTTGGGCCGAACCCTGGCCCGCATGCACCTGGCCGGGGACAAGGCGGTTCCTCAACATCGTCTGACCTGGCATCCGCAGGAGGCCAGCCAGCTCCATCTGGATTTCATTCTGGATCACCTCGACGGCACCCCCGATTTCCGCGACCGCTTCGAGGACACCGCCTCGGAACTGCTCGACGCCATCTCGCCCTTATTTGAAGACGACAGCGTCTACACCCGCATCCACGGCGATATGCACGCCGCCAATCTCATGAGCCGGCCCGGTTCCAACGGCATATTCCTTATCGATTTCGACGACATGGCCTTCGGTCCGCCTGTTCAGGACATGTGGATGCTGTTGCCCGATGTGGTGGATAAAAGCGAGCGGGAGGTGGAGCATCTCCTGTACGGGTACCGCCAAATGCGCGAATTCGCGTCTGAAACCCTGCGCTGGGTCGAACCCCTCCGCGCCATGCGCTTTTTACACTTCACCGCCTGGTGCGCCCAGCAGCAGGCCGACAACAATCGGCGCAGAGAACAGGATTTTGGCAGTCAAACTTGGTGGCAACGCGAATTGGCCTCACTGATCGACCAGCGCGAACGCATCCGGGAAACCCTCGGGGTTTGAACAAGGTTTTAACGCAATTATGTTTGATTTTCACTCGCTCAGATACAAAGGGTAGTGCAAATCTTTACCAGAACAAAATACTATGAATAAAAATCTCAAAGAAACCATCGGCTATACAGATCCCAACGAACGTTCCGAGGAATCTCCCCAGGACATCCTCCAATACATCAATATCAAACTCGCCGCCCTCGATCTGCCCATTTACGGCAGCGGCGACGACAATCCCTTCCTAGTAATCGGCAAAAGCCTGCTGGCCACCGCCAAAGCCAAGGATCGTCTGCTGTCGAACTACATGTGCCCGGTGGACCGCCATATTCACGACTACCTCTCGAACTTTTTCGCCAAGCACGACATCGAACCCGCCGATTCCTGGGTGCCCCTGCAAACTTTCGTGCTGGACCGACATGGCCTGGCCCGCGCCCTTTCCCTCCCCCCCGACCAGGACGACTTCACTTCCGACATCATTCAGAGCTATCGCACCACCAACGGGGTCCTGCACAATCCCAAGCATGACCGTCGCACCACCAAGGGCGTCTTCCACGTCTGCGAAGGCGGACTGCCCATTGCCAACGATAAAAAGGCGGTTCCGGTGAAAACCTTCGCCGGATTGCTCAAAGCCGCTCTGAATCCGCCGGATGAGTTGATGCAGCTTCCCTTCACCAGCAATCAGGAGGAGAAGGCAAGCACCTGGGTCTCCCTGCTGCTGCGTCCCCTCCTCTGCCCCGAAATTCCGGGCGTTACCGAACGCAAATCCATGGAAGTCCGCTTTTTCGCTCCCGGCAACATGGTGGCCAACCTCGATTT
>JAGYLC010000041.1 GCA_018401235.1 Kiritimatiellia bacterium
TAGACAATCCTTTTCATGACTGTGATTTTCCAGGAAATTCGGGTTGTCCGGGGGTGAGAGAGCCCTTTAATTATGTTCCCGCCTCGGATGAAATTTATCGCGCCCAGTTGCAAAACATCGCGCGGCAAATTGTAACGGAGCTCGATTCTCCGGATATTCTGATGATCCAGGAGGTGGAGAATCAGGACATTGGAAAGATGGTGGACGGGTGGATGGTGTACGGCGCGGAGGATAATGCGGACGGGCGAATAGACGCACTCCAGGAGTTGGCACTGAAAATTGTCGCACATGGCGGGCCGATGTACGAGGTGGCGGTGGACCGGGAGGGGGGCGATGTTCGCGGAATTATTTGTGCGTGGATGTATCTGCCGGAACGCGTGCGACCCTTGGAACCACAGGATCATGCCTACCTGCTCGGAGAGGATCCGGTGTTGCCGGATCATCGGGAGTGGATGCCGATGGTGCGTGATGTGTCGAATCCGAAAGCCTTCAACGCGGTATTCCGAGGATCTCTGGACAACGACCCGGAATTGGAGGCGGTTTTTTCCAGGGCGGTACAGGTGTTTGTGGTGGAGGACATTTCCAGTGGTAAACACGTTTGGATGTTGAACAACCACTTCAGCGCGATACCTGGTCGTCGGGTGGACCGGCGCACCCAACAGGCCGCCGTGAACGCGGAATTGGCGGAACTGATTTTGCAACGGGATGAAAGTGCGGTGGTGGTGGGGGGGGGCGATTTGAATGTCTACCCACGTCCAGACGATCCGATGGATCCTCCTTCCGATCAGTTGGGACCTCTGTACGATTTGGGACTGTACAATGTGGCGGATCGGGTACTGGAGCAGTCTCCGGCCACAGCCTACAGTTATAATTTTCGAGGGGTGGTGGGCATCCTGGATCATTTCTTTTTATCTCCGGCTGGGAAAAACGCGCTGGGGGAGGTACGGTATCTGAAGTTGAACGCAAGTGCCCCGGAGGCTTTCTCGGATGAACCGCCCCTGCGGCCCAGTGACCATGATCCGTTGTGGATGGAGTTGAATCTTCACGACTGATTCTTATCATTTTCACATCGTTCCATGGTTGACCTTGATCAGGAAAGAGGGTTAATTCCTTCCGACATCGAGGTCACATCATGAACTCCGTACTTGAAAAGAATGTTGTATTGGTCCTGAACCGGAACTGGCAGGCGGTTAATTCCACCACGCCGGCGCATGCATTTTGCCAAATGGCTTCGGGAAACGCCCTGGGGTTGAACATGGATGTGGGCGAAAGCATGGTGCCGGTGGACTGGGAGGAATGGGTGCGCTTGCCGGTGCGGGATTCGGACTGGTCGATCGGGGTGGTGAAAGGGCAACTGCGGGTTCCGCGGGTGATTCTGGCGATCCATTATACCAAAGTCCCCATGCGGCATCCCAAATTTTCCTACCAGGCCATTCGCGATCGGGACAACGGTCGTTGCCAGTATACCGGACGCAAATTGGACCGGGACGAAGGAAATATTGATCATGTGGTTCCCCGCTCAAAGGGCGGTCCGACCTCCTGGAGCAATTGTGTGCTCAGTTGCAAACGGGTGAATAATCGCAAAGGGGATCGTACCCCTCCCGAAGCCGGACTTCATCTGTTGAAAAACCCCGAGCCTCCCAGAGTGCTGCCGGTGACCCTGTTTCTCCGGAATGTGCACGACATCCCCGAGTGGGAACCGTTTCTGATTCCCAAGACTGCGGGTGGGTAAGATCGGTAGGCACCTGCGGGGCTTTTGCTTCCTTTTTCATCTATGCCAAAGGAGATACGTGTGCGGGGGTAGCTTGGCTTTTTGGGGATTCTCCGAAATATAGCGGCGAACGTGGAGGTAGTGTTCGCGGCTGCGGATGAGGCTGTCCCAGTAGTCTTTCATCCAGAGGGAACCGCTTCGGTTCAAGTGTTGATTGATCACCCGGGCGGTGAACCCCTTCCAGCTTTTCAGGATCTGCTCGAGAGCATGGTCAGGATGCGGCGCGAACAAGACATGCACATGATTGGGCATGACCACGTAGCTGTCTAACCGAAGGCGTTCGCCGTCGAAATAGTGCAGCGCGTCCGCCACGATGCGGGAAAGCCGGGGTTGCTTCAGCACGCAGTCACCTGCCCCCGCATCCAGCCATTCCTGCACTCTCTCCGAAAAAAGTTGGTAGTACTTTCGTTCCTGATCGCCACTCCAAGGTTTGGGATTCAAAGATACCCATTCTGCCCGTTCCCGGGCAATTTGCGCACGTCTGACAGCCGGCAGCGCGTCGCCGAGGGTCCAGGTTACAAATTGCATGCATCCTTCCTGCTGCCAATGCGGAAGGCGGTTGGCATGCTTGTCGATGGGTTCACATGTAGTTAGAAAACGGAAATCGGAAGAGTTGCTCATGATTATATGCTATACGCCTGTATCTATCGTTCAGGCAAGAAAAAAATGGAGGGAATGGAGGGGCGGCTTTCCAGCCGCATACCATGGTACCTTTCTATTAAATTTTGGGTATTCGCTTGGCTTACGGTGGAGGTAGAGAGGTGTGCGGTTTGGAAACCGCCCTTAAGGGTAGAGTCTCACTCTTTCCCAATGTCCGTTTTCGATTTTGGAGTAGACGAAGCGGTCGTGGAGTCGGTAGGCGCGGCCCTGCCAGAATTCAAATTGGTCGGGAATGATCCGGTAGCCGCCCCAGAAGTCGGGGCAGGGGACTTCTTGCCCTTTAAAGCGTTCGGACACTTCCTGAAATCGTTGCTCGAAGCTGTCGCGGTGATCGAGGACCTCGCTTTGTCGGGAGGTCCAGGCCCCGAGTTGGCTGGATCGGGGGCGGGTCTTGAAATAAGCTTCGGATTCCTCGCGGGTGGAGCGCTCCGCGCGTCCTCGCACCCGGATTTGGCGTTGGAGGATGTGCTGATGGAAGAGCAGGGAGCAGGGAGGGTGGGCGTCGAGTTCCCGGGCCTTGCGGCTGCCGTAGTTGGTGTAGAACATCAGTCCGCGTTCCGGACTGATGTGTTTGAGCAGCACCATGCGCTGGCTGGGTCGACCCTCCGGGTCCACGGAGCACACGGACATCGCGGTGGTCTCCGGCAGTCCGGCGGCTTTGGCTTTGCGCATCCAGGCGTCAAACTGCGTAAAGGGGTCTTTCGCTAAATCGTCGAGGTGCAGGGTTTTGCCCACACAGGAAATGGCATGTATCCAGGGTCGTATTCCAAACATGGAGTTAGTATGACCTATTTGAAGAAAATTTAAACCACGAATTCACACGAATACACACGAAAAGATTCCTTGTGAGTGAGAAGTACAAGACAATAAAAAACCGTCCCCGGGCGAGGGCGGTGCTCGTTTAAGGATTGAGGCTATCAGCTGTCATAATTTATTTTCTCCGAATACAGTTTCCATGACATCTTGATATTCTGCAACCCCTATTGTGAAAGAAAAATACAAGTATCCCGCTTTTTCGTCGACAGCTACAAAATTGGAGGATAGTATTTAGGAGTGATGAGTACACAGGAATCAGATCATTTTTCAGAGTTTTTTAATGAAACCGCTCACAGGTTAATGCCCCTGTATGGGGATTCGGCCGAGGACGTGCCCGAGAATGTGCTGTCGGAGTATCCGGATCCGGGCGAAGTGGAATCGGCCCTGAAGATGATGATTGATTTGTTGCTGCCGGGCCGCATCAATCCCGGCACCATCGGGTTGGATGAGTTCAGCGTGTTTCTGCTGCGTCGTTTGAGCCACACCTGGCGACATTTGCGTCCGCAGATTGAACGCAGTATTCCCTTTCGCTGGTATGGACGGGCGGCGTTGACGGAAGGGAAAATCATCTCCCAGAAAGATGTGCATCAGGAATCTAATCGGGTGTTAAAAGCCTTTTTTGAGAAGTTGCCCGATATCCGCCGCTTGGTGATACAGGACATTCAGGCGGCCTACGACGGGGATCCGGCGGCGTTGACCTATGCGGAAGTGCAGTTGGCGTATCCGGGTTTGCTGGCGATTAGTGCGCATCGCCTGGCCCACGAGTTGTATGCGTTGGAGGTGCCGGTGGTACCGCGGATTATGAGCGAGTGGACGCATTCCCAAACCGGGGTGGACATGCATCCGGGCGCCAAGGTGGGACACAGCTTTTTTATCGACCACGCCACCGGGGTGGTGGTGGGCGAGACGACCGAAATAGGAAACCGGGTGAAAATTTATCAGGGAGTGACCCTGGGCGCCAAAAGTTTTCCCTTGGATGAGAACGGATTTCCCATCAAGCATGTGAAGCGTCACCCGACGGTAGAGGATGACGTGATCATCTACGCCAACAGTACGATTTTAGGGGGAGACACCGTGATCGGCTGTGGGAGTACCATTGGCGCGAACGTGTTTCTGAACGAATCTGTTCCCGCCAACAGTCTGGTGTCTGCTATGCATCCGGAACTGAAGATCAAGCCGCAACGGGGAAAAAGTGGTTGCAAGGAAAAGTGAAACTAGAGGCCAGCACTGACTTGCGCAACCGCCATTCTTTGAGTAGGGTGACCCCACGATGAATAATTTTGCACATGATGATGACCTGTCCGGGGAGGATGTCGAGGATCTGAACGCACAAGCCGATGTGGATTCGGCGGAATCGGAGGCCCCGGAATACCCGGAGGCTTCCGAAGCCCATGAACCCGCCCGAGAATCCTTCTTAGGCGCCTTTTTTAGGAAAAGGGGCGTGCGCATGACTGTGCGGATTGGAACCGGGCTGTTGATTATCGGGACCGCGATTTCGATCTATTGGAATTTGATTCCTGAAACCTTTGATGTGGAGGAGGCGGCCAGGTACCGGGCGGAATTGTATGGACATCGGGAGCCGGACCAGCGGTTGCCCCGGGGATACCGCACCACCAGTGTGATGATCCATTTGGCGGATCAATTGTTCACGAAACCGGGTGGCTACATGTCCAACGATTGGAATCCCATGTCCAAAATTCCGGATAACATGCGCAATTGGGAATACGGCTATGTGACCCAGCTCAGGATCATGGTGCAGGGCTTGCGCTATGAATTGAGCCGCTCCGGTCCCCAGTCGCAGGAACACGAGGAACTGCGCCTCGCCGAATCCCGCTTTAATTTCACCCACGATTCCTTGATTTTGCCCTCCACGGAAAGCCAGTATAAAGAAGGAATTCGTTTTCTAGAGGACTACCTAGACGGTTTGAACAGTGCGACCTCCGAGGCCCGATATTTTGCAGCCCGCCAGGATATGGTGATTCGCTGGTTGGAGCGTCAAAAAGTGATGTTGGGGGATTATACGGCCAGGTTGCAGCGGAACGTGGGGCCTGTTTCCTATGATGCGGGGGTATTGATGGTTGACATGCAAGATCTCGAGCCCCATTTGGCCGGAGCCCGCGAAGCGGACGATGATGTGCACGGGTTTTTCGAGCGGGACGATGTGTTTTATCAGGTTCGGGGCGGTGCCTATGTCATGTATCACGTAATGTTGGCCATGCGCACGGATTGCGAAGAACTATTTAACAGCGCGAAAGCTATGGGAATTGTCAATAGGGTGCTAAACGAACTGGAAAGTGCCAATAATCCTATGCGCAGTCCGATGGTTTTGAATGGCAAGGAGTTCGGTTATGTGCAGAACCACTCCATGGTGATGGCCGCGCATCTTGCCAAGGCGCATTTGGCTATTCAGGAACTTCAATTGCAGATCAGCGGTGGTGGGAATTAAGTTGAAAATGGGCGGAGAGATTGTCTCGAATCCGGTATCGACAAATGCAGGATTTCCTGCGAAGGATTCGGGGATATGAAATACGCAATACTTGGAGATATTCACGCCAATTTAGATGCACTTGAGGCGGTATTGGCCGATGCGGAGAAGCAAAATGTCACAAATTTTGTCTGTATAGGCGATTTAATCGGTTACAATGCCAACCCCAGCGAGTGTTTGGAAAAAGTGCGCGAATTGAACGCGCCGGTGGTGATGGGGAATCATGATTATTATGGTTCCAGAGAGGACAAGTTGGTGGGATTTCACCCCATGGCCGCCGAGGTGATTAACTGGACCCGTCAGCAATTGACGGATGATCAGAAAGAGTGGTTGCGTAATCTGCCGTACTCCCGGAGAGTGGAGACCTTTACCATGGTGCACAGCACCTTGGACAATCCCCATAAATGGGGGTATGTGCTGGATCGCTACGACGCGGAATCCAATTTCAATTATCAGACGACCTCGGTTTGTTTCTATGGGCATACCCACATTCCCATTGCCTTTGAAAAAGGGGACGAAATACGCTCGGGTCTTTATTCCAAAATTAAAATCAAGGTGGGACGTAAATATTTCATCAATGTGGGCAGTGTGGGGCAACCCCGCGACGGGGATCCCCGGGCCGCGTATGTCATTTATGACATGATGAACAATCTGATTGAGTTACGGCGCATTGAATACGATTTACCCAAAGCTCAGGAAAAAATTCTGGCGGCGGGTCTTCCCAACAAAGTTGCGGCTCGGTTGGCCACTGGACGCTAAAGGAACCCTATGAAAACCTCTTTTTTATTCCTGTGTTTGTGTCTGAGCCTGAGTTTGGGCAACCCGCTGTTCGCGGATGTCAGCATCACCTCCTCCCTGCCGGCCAAAACCTTTCTGCTTTACGAAGGGATTCCTTTGCGCATGGAAATCACCAATCGAACGGGGGAGGATCTTCATTTCGGAGTGGCGGATGCCCGGGATGCGATCCTGTTGCGAATGCGCGACACCCGTAATGGAGTGATTCCCACCACCCAAACACCCATTCTGTCGGAACCCTGGATCATTCCGGATGGCGAAACGTCGGTCCGCACCTTTGATTTGCTGCAACTGTTTCAGGTGACCCGTGCTCAAAGCTACCGTTGCTTACAGCATGTGCAGGTGGGGGAGGACGGGTATTCGGGCAAGCCTTTGATGTTTGATGTGGTTACCGGCATTGAACACCGCAGTGTGAAGCGCCGCAAAACGGACCGGGTGTTCACGTTGTACGGAATTAACCGTAACAATGGGGACGAGTTGATGTTGAGGGTAACCAATTTCAATGAAACGATGAACCTGGCGACCTTTTTCCTGGAACGGCACCTGCGTCATTATCCTCCCTACATCCGTATGAACAAGGAGGGTGATGTTGCCACGTTGCATTATGTGCGCCCCAATATGGCGGTGTTGTGTCAATTTGAGTCTGATGGGACCCCGGTAGGCCGTACCTACTATCAGGTCACCCCCGGCACCCCTATTCGATTGCTTGAGCACCCTGAACAGGGCTTTCTGGTGCAGGGAGCCGAGAGACTTGACTCCGATGGGGGAGCCGCGACCTCCGGAGGGCGTGAGTGATCTGCCCGCTGGTGATGACGGTGCTCGGGCCGGATCGGCCCGGTATTGTGGAGGCGGTTGCGGATTTAGTTCGTCTCCATAACGGGAATTGGAAAGAGAGCCGTCTGGCCCATATCCAGGATCAGTTTGCGGGGATCATTGAACTTTCAGTAGATGAGAACTCGAAACAGGCTTTCCTGGATGCCTTGCCCTCGCTCTACGACAGCCATCGGTTACAGTGTCAGGTGAGTGAAGGTGCCGGCGGGGAAGCAAGTGGTCGGCTGGTGACCTTGGAGTGCATCGGGCAGGACCGCCCCGGAATCGTGTTTGCGATCAGCGATCTGTTGCACGAGGCGAACGCGAATGTGGAATCTATGGATACCCGTTATCAAAATGCCCCCATGTCGGGCGAGCAATTGTTCTGCGCCACCTTCAAGGTCCATTTACCCGAGAATGTCGACCTGAATGCATTGGAAGAGCAGTTGTCGCGAATCAGTCAGGAATTAATGTTGGATGTGCAGTTTGAAGAATAATCGCTGACTTTAGGTTTGTCATTTCGAGTACAGGGATTGTATAGGGTGTTGTCGGATGTATGACGGCTTTTAAACACAATCTAAACAGAATCCTGACCGTAAATCGGATGTTTGCATGCTCCGCGCTGATGGTGTTTTTAAGCCTGTGGGTTATTTCTGACCGTATGCCCTGCTGGGCTCCCCTGAATGGACTGGCCATGCTGATGGGCCTGGGAGGCATCGCTTCCGTATCAGTATACGATACGGGGCGGAACCGCGGAAGGGAACTCCATTCGATTGGCCCGCAGCCAACAGCGACTGGCCTCATCCTACCAATCCGGTAACCGGATTGTATTTCAAGGGGTTTGCGAATGTGATGGATGTGCAATGGCCCGCCCGGGAATTGGAGTGGATCGAATTCGAGTACCGCGTGGGTCGACTCAACAAAGATCCCATCCTGCTGGAACGGCTGCATGTGTTTGAGCACGTTCCCGATTCCCCGTCGGAACTGGATGTGGCGGCATTGAAGCGCTGGTTGGATCAGGTACCGAAGGAGGTGCCAATTCTAGCATCGGACGGAGTGTCCACGATGGTGACGCGGTTGGAACCGTCGTTGAAAAACCGACTTCCGCTTCCCTGGAATCCCCGGGATCCGAAAGCCCAGGCCCTGTACTTCACGATTTCAAATCAAAAGGAATGCCTGCTGCTGCTGGAGAGGGCCTATCTGGAGGAGACCCTGCGCGTGCTGGGTGCTGCGAGCGATCACCTGGAAGTCCGCGACTTCGGAACCCTGGTCGGAATCCGACTCGCCCCTCCGGCCATCCCTTCCGATCTGATGTGGAGGTATTACATGCCGGGACGGGAAACTCCTTAATAATATTAAGAAATCATTTGCAATAGTATGGAAGTCGTGTTAGTGGGTAGATTCCTTTACGTACCTAACCACTCAACATGGAGTTTTTATGAGACCTTTTTCTGTATCCTTTGCCGCCTTGATACTGGGATTGCCCCTGTTCGCTCAGGAAAATTTCGATCTGTCCCCGGCTTTGCACATTAACGCCGCTTACGGGACCTCTTCCGCGGATCATCCGGAGGATTTTGCCCCTGGCGGTCACGATCCGAAACGGGACAACGCGGTGATGCTGCAGAGTCTGGAACCCTCCCTTTCGCTGCGCTGGGGAGACCATGTGGAAGGGTTTGTCACAGGTTCGGCTTTTACCGATGATCATGATGATTTGGACTGGGAATGGGAGGAATTTTTCCTGAAATTGACTAATTTGCCCAGCGGCATGGAACTGCGCGGAGGCCGGTTCCTGAATCGGGTAGGGCTGCACAATCCCACCCACCTGCATGGGTGGTCCACCGTGGACGCGCCTCTGCCGCACGCCCTGTTCCTGGGTGAAGACGGGTTGGCCACCAACGGGGGGGAATTGAATTTTTATCTGGATACCCGTCAGGTGACCGTACTTTCTTTCAGTATTGGTCAACGGCCTGCCCATTCACATGACCATGGTCATGGACATGGTCATGATGACGACCATGATGACGATCATCACGATGACCATGATGACGAGCATGACGACCACGGCCACGAAGGTTTTGGCGCGCTGGAAGAATTCAGAGTTGCCGACGATATGTTCACTGTCGGCCTGCGACGGGATCATCGCTTCGACGATTTCAAATCCCTGCAGTTCGCCCTCTTCGGTGGTCTGGGAGACAACGAAGAGGGCGGTGACGCCTGGTTTGCCGGAGCCGGAGTTGAATACGCCTGGCGCGAAAACGGACTGGAACCCGGCGGACGGGCCCTGCGCTGGCGCACCGAGGCGATTCGGTTCCGAGGCGAGCACGGACATCATGATGATGACCACGACGATCACTATGACGACGATCACCATGACGACGACCACCATGACGACGACCACCATGACGATCATGACGACGACCATCATGAGGACGATGAAGGTGCGGTGTCCACCTGGGGTCTCACCACGCAGCTCGTGTACGAGGCACATCCGCACGCACACCCCTTCGCCCGCATTGACTACATTGCCTCCACCGACGAACTGAATCTCCCCGATTGGACGCGCTACACCGCCGGGGTCACCATTCCCCTTCAGGACGATCCGAGGCTTTATGTGCGTCTGCAGGGAAATGCGGATGAGCGCGGTTCGCACAGTGAACAATCTTTGTGGCTTCAACTGGGCTTCAGTTGGGGCGGATCCGAAGTGAGGTAACCCATGCGACTTTGGCTGAAATCATTCTCTCTGGGTGGGCTGCTTGCGGCCCTGCTTTTCTCCCCGGCCCTTCGGGGAGAGGAGCAGCGGCCGCTGGTGGTTGCCTTGCATCCTTTGTTGTCGGAATTCACCACCCGTCTGGTGGGGGATGCCGCGGAAGTGGTCAATATCATGTCTTCCGACGCCGATGTGCATACCTTCGAGCCCTCGCCCGGAGATATGGCGCGCATGCAGCAGGCCTCGCTGGTGTTGGCGATGGGCAAGCATCTGGAAATCTATCTGGACCGATTAAAAGAAAACCTGCCGGACTCCGTGGACATCTATGAAGCGGGGCGGCTGGTGCCGTCGGTCGTCATTGATCCGGCGAATGCAATCTTCGCCTGTTGCCCGGCGCATAGTCACGGCGCGATCGATCCCCACTGGTGGCACAGTCCCCTGTCGGTTCGACGTGCGGTACGTCACCTGGGTCGTGAACTGGAAGAGCGGTTCCCGGAGAAACGCGCTGAAATTCGGGAAAGAAGCGGTGAGCTCATGAATGAGCTGGAGGAACTGCATGAATGGGCGAAAAACGAACTGGCGGTGATTCCCCGTCGGGATCGGAAACTGGTGACCGCCCACGCGGCTTTCGGCTATTTTTGCACCGAGTACGGGTTCCAGACCATTCCGGTTCGGGGTCTCACCGATGAGCGAAACCCCTCTCCGGCCTACCTCGCGGAAACCATTGACATTCTGCGTGAAGAGAATATCAAGGCGGTCTTTCCCGAAACCAAAGCCAACAACGCCATTCTACAGTCCCTCAAGGAATCGACCGGGGTACAACTCGGACCCAGTCTATACGCGGACTTTCTGGATGGAAAACCGTATATCGACATGTTCAAATCCAATATCGCTTCTATTCTCAAGGCCCTGACCGACTCCGACTCCCAATGAAAGGAAGTCCGCTTCGCGAGCTGTGTCTCGTGGTGATTGCCGGGCTGCTGCTGTTGCTTCCGCTACGGATGCTGACCCGGCGGCCGCATAGGCTGGATGGTCCGGTGGCCGATTTGGTTGCCCCCTACGACCGCGTTCAGCTGAGTGCCTGGCTGGATGTGCGCACCTCCCACCCCCCGGAGCGGGTGGAAATTTCACAGGGAGACCGATTGCTGTGGGAGGGTGGAGGCGACTTGAGAGAGGATGGGGATCTGACCCTGGAAGTGGAGAACGGGCAAGCGCGCCTTGAGATTCAGCTGGTGTGGCCCGAGGCCGTTCCACAGGCCTACGCGGAATTGACCTTGGAAGTAGAGGGACAGCCCGCACAGTCGAGCGGATTTTGGGGGCAGGGGACCCTGCAACGAAGCTGGATTATACAGGGGGAGACCCGTCCATGAGCCGATTTCCTATCACCCGTCTGGGGCATTCCCATTCACCGGAGGCGGATCATCGACTCCGGGTAGAGAATTTGCATGTTCACTATGGGGCTATCTGTGCGCTCAAGGACGTGAGTTTTGAGATTGGCTGCGGACATTGTGTGGGTCTGATCGGACAGAACGGAGCCGGAAAAAGCACGTTGATTAAGACCATTGCCGGACTGAACCGGAAGTTGACCGGCAGTGTGACCTGGCGGGGAGAAGCCTTGGCCCAGGTGAAGGCTGAAGTCGCCTACCTGCCCCAAATCGATGAAATGGACAGCTTTTTTCCCCTCACCGTCGGGGGACTGGTGGAAATGGGCCGCTATCCCCATCTGGGGGCGCGCGGACGCTGGCGGGCCCTGGACGACGAGGTGGTCGCCGCCGCCCTGTCCGCCCTCAAGATGGAGGAATTCCGGGGACGCAGACTGTATCAACTTAGCGGCGGCCAACTTCAGCGGGCGCAAATCGCCCGGGCCCTGGCGCAGGAGGCCCACATTCTGCTGCTGGACGAACCTTTTGCCGGTCTGGACGAACCCTCACAGCGGCTGCTGGGGGATTTGCTCCGGGAATTGGCGGAAAACGGACGGCTGCTGCTGGTGTGTCACCACGACTTAAAGGCGGTACCCGAGCTGTTTGATACCGTGCTGATGCTGAACCGCCAGGTGGTCGCCTTCGGACCGACCTCGGAGGTGTTCACTCCCGATAATCTGGCCAACACCTTCTCTGCACGCGAGGAAGATCCGCATGTTTGACTTTCTCGACTACTCCTTTAACCAGCGGGCCTTGCTGGCGGCGGCGGTCATCGGCTTCAGCAACGGCGCGCTGGGAGCGTTGGTGGTGCTTCGAAAAAACTCCCTGGTAATCAGTGCCCTGGCACATGCGCTGCTGCCCGGAATTGCCTTGGGCATTCTGGTGTTTGGCGGCATGAATCCCTTTGTGGGGTTTTTCGGTGCGTTATTCGGAGCGATGGTGGTGGGGCTGGCCACGGTGTACGTGGCCCGGGCCGGACTGCTGGATCACCAAACCGCGCTCACGGTGTTGTACACCACCGCCTTCGCCGGGGGACTGCTGTTGTTGGAGCGCTTGCCGGGATATGTGCAACTGGAAAGCTGGCTGTTCGGAAACATCCTCGGCCTGCGGAACATGGACCTGTTGATCGCGTTCGGAGTCAGCTTTTTAATTACCCTCTGCCTGGCCTGGCATCGACGTGACTGGATTCTGTATTTGTTCGAACCCTCGGTGGCCGCCTCCATGGGGGTGCCGGTGACGCGGCTGAACTATCTGCTCACCGGATTGATGGTGCTGGGACTGGTCACCTCCCTGCAGGCGGTGGGGGCGGTGTTATCCGCCGCCCTGTTTATCATTCCCACCGCCACCCTGCTGCAATGGGTCAAATCCCCCCGCAGCCTCATCTGGGGAAGCGGACTGCTGGGGAGTGGCGCGGGCCTGCTCTCGATCCTGCTCAGCAACGCCTTCGACACCCAGACCGGCCCCACCATCATCCTCCTCCTCGGCGCCTGCTTCATCGTCTCTCTGGTCTTCCGCCCCGCGAGGTAATTCAGCCTCATTTTCAGATAGAAAACTGCGGACGACAAGTGTCGTTCCCTCCGTCCCGAAGGGAAACCCGGATGTTCCTACAACTTCCCAAACCGCCCTCGGACAGAGATTCCTCATCATTTTCTCATGGGTGGGTTCTTTACTTATGGGGGTGGGTGGGAGATGAGTTCAGACTATGTCTATGACGGATTCTCCTCTTTTGATTGTGGATGCGACCGGGCCGTTTATGTCGGATTTGCATCGGCATCGGGTGAACTGGTCGAAGATTGATTTCACCCGCCTGGAGGGTCCTGAGGGGTTGGACCCGGAGAGGGTAGCGATGGTGGATGCGTTGCTGCCGTTGTTTTGTCAGCGGGTCGCGGCGGACGGGGCGAATGCGGTGGCGTTTGATGATCTGGCTCATCTCTATGTGCATTCGGGCTATGCGGAGGGCTTGCAGAAGAAGCTGCGGGAGTATCGGAGCGCCTACACGCGATGGTTTCGCATGGCCGCCGATGCGGGATTGTCGGTGTATCTGAATTCGGATATTTTGTTTTACACCCCGGAAACCCGCAAGGAGATTGGTACCGGGGTGGGGGCGGTTTCCGGTTTTTTGAAGCGGGCCTGTGATCAGGTGCTGATGGATTTTCCGGAGATACAGGGCGTCTTTTTTCGGCTGGGCGAGTGTGATGGCCAGGACGTGCGCGGGGATTTTCTGAGTGAATTGATCATTCGCACGCCGCGTCAGGCGAATCGCTTGTTGAGGGATCTGCTGCCGGTCTTTGAGGCTCATGCGCGTCGCTTTATTTTGCGAACTTGGACGGTGGGGGCGTATCCCATCGGCGATCTAATCTGGAATCCGGCCACGCTGGAACGCTGTCTGCGGGGGATCGACAGTCCGGCACTGATGCTGTCGATGAAGTACGGGGAGTCCGATTTTTTCCGTCACTTAAAACTGAACAAGCAGTTTTTTCTCACCAAAGTGCCCAAGCTGATCGAACTTCAAACCAAGCGTGAATATGAGGGCTCGGGCGAATATCCTTCGTTTGTGGGATACGACTACGAGAGGTATTTGCAGGATCTGGAGGGTGCGGAGAATATGGCGGGGGCATTGGTGTGGTGTCAAAACGGGGGCTGGACCTGTTTTCGTCGACTGAGTTATCTGGAGCCGGGCGGGGTGTGGAATGAAGTAAATACCTTCGTGACCCTGCGCATGATTCGTGATCAAATTCGGGTTGAGGAGGCGGTGGAGGCCTATGTGCGGGAACGTCTGCCGGAAGCTCCGGTGGCCTCCCTGCTGGAATTGTTGCGTTGCTCGGACGAGGCGATCAAAGACTTGATGTATATAGAAGAATTCGCGCGTCAACCCATCTATTTCCGGCGGGCGCGGATCCCCCCGCAAATGATGGTATACTGGGACCATATTTTTGTGAATCACACCCTGCGCAAAGTGCTGCGCTGCTTCGTGACCGATCCCCGGGCCACGGTTCGACTGGGAAAGTCGGCCTTGAAAAAGATCAGCTATATGCAGCCTCTGGCCCAGACCTGCGGTCTGCCGGTGGAGGATGTTGAGTTCATGTATGACAGTTTCGAGATTTTATCGGCTGCGCACGAGTACACCTTGCTGCCGCACCGCCCCGAGCATCTGGAAAAGTTGCGGGACCTTAAAAAAGCCTACAAGAAACGGTGGACGCATCGCTATCGCTACGCGGTGAAGCTTGATTTCGAACGTCAGCGTCTTCCCCGCGCCCGCTTTCGTTTGCTGATGCAAATGGTCTTCCGCCAGGAGCGGGACTACCGCCGTCTGGACAAAATTCTGACGGTCTGGCTGTTGGGAAAACTCTATCCGTTATTGCGCTTGGGAGGACGCCGGTTTTTCACCGGATTCGCGGGCAAGCAGGCAATGGGGGTGGGGAGCGTGTTCCGGTAGGCTATGGACTGATCGTCCCAGGTGATCCGTTCGGTGAAATCACAAACATGATTACGACCCCGTGGCTTGCCTGACTATGGAGCAAGAATAAGATTCGCTTTACCCTGGGGGATGCTCAGGTACACTCTATCATCTGTCACAGGCAGCAGGTATTAATTTTTTCGATAGTTTCCTGCGGTTTTGCCCGTCATGTTTTTAAAATGCTCGCAGAGGGTGTTGGCGTTGGCGAATCCGCACTGGTCGGCCATTTCCTCCAGGGTCATGGTGGTTTCGCGCAGAAGCTGCTTCACCCGATCCAGGCGGGCGCGGCGAAGCTCTTCGCCGGGGCTGTGACCCAGCAGCTTTTTGAAGCGGAGTTGCATGACCCGCAGGGAGAGTCCCGCATGGCGGGCGGCCTGGTTCAGGTCCGGATTTTCGCAGCAGTGTTCGCGCAGATAGCGTATCGCCCTGACAATCTGCGGGTCGGGCACCGCCAACATGTCGGTGCTGGGGCGAACCGTCACGTGCGATGGTGCGATGGAGATTTGCTCCGCAGGCGGTTTTCCTCGCCGAAGCCAGTGGTGAATCAGGCCCATGGCCTCGTAGCCCACTTTGTGATAGGGCAGGTGCACACTGCTGAGTCCGGGGAGGACCTCGCGGCAGAGGGCTGGATCGTCCTGGGTGCCGAGAATCGCGATGTCATCCGGCACCGCGAAGCCCGCGAACAGACAGCGGGTCATCACATCCACCGCCAAATCGTCGTCGCTGCAATAAATGGCGGCGGGTTTGGGGAGCCGTTTGATCCAGTGCGCAAACGGGGCCTGTTTTTTCGGCGGCGCATCCAGGGTTATGGGCACCTCGTAAAGATGAACTGGTTTTTTTCGGTCGGTGAGCGCCTGGACGAAGCCGTCCCGGCGAAGGGTCAGGGCGTTCAGGAGCGTCAGCCCCACATAGGCAAAATGATCGGTCCCGAGCTGCTGCAGATATTCAGCCGCCATGCGGCCGGTGGCCTGATGGTCGATGTCCACCTGCGGTATTCCCGGGGTGTCCACCCCAATGTGGGTGCTCAAACAATTCCAGCCGAAGCCGCGGAGGATTTCATACAGTTCCCGACTGATAACCGGAGCCACAAACGCATCCACCTCCCAGTTCGGTCCCTCCCGTTTCAGGCGGTCAACCTCCCAGGGAAACCGCGAACAGGAATAGGCCCCCGGCGCGTGATGGGCCACGTAGTCGGGAATGCCATGGTAGATCTCGTGCGAAAGCTGATGCTGCCAGGGCTGCATCACCAGAATATGCTTCAGGGTGCGGGGCATGAGATCAGCCTGAACGCACAAACCGCACAAAACAAGAAAATAATTCGTTTTAACCGTATTCCTTTTCGTCAGGGCGTAGTGACAGAAAAATGATTTTAAGGGAAACTGGTAAAGATTTTAAAACCCGTGCCGAGTCGACCGACACAAACCCACAAGGAAAATGAACATGAATGCGAAAATGAAAAACGTTGTTTGTCTGATGAGTGTCTTGATGGCGGTG
>JAGYLC010000042.1 GCA_018401235.1 Kiritimatiellia bacterium
AGACTTTCGGTTTCCAGATCGAAACAGCATTTTTTGGCCGCACAGAGCCGGTCCACCAGACCGGGCAATTCGGACAATTCGGTGATGAGGCGATAGTCGTGTTTGACTTCCTCCAGGGTTTTGAGGTTGGGAGCAGCCACGAAACCGGAGCCATTGTCGGCAAACAGGTCCCCTTGTACCGGATCCTCGCGGGTGCCCGCGGCGGGGGCGGCCACGGTGCCGAAGAGTCGCTTGCCGATGCTGTTGAACTCCATTTCCTGGAGGAATGCCTGCAAGTCGGAGTCCGAGCGCTTGCCCAGGACCAGGTCGTCGGGTTGCAATTCAAGAGGAACGGCGCAATTGATTTCCACCAACTCTCGGCTGAGTCGGGCCATGTCGGCGTTTTCCTTCAGCTTGTCGCTGATTTTGCCTTTGACCTGGTCCGCGTTGGCGAGCAGATTGTCGACGGTGCCGAATTCTGCGATGAGTTTTTGCGCGGTTTTGGGGCCGATTCCCGGGACCCCGGGGATATTGTCCGAGCTGTCCCCCATGAGACCAAGGATATCGATCACCTGGTCGGTGCGTTCGATGCCCCACTGCGCGCGAATTTCCGGGATGCCGAGGATTTCCACTTCTCCGCCCTTGCGACCCGGCTTGTACATGTAGGTATGTTCGTCCACAAGCTGACCGTAATCCTTGTCGGGGGTGACCATATAGATTTCGTCATAGCCCTGGGCCTCCGCCTTGCGGGCGAGGGTGCCGATGATGTCATCCGCCTCGAAGCCATCCAGTTCCAGCACCGGAATGTTCATGGCCGCGAGCAGGCGTTTCACATTTGGAATTGCCAGGGCGAGATCCTCCGGCATCGCCTCCCGCTGGGCCTTGTATTCCGGATAGCGCTCGTGGCGGGCGGTGGGGGCCTTGGTGTCGAATGCCACCGCGATATGGGAGGGATTGCGGTTTTCCAGCAGTTCCAGCAGAGTGTTGGTGAATCCATACACCGCGGAGGTGTTTTGGCCCTTGGAATTGACAATGGGACGGGCCATAAACGCAAAATGCGCGCGATAGACCAGAGCCATGCCGTCGAGAAGATAGAGTACGTTTGCCATGTGCGCACTCAAGCACGGATCCCGGATTTTCGAAAGTCCGAAATCGGGAAATTCGTACAAGAAGAGCTTAGCCCTTGCTTATATGAGATGTTCCCCCTGTTCGAAAAGTCTTTTTTCTTGTTGCGGCGTTGAACTAGGACATGTTTTAACCACAAAAACCTTTAAAAATAGGTGAAAAAGTGATCTATACTCTCCGAACTCCGAACGCGAGTGAGAGGGTTGCGAGGGGTGTCCAGAGGAGGAACCAGGCGGTTTGGTGGACGAGGGCGGTTTCGGAGGGAAGTGTGTGGAGAGGAAGAGTGGCGAAAAACAGGGTGGTGGCGACGAGGCAGAGGCGAAGGAGATAGTGCGGGTAGTCGGGGATGAATGAACGGATCAGCCACAGGCCGAGTGCGATTCGTAGGTTCCAGATTGCCACGGGTGACACGGGGAGTTGGAAGATAAGCAGGAGTCCCAACAGAATCGCCAGCAGACGAAGTCCGGGAGTTGTGAGGGTCGGTAGCTGGGTTCCCGCCAGCAGCGCGAGCAGAAATCCCATCATCCAGAAGGAGGCGTGCCGCCAGAGGGTCGCGTCCAGTAGCGGGGCGTGATGCTGATTCCACCGCCACAGCGGTTTGGTGAGGGCCGCTTCCAGCTCAACCAGGTCGTGAAGTTCGCTGCGTACCTGCGGATAGGAGAGTTCCCATCGCGGAGCGTAGGTCCAGGTTTCGATTTCCAGGGGGGCCTCGCCTGAGACGGGCTCGCTGAACAGGAGAAGTTGGCGGGGGTAGAGATTGTTTTCGAGAGGATGGCGGGCCTGGGAGGTGAGTCGAAAGCGTTCACCGGGTCCGGGGACCGGAGCGACCAAGTGCATCCTTCGCATGTTCAGCAGAAGCGTACGTGATTCTTCCGGGGTGACGGAGAGGATTTCCGAGAGTTCCCGCGAACGGAGCACTGCCCGTTCGAGGCTTTTTCGGAACCAGGGCAGGGTTTCTTCCTTGAGTTGCGGGGGTGCGGGGCGGGTGAACGATTCGCCGGGCACAAAGGCCCCGTGGCGATCTTCCAGCAGGAATCCATACAGTTTCATGGCCCGGATCATGTCCTCCGGGGGGAGGGGGGCGTCGTCTGGAACCGCTTGTTGCATGCCGACATCGCTGAGCCGCCAGGTCATTTCGTCCAAGGTTCGTAGGATCAGCAGGCGTTGGGGGTGGTTCCGAAGCTCGGAAGAGAGCAAATCGTCGCTTCCGACGCTCGGAAGCCTGAAAAACCGCGGGTGGGGGCGAAGATCGTGAAAGGTGAGCGGGGGCTCGCCGGGTACTTTAAAACTGGTGGCCGCGGTCCAGATCAGGGGGTAGAGCGCCAGCAGGGTGAGCAGGGTCAACACTTGGTAGCGGAAGAGGGCTTTGGCCAGGGGGCGCAGAATGCCGCGGGAGGCCAGGCCGAGGGGGATCACTGCGAGGATGGACAGCCAGAGGAAGGTGTGAGTGGGAAGTCGTGGCGGGAATTGGGACGGTATACTTTCTGCTTGTTGAAACAGGGTGAGAGCTCCGAGGCTGAGAATCACAAAAAACGCGGTGAATTGGGCGGGTGTGGGGAGGGGATGCATGCGGGAGGCATTATACTGCAGGAGCAGAGAAAACGGGAGCAGCAGGAAAAGCACGGTCAGTGGGCCGGGTGCCAGCAGCAGGGTGACGAAGGGGGCGCTGGCGAGGGGGAGCAACAGAAAGACGCGGAGGGGGACGGGCAGGGGGCCCAGTTTAAGCAGGAGGTGGGCCAGACTGAGGGCGAGCGCGCCACAGGCGAGGGAGGGAAGCAGGAGGTCGGTCTCCAGGCTGGTTGGGTCGATTCCCCCGGGAAAACATAGCAGAGTTCCCGCAACCGTTAGGCGGAGGAAAGGAATGAGATGATGATGTTGTTTTTTTGACAAATGCTTCACGATGGATAGAGGGAGGGTTCCATTTTTTCACTATTCTTATCGAAGGAACTGTTTTATGTATACCACCAGCGATCTACGTAAAGGTCTTAAAATCGAAATCGAGGGGCAACCCTTCGTGATCACCGAATTCCAATTTGTGAAACCCGGGAAGGGTCAGGCGCTGTACCGCTGCAAATTGAAGAACATTCTTACTGGAAGCACCCTGGACCGTACCTACCGCTCCACGGAAAAGATTGGTAAGCCGGATCTGATGCAGAAGGACATGACCTATTCGTATCCGGATGGAGACCATTTCGTGTTTATGGATGACGCCACCTTCGAACAGGTCACGGTGGATGTGGATGTGATCGGGGACCTCAAATATTTTCTGATAGAGGAGATGCCCTGTCAAGTGCTGTTTTTTAACGACATTCCGATCGATGTGGAATTACCGGTGTTCGTGGAGAAGGAAATCATGGAAACCGAACCCGGTGTGCGCGGGGATACCGCCACCAACGTCAACAAACCGGCAAAAATCGACAATGGCTACGAAATTCAGGTGCCGCTGTTTATCAATCAGGGTGATCTGGTGCGAATCGACACCCGCACGGGTGAATATGCGGACCGGGTCAACAAACGCTGACGCGGGGCGGTAATTTCCGCCATGACAACGGAGCTGAAGCAAAAAAAAGCGGCCTTGGAACTGCGTGCCCGGGTGATGGGGATGACCCGGGACTTTTTTGGCTCGCGGGGATATCTGGAGGTCGAAACTCCACTGCGGGTGCGGGTGCCGGCGCTGGAGGATCATATCGATGCGGAACCGTCGGGGGATCATTGGTTGCGCACCTCGCCGGAACTCCATATGAAGCGCATGCTGTGCGCGGGATATGAGCGAATTTTTCAAATCGGGCCCTGTTTTCGACGCGGAGAACGCGGAGAACGTCATTTGCCGGAGTATACCATGTTGGAATGGTATCGGGTGGGAGCGGATAGTGCCGATTTGATTCCCGAGACTCTGGAGTTGTTGACCTCGGTGGCGGAGGTAACCGGAAAAACCGTATTTGACGGAGTGGATATCTCCGCTACGCCCCGGGTGTTAACGGTTCGGGAAGCTTTCCAGGAGTGGGCGGGCTGGGATCCAGTGGCGTCATTTGATGCGGATCGTTTTGATTTGGACTTGGTGGAAAAGGTGGAGCCCCGAATCGGTATGGAATCCGGGCCGGTGATTTTGAAGGAATTTCCGGTGGCCCGGGCCGCACTGGCCCGACTGCGACCGGAGGACCTCCGGGTGGCGGATCGATGGGAGTTGTATCTCGGCGGGGTGGAACTGGCGAATGCCTATACCGAACTTACAGACTCAACCGAGCAGAGGGAGCGCTTTCTGCGCTGCGCCGAGGGACGAATGACGCGGGGGCAGGAAGTCTATCCCCTGGACGAGGCGTTTCTGGACGCCCTTCACCGCGGAATGCCCGCCTGCGCAGGCATCGCTCTGGGTATGGATCGCCTGTTGATGCGATTGCTGGGCACCTCCGATATCCGGGATGTGGTGGCGTTTGCGGATGGGTAGGGTTAAAGATCTTCTATCGCTTATTTTCCCCACTCGACCATTTCCGGTATGGTTGAGGGGCGGGCATGTTTTGGATTTGAACCCGGTATCCTTCCTCATAGGTTTGGATGTTTCGGGAAGTTGTGTTTCGTCGCTCTCTATTTTGGGTAAAATTATTAATTAAGATTCGTAACGGCTCCCGTAAAGACGCGATTTGTTCGAGTTTCCAGTCATCCAGGACTTTCTGGCTTTTCTCGTTCAGCGCATCACCGAAAATCCGTGACTTCCAGGATTGCCAACGACTGTATCACTCTGTACGAGAAGAAATTCATCCTATACGGCAGAAGGCATCTCCAATTGCCTCCCGTCGTTTGTATAGCCGAGTGACTGAATGACATGTATCTAAAAAAAGTTGAATTTCTAGGGTTTAAAAGCTTTGCCGACCGCACGGTCATGAATTTCCTGCCGGGATTGACCGCAATCGTGGGGCCGAATGGCTGTGGGAAGAGCAATATCGCGGATGCGGTGCGCTGGGTGCTGGGAGAGCAGAGCGCCAAAGCCTTGCGGGGCGGTAAGATGATGGACGTGATTTTTAATGGAGCCGATGGCTTCAAACCCACCAATATGTCCGAGGTGAGTTTGACCCTGGCCGAGTGTGAAAACGTGCTTAAAGTGGATTACCACGAAGTAACCATTACCCGTCGGCTGTTCAGGAACGGCGACAGTGAATACTACTTGAATAAGCAACCGTGTAGATTGCGGGATATTCACCGTCTGTTTATGGATACCGGGGTGGGACGGAACAGTTATTCGATTCTGGAGCAGGGAAAAATCGACCAGGTGCTCAGTTCGCGTCCGGAGGATCGGCGCATGGTGTTCGAGGAGGCCAGTGGAATCACCAAATTCAAGGCGGACCGCCGGGAGGCCCTGCGCAAATTGGAGCATACCCAGCAGAATTTGTTGCGTTTGGATGATGTGATTCGCGAGGTGAAGCGGCGGATGATATCCCTGCAGCGGCAAGCGGGGAAAGCGAAGCGCTTTCAGGAGATTCAGTCCAGGCTGCGCGGGCAGGATTTGTGGTTGACTAAGCATCGGCTTCAGGAAATGCAGGAGGCAATCGGGGACCGGGAAGTGAAGCTGGATGAACTGCATCAGTCTTCGGAAAAGAATCGCCGCGAAGTGGAGAATGAAGAACGGACGATTGCGGAACTGCGCATGGAACTGGAGGCGGTGGATAAAGTGATCGCAGACCAGATGGAGGCCGCGGTGGGATTGCGAAACGAGTTACACAAAGCCAAGGAATCGGTGCGGGTGAACGGGGAGCGCATTGAGGAAATGAAGTCCTATGCAAATCGTGACAGTAAAGATGCGGAGGAAGCGCAGTCGCGCCTGGAGCAGCATCATCTGAATTTGCTGGAGAGTGGTGAGGCCCTGGAGGAGGCGGGACGTTTGCGGGACGATGCGGAGGCGGCCCTGTTGGAACGCCAGAAGGAAGTAAAACGGCTGGAGGATGCCAGTGCGGGCCTGCGGAATGAACTGCGGGAGAAGAGGAATCAGCTGAATCAATTCGAGCAGACGGGAAATCGGGCCCAGAGCAAAATACGGGATTTTGAACAACGTGAACGCGGTCGGATGGTGCAGCAGGAACGCTTGCGGGAGGGAATTGCCGAATTGGAAAACGCGGAGGCGGCCCGGGACGAGCGGGTGCAAACCCTGAGCCTGGGCGTGGAAAATCTTCAGGAACGTGAAAAAGCCTTGAAAACTCGAGTGGAAAAGGGAATTTCCCAGCAACAGGAGCAGGGAAACAGTCTGAATGAGAAACGGCAGGGGTTGGGGGAATTGGATAAAACCGTGGCCGGTCTGAAAGCCCGCTTGGATGTGTTGCGCGCCCAGGAGGCGGAGCAGGAGCAATTCCCTTCGGGGGCGAGGGTGTTGTTGTCAAAAGAGGAGATTGCCGGACTGGATCGATCTTGCATCGTGGGTGCGCTGGCGCAGAAGGTGCGCACGGACAAAAAATCGCAGAAGGCGCTGGAGTCGCTGTTGCGGAGTACCATTGACGCGGTGTTGGTGAAGGATGTGTCAAATTTGCAGACTTTGCTGGAAGTGTTGGCCGGGCAGGATCTGGGTGCGGCCCGGATATGGGCGATAAACGGGGGCGTGGCGGCTGCGGAAGTTTCGGACGGACCGGGGGAACCGTTTGTGGATCGGGTGAAATCAGATGCGTCGGTGAAGCCCTTGGTGGAACGCCTGCTTGCGGGGGTGCGCTGGGTAGACAATTTGGCGGAAGCGGGTCGTCCGAAGCCGGGTCAGGTGTTTGTGACCCCGGAAGGACATATTTTGCGGGGGGATGGCTCTTTGGAGGTCTATTCCGCAGATCAGGATGGAGGGAATCCGATCGCCTTGCAGGCCAAAATTACGGAAACCGAACAGTCCCTGGCGGCGGAGCAGGAGAATGCGGAGGAGTTGCGTGCCCGTCTGGAGGCGGCGCAGGGGGAGGAGGCCCAATTGCAGGAGCGTCTGCGGGCGGCCAGGGAGGAATTGCAAGGGGTGAACCGCGAATTGGCCGGCCAGGAGGCCGAATTACGCAATGCGAAATTGGAATTGGATCAGGGTAAGGTGCGGTTGCAACAGCTGACGAATCAGTTGAACACCCTCAATGAAACGCATCAGGCGTCCGATCAGGAACGGCACGCGATGGTGGAGGAGTTAGAAACGGCGCGTGCGAAACAGGAATCGTTGCGAACGGAAATTGAGTCGATGGCACAAGCTTTCGACGCCGCGGAGGAGGACCGGAATCTGGCCCTGCGTTCCGCCACGGATCAGCGGATCAAATTTGCGGAACATCGCCAAAAAGTTGAACTTCTGGAACGTCAGCAACAGAACCTGAAAGAGCGGATACACGAATTGGAATCGACGGTGAAAGAGCGCAGCGAAGGGGTGAATACGTACGAACAGCGGGTGCTGAAATTACGGGAGGAGATGCAGTCCGCCCAGGCGAAAATCGCCCCCCTGGAGGAGAAGTTGAACTCCCGGAATGTGGAAATTGAGCAAGAGCGGGAGACCCGTTCGGCCCGTCAGGAATTTCTGCGGGAGCTGGAAAAGGGCTTGCGTGAGAAGCGGGTAGTGATCGAGAATTTGACTGCGGAGGCGGGAAATCTGGACGTGGACCTGGCCCAGCGTCGGGTGCGGTTGGAAAATCTGATGCAGCGGGTGACCGAGGGATATCATGTCACCTTGCCCGAGATTCAGCGGACAGAGGAGCCGGAGTGGGAACAGGGCGAGGCCCCGGAGTGGACCGATCTGGAACGAAATGTGGAGGCCATGAAAGACAAACTGGAACAGATGGGTCCGGTGAATATGGTAGCCATCGAGGAGTATCAGGAGCAGGAGGATCGCTATCAATTCCTGATGGCCCAACAGGAGGATTTAGTGCAGGCGAAGCAGAAGCTGCTGGAAAGCATTGAGCAGATCAATGAAACCACCACCGAGATGTTTAATCAGACCTTCAATCTGGTAAACACCCATTTCCAGGAAATGTTCAAAAAACTGTTCGGGGGAGGGGAAGCCTATCTGGAATTGGTGGATGCCGAAGACGTGTTGGAGTCGGGCATCGACATCGTGGCCAAACCTCCGGGCAAAAAGCCGCAGGTGATCAGTCTGCTTTCCGGTGGCGAGCGGACCATGACCGCGGTGGCGTTATTATTCGCGCTGTACACGGTGAAACCCAGTCCGTTTTGTATTTTAGATGAGTTGGATGCGGCGTTGGACGATGCCAATATCGGACGTTTCGTCAGTCTGGTCCAGTCTTTTGTCCAAGACTCGCAATTCATCGTGATCACCCATAATCAGAAAACCATTCAGGCGGCGGACGTGCTCTATGGCATCACCCAGGAACGAAAAGGCATCTCGAAGGTGGTATCGGTCAAATTAACCGATCACGAGAAAGAACCTGTGGACGTGGAAGCTGCCAGAGAGCCGATTGAGGTTTAGGCAAGATGACTGCCAAAAAAATTGGCGGAGAGGGAGGGATTCGAACCCCCGGAGGCTTGCGCCTCAACGGTTTTCAAGACCGCCGCATTCGACCACTCTGCCACCTCTCCTTCTGAAACACCTATATCTATTTTATGTTTTCATGCAACGGTTTTCACGTGATAAATTGCCGTCCCTGCGGATAGTAGGGGGATCCCTCGTCCTCCCCACCACGGTTCCCGATGCGCGGCGTCGAGTAAGGAAGGAGGCCGGAGGTCATGGGCTCCGGAATTATCCCTTCGGGACGAAGGGATCTACGATTTGAGCCGTTCGAGGATGGAAGTGAAAACCCTACTCCTAACGCAGACTTCGTCCGCAACCAAAGAAACCACCCGCTCGCAAGCTCGCTGGAGAGCACGGAGAAGGCACGGAGGCCATGCATACGGGAGCGAATGCCGCGAGGCCCCGGAAGACCCCGTCTGCGGCATCTCCCTCCGGTTTGGAATCCGATTTGATGAAGATCTGTAATGAGCGTAAGCCGGATGTGCGTTGCGATGGGGTGGAAAGGGCTCAGCAGCGACATCCGCCATCTGCGCTGGCTCGTGCTCCTCCATTGCCCTTCGTGGTAAAATGTATAAGACCTTTTGCATCTTTTGATTACAGAAAAGATAAACGCTTTTCTTTATCATCTTCTTCCAGAAGACTCTAATCCTAATCGTACGCGATTTGAAACCAGTCGATTACGGTTAGGATTACGATCAATCAGATAAAGCATTCGTGCTCTGCGGGGGGCTGTTCAATTTCGTTCGATCCGCCATGCTCCGAGGTTGCGGTCTTCCCAGTCGAAGGCCACGCCGACCAGGATGACCTGGCGGGGATCGTCGCGGTAGCCGGCCGCATACTGTTTGTCTTTGATCTGAGCCATTGCGTCATCCGCGCTGCCGTTGAGTTTGAACTCGAAGATGCAGATGTGGTCGGAGGTCCTGATCACCGCGTCGATGCGCCCCGGCTGGTCTGACCTCGGCATCGATCATGGCGCCGACGAGAGCGAACACGGTGAAGAAGATGGTCTGGTAATACTTCTCCTTCTGCTTCTCCTCGTGAGGTCGTACTGCACGCTGTGGAAGAAGGTTTTGAGGTGTTCGAGCATGCTGTCGACATCGCCGGCCTGCAGGGCTTTGACCATGTGTTTGTCAGTGCGCTGTTTGATTCTTGCAGTTCGAGATTGGCGAAGAAGCTGCTCGACACCGCCATGCTCAGCGATTCCTCGTCTCGAAGTTCGGAAACCCCAATTGGTACTGCCGCCCAAATGCGCCTATCCGGGTGGCGCCGCGGATGGTCAAAGTAACCGGTCACAAACAGCAGCGGCGGCGAATACGGCGGTCGGCTTCGTATACCGAGAACGAATCCTCCGGCGCGGTCAGATTGCCGAGATCGAGCGGCTTGCGCTTGAGCAGGTCGAGCAGGAAGGTGGGCGTGCCGGTCTCGAACCAGTAGTTCTTGAACTTTTCGTTCATGAAGCATTTCATCAGCGACACGGGGTTGTACGGTTTGGCGCGTCTTCCTCAGGCTTGTAGCCATTGTACCACACGCGCAGTTCCGCTATCGTCTCGTCGACGCTCCGTCCCTGGGTTTCGCCAGTCGTTCGATGTAATCCGGGAAGTGGCTTCGACCTCCTCCTGGGTATAGCCCAGTAGGGTCATGGCTTTGGCGTCGTCCCTTTGGTTAATCGGTGAGATTGTTCAGATCCGAGAAGATCGAGACCTTTGAAAATTTACTGACTGGTGATCAGCACAGAACGTTGGTTTTTTTCAGTGGTTTTGATAATCAGACAAAGCTTTTCAAAACTTCCTGTACGCTGCGCGCGGACTCTGGCCGATATGGGCGAGCAACGGTTTGTCGTATTCATCCACCAGGATTACGACCTTCCCAAAATCAGCAGTCAGGTTTCGGATCAATTCCGTGAAGGCATCGTAGCCGTTATCGGCCCAGACACAGGGCAAACGTGGTCCTCCGCACATTGCTGCACAAGCAACAAGAGTCCGCTTTCAAGTTCTTCTTTTGACCGGCTGCGGATACTGCCCATATCCAGATGAATCTGGATAGGTCTGCCAGTCATACTCCCTATCGACAGTGCCAGCCGCTTCGAACAGATCGCGCCGCCCCTGGAAGATGGCCTTGAGGGTGCTCACCAGCGGCGACTTGCCGAAACGCCGGGGGCGCGACAGGAAATACTGTGCGAAGGCCGGTTCGATCAGCTCATGGATTCCCGCCGTTTTGTCAACATAGAGGAATCCCCCTATGCACAGTTTTTCAAATGTATAGACACTCGTCGTCAGTGGTTTCATGCCATCACTCTACAACACCAACGCCTCACAGGCAAGCAACGAACATGGTTGAGTGCAACGCCGATCGATAGGACTGATGTGGGAAGGGAACCCCGCGAATGTTGAAAATTTCAGGTATAGGTCGTCATGTCATCCGCGGTTCGGCGAAGCATGCGCCTTCGGCATCACCTTTCCGCAGGAAAAAAATCCGGTGCATCCGGTCAAAAAAACGACGCGGTTTTGACCGGATCACCCGGATCAACGCCCCATCGGCACCGCTTGTGCGCCCGGGAGCGGGATGCGGTCATGGATGAACCATAGAAAGACTGGACGAAAAAAACATGATTGTGTAGAAAATTTGATTGTTAAATGTCTAAATTATTGTTAATTTGGCTAGCATGATACCCAGAACTTTACAAAAACAGTTAGAATTAAACCTAAAGCCAGGGCGGGTCTGGATGCTGTTCGGTGCCCGCCGGGTTGGAAAAACCCAGCTCGTTCAGAGCTATTTGGCCGACCAGAACAAAGAACGCTGGTTCTCCGCACACGGCGAAGACAACGATGTTGCGGAATTATTGTCTTCACGCTCAGCGGCCCGCTTCCGTCAAGCCTTCGCCACCTACGATGGATTCTTCCTGGACGAGGCCCAATCCGTCTCCGATTCCGGGCTGGCACTGAAGCTTTTGGTCGACCTGCTTCCTGATCTAAAAGTTATTGTTACAGGTTCTTCCGCCTTTCGTCTTGACCAAATGCTGGGACAACCGCTTACGGGTCGACGATCCGTTCATTACCTTCACCCTATTACGGTTAACGAAATCAGTGAATGGAAAGGCCCGACCGCTCCCACAGGCCTGCTTCCGGATTTGTTGACCTACGGCAGTTATCCGGAAGTGCTCCAGATTGCATCCCAGAAGGATCGGCGAAACTATCTCCGCCAATTGGTGGAGGATTACCTCTTTCAGGACATTCTGGCCTTCGACCAGCTTCGAAACGCCAAAAAACTACGCGACCTCACGACCCTTGTCGCGCATCAGATCGGGAGCGAACTTTCGCTCAACGAACTCGCCAACTCCCTGCAGATTAACAAGGGTACGGTCGAACGCTATTTGGACCTTCTTGAAAAAAGTTTTGTCCTCTTTCGAGTGGATGGCTTTTCCCGCAATCTCCGCAAGGAAGTCAGTAAAAGCAAACGCTACTACTTCGTGGACAACGGTATACGCAACGCGGTCATTGATCAATTCCCTCCACTCGAGCTTCGCCCCGATCGCGGTGCCTTGTGGGAGAATTTTTTCGTCAACGAGCGCCGCCGCCTCCACGCATACCATCATGCGGGCGTGCGCGACTACTTCTGGCGCACCTACGACCAACAGGAAATCGACCGCATCGAGGTTGACTCCGACGACAGCATCCACGCCTACGAATGTAAATGGTCGTCGAAGACGCGCAGCATCCCCGCCGCCTGGAAAAAAGCCTATCCCGAAGTACCCTTCGATTTCGTCACCCCGGAGAATTTCATGCTCCACCTCCAACCGCATACTATGACCTTGTGACCGGATCAACACGAGCAACTGGATAATCGCCCCGTCGACACCGCTTGTGCGCCCGGGAGCGGGATACGGTCATTGATGGAAACGAAGGGGGGGAATACATCGCGTGGAAGTAATCGGTTTCGGCGGGCCGTGGATCCCGCTTGTGGTTGGCATTTGGTTTTCAACCACTGATGGACACTGATGAACAACTTTAGATCTGAAAAAACGGATGTCAACATGTGTGACCCACCTTCCAACCTCAGCCTTTATAACAAGGGGTAGCAGGTCAAATCGGTGAAAATTACAACCTATAACG
This sequence comes from Kiritimatiellia bacterium, assembly GCA_018401235.1. Classification (GTDB taxonomy): domain Bacteria; phylum Verrucomicrobiota; class Kiritimatiellia; order SS1-B-03-39; family UBA6053; genus UBA6053. The sequence goes on from JAGYLC010000042.1 coordinate 12,670, forward strand.
GTATTGACAGTGCTGTAAATCTTGGTAATTTCGGTTTTTATGCACTACTTAGACCGTCATTTGGAACATCGCTTGGCCCGTCATGCAGGACTTTTCAAGACGGTCTTACTGGCCGGTGCGCGCCAGGTGGGCAAAAGCACGCTTCTCCGTCACGTGTTTCCTGATGTACGCTCGGTTGTTTTTGACCCCGTGCAAGACCTTTTCGGCGCGAGGGAGGATCCAGATCGGTTTTTGGAAACCTTTGGTTCACCCCTAATTTTAGATGAAGTTCAATATGCGCCTGAATTGCTTGCCGCGTTAAAGAGGCGGGTGGATCAATCCGAAGCGAATGGCCAATACCTTTTGACCGGTTCGCAGAACCTCTCGGTCTTGCGCAATGTCTCGGAGAGCTTGGCCGGACGTATTGGAATTCTGCAACTGGATGGACTGACACCGGCTGAGCAGTTTGGGCGGGCAGGGGAATCCTCCTGGTTGAAGGCGTATTTGGACAATCCCGATGGGTTTGCGACAAATGTGGCTGACTTACCCCTGCTCTCCCAGCCGATATCCCTGTGCGAATATCTCTGGCGCGGGGAACTCCCAGGCTTGGTTCCGTTTGCGAACGAAGACATCCCCGCTTATTGGAACTCGTACGTGCGCACGTATGTGGAGCGCGATATCCGGATGATGGCCGATCTGTCGAATCTTTCCGACTTTGGGCGTTTTTTGAGACTTTGCGGGGCTCTGACCGCTCAGGAAATCGTGCAATCCCAGCTTGGGCGCGAGTTGGGGATTAACCCGAAAACGGCACGCAACTGGCTCAATCTTCTGGCTTGGTCGTACCAATGGCTGGAGCTTCCGGCGTACAGTGGCAATGCCATCAAAAAGCTGTCGTCCAAGCCCAAGGGGCATTTGCAGGACTCCGGCTTGGCTTGTTATTTGAATGCGATCCCTTCACCGGAAAGCCTGCTGTCCAGTCCTTTGTTAGGGAATATTTTTGAATCTTGGGGGGCGGGTTGGATCCATCGTCAAATCCAGCGTCTGCCGCTGGCGCCCATGCTCTACCACTGGCGGACGCAAAACGGAGCCGAGGTGGATGTGATCCTCGAGTACGGAGGGAAACTTTTCCCCATCGAATTCAAAGCGGCTTCGAAGCTGTCGAAACATGATACCCGCGGGATACAGGCCTTTCGAAGCGCCTACCGAAACGCCGCACCCGGCGTGATCCTTTATGGCGGCCCGCGTGCCTATGCACTCTCCGAACACGCCGTCGCCGTCCCTTGGAAAGCCCTTTGACTAAAACCCCGGTTTTTTGGGGGATGTGTAGGGAAATAAATCCGGTTCATCCTGTCATCCTGTCAAAAAACGAAGCTGTTTCGACCGGATCAACCGGATCAACGCCCCATCGACATCGTCCAGTTCGCCCTGGAGGGTTCGGCGGAAATTTGTATTGAGCGCCTCGGTGCCATGCCGCATCATGCGGTCCTGCGTCCACTTGCCCGGGAGCAGTCCTTCGTGCTGACCGATCACCCAGACTCGCGACCTAAAGGGCCCCGGCCACTGGGTTGTAGAATTCGACGAAAGTTGGATACCCGCCCGCTCTATCTTGCCGAACCGATGCGCGTCATGGACCCTCCGCAGGTCTCCGGTCGCTGCCGTTTACCTGACAGGCCTATGGCACCGCCCGTGCCCATCCATCGCGCCCAGCGAATCCCTCTGGATCGAACCTGGCGCGGTGCTCGGAAGCCCGGTGCTCGCCAAAGGGATGCAGCGGGAACACTCTTACGCCCGGACCGGGCATTCTGCCCGGCAGTTTTCGGACGGACCAGGTATCCGGGCGTTTATGGACAGCACCCGCCGGCCCACCACAAATTACCCGCTGCACTCACATCACGCTTCGTGATCTGCTCGTGGTGGACACACCGGAGCCTGCATGGAGCAGCGTCTGTCTCGCCAGCACCGATGTCACCTTTGACAACCACAAATCCGTCTCCTGGAGCATCTCCGACGACGGACTGGACATTGTCGGCAGCGAGCGGGTGAAGGTGCGAAACAGCTTTATCTTCTTCGCACCATGCCGGAGGGCAACCGTTCCGGCGCGGCGCTCTCCATTCATGCGGGCAACGAGGCCGAAATCCACCAGACACGAACCACGGCATTCCCACCACGGCTCCGGCGCTGGGCGTACTGGAGGTGACCCGGGCGGCCGAAATGCTGACCGTGACCCGCCACGCCTCCGTCACCTTCCACCCGGGCGATTCATCCATTTAGGATCTCATCCTCCATTTTTGTGACCGTCATTCATCGAGAGGAATCCGGCGCGGGACGCGCCGCCCCCCTGTTTTTGAAAATTCGCTAGCCCACTAAGAAGGCGAGTTTCGCCCTTTTTTTGTAGGTACCCAGGCAAGCACCTGAAGCCCCTTCACACGCCCAAAGTGCTTCACGTTATCTGTTACCAAAATGGCCGGCACTGCGAGCGCATGACCCGCGATCTGCGAATCAAAATCCCCGATGGGCAGCCCCTCCCTCGCCAACTCCCCCAGAACCTTCCCTGTCTGCCGTGCAGCCGCTGCGTCAAACGCAATCACTTCGACCACCCCAAGCAGCAGTTCAATTTTCTGTCGTTCTTTTTCCCCTCCCCGGTGATAAACTCCCGCCCAAAGTTCAGCCACCACCACCGTGCTGATTCCGCATATCGCATTCCGAATTTCTGGCGGAGGTGAATTCCCCCGCAAAAGAGCAATGCATGCCGAGGTGTCCAGCATGAACTCCGGTTGGTCCCGCATCCCTTAAACCTCAACGCGAACGCCGGAACGGGTCTGCGGCAATCGGTCAGGAAAATCCCCGCCCCAGTCGGCGCAGCAGTGTGCAATATCTTCAAGTGTAGCCGGCTTCGTCAGCATCACAATCATACTGCCGTGACGCTCCAAGCGCACGTTCCGAACATCCTGCACCCAGGACTTCGGAATACGGATGGCCACGCCATCTTCTTCTTCACGCAAATTGGCATCCAGAGTATCCATGACAGGACATTACCAGACATCGAACCTCATTGCAAACTCAAAACCACCTCCAACGAACACCGGATCCGGGATCTCCACATCGGCCCCATCACCATGTCCAGTCCGGTGAACCGCAGTCTTCTCAACATCGAGATCCATTTCAATCAACGGGTGGGAATTTGAGTCATCACCACGATTTCCGACGTTCGGAACCTAAATCGCAGGCCATTCCGAAACTCGGAAACTGTCAGCATTTTCGCTTTTTGTGACCGTCATTCATCGTGAGGAATCCGGCGCGGGAAGCGCCGCCCCCCTGTTTTTGAAAATCCTCTCCATCCTGTCAAAAAAAACGAGGCGGTTTTGACCGGATCAACACGATCAATTGGATAAACGTCCCGTCGCCACGGCTTGTTCGCCCGGGAGCGGGATGCGGTCATTGATGGAAACGAAAATTATCCACCTTGCAAGATGCTTCTGACAAGTCGCATAGTGGATTTCTCCAATTGTGTCGCGTTCCCAATTCTTGACAGCTTTCATGGAACCAATAGAACGCTCTCCAAGCCAAGTTGCTCAACGCCTGCGCATGAACCCTGCGTAAACCCTGTTTTCAACCCCACCCTGCCTATGACCATATCTCTTTTTACCTACCCCGACGAGTTTCCCCGATCCGTCGACCACCGGGTCGCCGTCGACGGCCGGTCGTGCACGGTTCTGCG
>JAGYLC010000043.1 GCA_018401235.1 Kiritimatiellia bacterium
CCGCTATTTTGCCCTTCAAACGGAGGTCTGTGTCCCGGCGTAGCTCGAAGAGTGAAGACGACGGATTAACCACCCAACCACTCAACCACCCACCCGAGTCTACTCACTGTCCGCGGGCAGGGAAATCCAGAAGGTGGAGCCTTTGCCGAGGCGGCTGTCCACCCCGGTGTTTCCCTGGTGCAGGAGCACGATGTGTTTGACGATGCTGAGGCCGAGTCCGGTTCCACCCACGGAGCGGCTGCGGGCCTTGTCGACCCGGTAAAAGCGTTCGAAGAGTCGGGATTGATCGGTTTCGGGGATGCCGGGGCCCTGGTCGATCACCTCCATTCGGATGTCCGGACCGGCGGCGCGGGCGCGCAGGGTAATGAGGGTTCCGGGGTAGGTGTATTTGATGGCGTTGTGTACGAGGTTGTGCAGGGCCTGCTCCAGCAGAGGCGGATGAATGTCGGCCTGCAGGGTTTCCTCGCAGTCAACCTCGATCTGCAGATCCCGGATGGCGGCCTGCTCTTCGCAGAGGTTCTCCACGCGCTCCAGGAGGGGGCGGAGTTCGGTTTTTTGGAGGGCGGGCTGGGCTTCGGCACTCTCGATGCGGGTGAGGGCGAGCAGATCATCGATAATGCTGATCATGCGGTTGGACTGTTTGAGAATGCGCTCGGTAAAAGATCGGATTTGCTCCGCATCCGAAGGATCGTCCGACATCAGTTCGGCATAGCCTTTAATTGCGGTGAGGGGGGTTCGGAGTTCGTGGGTCACATTGGCCACGAAATCCTGACGGAGAGTTTCGAGCCGCCGCAGGGTGGTGACATCCTGGAGGATGAGCAGCACCCCCAGGGTCTGGTCCCGGTCAATGAGGGGGGAGCCTTTCACTTTGACCACTCGGTCCTCCGCGCCCTCGCGCTCCAGACGAAGGTAGGTTTCCTTGAAGGTTTCCGAAGAGGTCAGTTCCTCGATGAGTTGCAGGAGTTTGGGGTGGCGGCAACGGGTGTAAAACACTTCACCCTGCACCCTCATGGGATTCCCCAGATTCAGCCAACTGGCCGCGGCGGGGTTGATGCCAGTGATGCGTTGGTCGTTGTCCAGAGCCACAATTCCTTCGGACATGTTGTTGAGCAGCACTTGCTGATGATGATGTTGCTCGGTTAACTGCCGATCCTGCCGTTCCTGGATGCTGACCAGTTGATTGATCAGTTCCGCCACCGGTTTAAAGGGGTGGTTCCAAGTCAGTTGGATCGTCCGATGCCCGCTCTCCTCCCGCAGAGAGGCGATTTCGGATAACAACTGCTGCTGGGGGAGCAACGCTTTGGATTTGAGATGATGGCGGTAGCGTAAAACCACGTAGATGCCTGCAAACAACAGCAGGCTATAAAACGCGGGTTGGGCACCGGAAATGATCCACACACCGACAAAGAGAACTGTAACTACGATAAGACCGATCCAGCGGAGCAGGGGGCCTCCTCCGGATGGCTCAAGGCGACCCGAATCGTTCATGGTTCAGCCTAATTCCCTCGCCCGGTATCCCACCCCGCGAACGGTTTCGATGTATTCCGCTTGGTTGCCCAGTTTTTTGCGCAGTCCCACCACCTGTACATCCACGGAACGTTCGGTCACGGCGTAATCCTCGCCCTTGACGCTGTCCACAATTTGCTGGCGGGTGAACACCCAGCCGGGACGGGAGCAGAGGAAGGCGAGCAGTTTGAATTCAGTGGCGGTGAGATCCACGGAGCGGTCCTCCACGGTGACCAGGTGTTTGGGCTGGTCGATATGAATAGATTCATACTCAATGATGCCGCTGGAATCGCTGTCCTTTTTGTTGCCCCGGCGCAGCACGGATTTGATTCGGGAAACCACCACCCGCGGGCTGAAGGGTTTGGTGATATAATCATCGGCCCCCATTTCCAGACCGGTAATGATGTCCGCTTCCTCCCCCCTGGCGGTAATCATGATGATGGGCATGTCCCTCAATTCCTTGTCCTGACGCAGAGTGCGGCAGACATCGAAGCCGTCAATTCCCGGCAGCATGAGGTCGAGGAGGAGCAATTGGGGTTTTTTTTCGCGGATGAGGGCGACCCCTTCCTCTCCGGAGGACGCGGTCAGCGTGGTATACCCCTCCCGTTTCAATTGCACCACAAGAATGTCGCGGATGTCCTCTTCGTCTTCAACAATGCAGATAGTTCCTTTTTGCATAGGTACAATAATACGAGGTTAAATGTAATCTTCAATCCCAAAAGAAGATCTCATTGATTTCTAACATGCAGAGGGGTTTCCGAATACCAGTGCCGGAGGGCCTCCCAGAGCGACAGGCAGGAATGCCTATCTCACATTCTGATTCCGGATCCAGTGATCCTCCCAGAGCGACAGGCAGGAATGCCTATCGTACACTCGAGCGAAGTGTTTGGTTTTTCAGGAAAAAAGATCCAGATTTCAGTTGAATCCTTTGCGATGCAAAGTAATAGGAGGGTAACGTCTTTTCAACTGTCACCCGCAACCACTTATAGGAAACCCCATTGACGACCCATCCTCTGCAAGATGCCCTCAACACGGTTCGCTCGCTCCGTCATTCGCTGTTGGAGAAAGAGCGCTTTAAGGGCTGGTCGGGTCCCACCCGCATGGTGTCCGGCAGTCTGGCGTTGGTGGCGGCGGTGGTGTTGGAGCTGCGGTGGGTGCCCGAAACCAATCTGGCGCACCTGGCGGTGTGGGGGATGGTGTTTCTGTCGGCGATGCTGTTGAATTTGGGGGCGCTGGTGTATTGGTTTTTGAACGACCGGATGATTCAGCGGGAGTTCAGTCGTCTCCGTCCGATGATGGACGTGATTCCTCCCTTGGCGGTGGGGGCGCTGTTTACGCTGGTATTGCTGATTCGCCGCGAGTTTGACCTGCTCTTCGGGGTGTGGATGTGCATGTTTGGTCTGTCCAATCTGGCCTCCCGCTACGTATTGCCCTCGGCGGTCGCCCTGGTGGGAATTTTTTATATTCTGGCGGGCGCGTTGTGCCTGTTGTTGCCGGGCATGAGTTTTCAACAGCCTTTGGCCATGGGACTGGTGTTTTGCGCCGGGGAATGGGCCGGGGGCATGATTTTGCATTTGGACGACCGACGTTATGCGGCGTTCGCCCGCGAATTTTCAACCCGAACCCCGGAAGACTAATGGACCTCATGGATAAACCTCTTTGGAATGAATTGGAGAAATCCATTCATGAACCCGCCCGACTGGCACTGGTCACTACCCTGTGTTCCTCGCCCGAAGGCCTGGGTTTTCAGGAACTCAAGTTGCAGTGCGGACTGACGGATGGCAATCTCAGTCGACATTTGAAGGTCTTGGAGGAGGCGGACATCATCCTGCTGCACAAAGTGGGGAAGGGGAGGCATTCCCGCACGAAAGTAACCATGACGCGCGAGGGTAGGGAGGCGTTTCTCAAGTATTTACATTCCCTGGAGCAGGTCCTGCACGGCGCCCTGCAGGTGCTGGATCCGGAAGAAACGGATGCCATCGCCGGATTGTCACTGGCACTGTCCTGAATCCAGTATAGGTTACGAGGAGAACATTTTCATGAAAATAGGAATCGAAACCATCAGCATGTACGTCCCCGGATACGGTCTGGATCTGCGCGAACTCGCCAAAGCCCGCAATGTGGACTATGCCAAATACCATCAGGGAATCGGACAGGAATTCATGTCGGTGCCGTCCCCGGACGAGGATGTGATCACCATGGGGGCCAACGCGGCGCTCCAGGCGCTCGAAGGGGTGGAGCGCGAGGCGATCCAGACAGTCATTTTCGCCACCGAATCCGGGATCGACCAGTCCAAGGCCGGGGCTATCTACATTCATCATCTTCTGGATTTGCCCTCCAACTGCCGCACGGTGGAAATGAAGCAGGCTTGTTGCAGCAGCACCTCTGCCCTGCATTTTGCTTTGGCCACGGTGGCGTTGAAGCCGGAGCAAAAGGTGCTGATTGTGGCATCCGACGAGGCTCGCTACGGGTTGGGCACCGCCGGGGAACCCACCCAGGGGGCGGGCGCGGTGGCGATGGTGATTTCCGCCCATCCGAAGGTGATGGAGGTGGATGTCGATGTCGGCTATTTCACTGAGGATGTGATGGATTTCTGGCGTCCAAATTATTTGGATGAAGCCCTGGTGGACGGAAAATATTCGATCAAAGTCTACTTGAACGCGCTGGAGCAGTGCTGGAACCATTACCAGCAGGCGACCGGAGCCATCTTCGAGGATTTTGATCATTTCTGCTATCATCTGCCGTTCTCCCGCATGGGGCTGAAGGCGCATTTGCATCTGGCCCGCCAGGAAAAGTCGTCTCTGTCCGCCCGCGAGTTGCAACAGCAGGTGGAGCCCTCCCTGCACTACAACCGCATCAACGGGAATGCCTACACCGCGTCCCTTTATATCGGTCTGTTGAGTCTGCTGGACCAACCGCAGTTGAACTTGGAAGGAGCCCGGGTCGGCTTTTTCAGTTATGGTAGCGGATGCATGGGTGCCTTTTTCGGAGGAACGGTGATGGCGGGATACCGGGAGGGATTGAACTCCGAAGCCCGCATCGCCCTGCTGCGGGACCGTCGTCGACTGAGCTACGAGGAATATGAGGAATTTTACACTCATGCCCTACCTGAGAACGGACACGCCTACCGCACCCGACGCCATCGTACTGGCGCATTCCGCCTGGCCGGGGTGGAAAACCACCAGCGCATCTACGAGCGGGTTCCGGTGCAGATGGCCGCCCACTCCGATGCGTCCACCCGCGCCTACGCCGCCGCTCCGGCTTAGAAGACGTTGATCTTGATGCCAACGGCATCATATTCGATAGCAAGGGACAACGTCCCTTGATCCGGTCTCTCTAACCACTCAGCAATTCATCAGCGGGCCCCCGAAGGGATACTCCTACGCCAAGGCTTCCTCCTGCGCTCTTCGAGCTTCGGCGGACACGTCAGCGGGTGCGTATCTATGGTTTCGGGTGGAGTCTGTCTTTTAAGAACTACACGTTCGCACCGTCGACGACATTTCAGAGGATCGCATCCCGGACTTGCCCCCGGGGGGCTTTCCTGCTAACGGAAGGCTCATGGAAAAAGTATTGATCACTGGTATGGGGGTGGTGTCTCCTCTGGGTTGTTCGCTGGATAGCTTCTGGGATGCGTTGATTTCGGGGACATCCGGGGTGGATCGCATTCGCGGATTCGATGCCTCCGAGTATCCGGTGAAGATCGCGGCGGAGGTGAAGGATTTCGATGTGGAGACCTACATGACCGCGCGGGAAGCGAAGAAAATGGACCCTTTCAGTCAATATGGCTTTGCAGCGGCCTGTCAGGCCTGGGAGGATTCGGGGTTGTCATCCGCCACGCTCGATCCGGAGCGGGCCGGGGTGGTGATGGGCTGCGGAACCGGGGGGCTGCATGTGGCACAAAAAGCGGGGATGGCCCTGCCGGAGAAGGGGCACAAGGCGTTTAATCCGTTTATGGTGTCCCAATTGATTTTGAACATTATTTCGGGTCACATCGCCATCAAATATGGCCTGAACGGCCCCAATTACGTAGTAACCACCGCCTGTGCGGGGGGGAATCATGCGATCGCGGACGGGATTGATTTGATTCAGCGCGGGGATGCGGATGTGATGCTGGTGGGGGGGTGCGAGGGATCAATCAACGAGATGGGTATCGGCAGTTTTCGGCGATGCGGGCGTTGTGTCGGCAGTATCAGGACGAGCCATGGCGGGCGTCGCGTCCATTTGATGCGGATCGCAGTGGCTTCGTGATGGGGGAGGGTGCGGCGGTGCTGGTGTTGGAAAGCGAGGAGCATGCCCGGAAACGGGGAGCGCGGGTGTATGCGGAGGCGGCGGGGTCGGGGCGCACCTGTGATGCCCACCATATCGTGGCCCCGGACCCCGATGCGCGTCAGGCGGCCCGTTGCATTTCGCTGGCTTTGGGAAAGGCGGAGGTGAATCCGGCGGACGTGGATTACATCAATGCCCATGGGACCAGTACGGTGTTGAACGATGCGGGGGAAACCAAAGCGATTAAAAAAAGTCTGGGGGATCACGCGCGGAAGGTGAGCATCAGTTCCACTAAATCCATGACCGGCCATTTGCTGGCGGGCGCGGCGGCCATTGAAGCGGTGATCAGTGTATTGGCATTGAATCGCAATGTGATACCGCCGACGATCAATTACGAAACGCCCGATCCGGACTGTGATTTGGATGTGACCCCGAATGTGGCCTGCGAGAAAGAGGTCCGGGTGGTGCTGAGCAATGCCTTTGGTTTTGGCGGTCATAATTGTTGCGTGGTTTTTAAACGGGGGTAAAGAAATCGCATGTTGTATCCTCTGTTTAAATCACTGGCCTTTCGCATGGACCCTGAGTGGGTGCATGAAAAAACCCTTTCCCTGCTGCAGAAAACAGCCCACGAGGGGAAACCCCATTTCATGGCGGGCGAGGTTCCTGAAAAACCGGTGGAGGTAATGGGGTTGCGTTTCGCCAATCCGGTGGGCTTGGCGGCGGGGATGGATAAAAACGGAGTCTGCGTGGACGGATTCGGTTCGCTGGGCTTCGGGTTTCTGGAACTGGGCACGGTCACCCCGCGTCCGCAGCCCGGAAATCCCAAACCGAGACTGTTCCGGCTGCCGGAGTCGGAGGGGATCATCAATCGAATGGGTTTCAATAATCAAGGCGTAAACGCGCTGCTGGAGAACCTGGGTCAGGCCCGCTACCGGGGAATCGTGGGGATTAATATCGGCAAGAATTTTGACACTCCGATTGAGCGGGCGGAAGCGGATTATGTGTTGGGCTTGCGGGCGGTCTATGCGCGGGCCGACTATGTGGCGGTGAATATTTCTTCGCCAAATACCAGTAATCTTCGGGAATTGCAGAAAGGGGATGCGTTTACGGGGTTGCTGTGTTCGCTGGCGAATACGCGTCGGGATCTGCAGAAGGAAACAGGAACCTATACGCCGATGGCGGTGAAAATCGCTCCGGATCTGGACGAGGCGGGCTTGGATTTTATTGCGGGGGCACTGGTGGAGTCGGGTATGGATGCGGTGATTGCCACCAATACCACCCTGGATCGTAGGCGGGTGGCCGGACAGCCTCATGCGGAGGAGGCGGGGGGATTGAGCGGATCGCCCGTCCGGGAGCGCTCCACGGAGGTGGTGCGCGGGTTGGCGAATCGATTGCAGGGCCGCCTGCCCATCATCGGGGTGGGCGGGATTTTCAGCGCGGAGGATGCCAAAGAGAAACTGGACGCGGGGGCCGCGTTGGTGCAGGTCTATTCGGGATTGATTTATCGGGGTCCGGGCTTGGTCGGGGAGATTGTCCGGGGGATCTGACATGTTTAAAGCACCGATCCCTTTTCGTGAAAGCGATACCGTGTGGCGGGAGCGGGTGGAGGTGTGTTCGGGAAAAATGCCCGCGTTTGTATTCGGGGCCGGGGTAGGGAACGCGGTACCGGTGTTCCGCTTTTCGCGGATGACGCGTCAGTTGCTGGAGCCGTATTTGGTGTATCTGATGGAGAATGGCTATCAAACCCTGACCGCAGCGGAACTGGAGGATGTGTTGTGTGGCCGGCGCAAAGCGGATAGGCACTCGGTGATGCTGACCTTTGACCATGCTTGGGCGAGTTTGTGGACGGTGGTGGCGCCGCTGTTGCGACGTTACGGTCTGCGGGCGGTGACCTACGCGATTCCCGGGCGGATTCCGGATCTGCCCGCGCCCCGTCCGGTCTGGGGAGAGAAGGGACACGATCCGGATGTGGACCGGACCAAAACTCCTTTTTGTTCCTGGTGTGAGTTGAAGGCCCTGGTGGAGGAGGGGGTCGTTGATGTGCAGTCCAACAGTTGGTCGCATGGAAAAATCTTTGCGCACGAGAAATTCTTAAAGCTGATTGAGCCCGAAACCCGGCTGCCGTTGCTCTCCTGGCCGATGATCAACGATTATGGAGAATCGCTTCACCTGCTCTCGCCCTCCAATGTGTTTCATCCCCTGTTGCCCGCCCGGTCCCGCCTGAGTGACGCCTTGAAACACGAAGTGGATCCCTCGGTGGTGGCGAGGATGCACGACGACCCGGACGCGGCGCCGTACCTGTTCCGCCAGCATTTTCTGCAGATCGAGACTCCAGAGGAGCGGGAGGAGGAGATTCGGTATGAACTGACGCGGTCGCGGGCGGAACTGAGCCTGCGGCTGGGAACGCCGGTGCATCAACTGAGTTTCCCCTGGGGCGTGTGCGGGAAAGTGGCGGCCGCGCGGGTGGAGGAGGCGGGGTACACCAGCGCCTTTGCCGAACGCGTCGCCGGACGCTTCGCGGTGAGGGAAGGTCAGCATCCCTTCCGATTGGGAAGAATTCCCTATTATTACATCCGATCCCTACCCGGACGGTCCCGAAAACTATACTGGCGAATCCGTGACCCGGAAACTTTTTCGTAATTCTACCGCTTTCTTCCCTTGATGCATCCACCCGAACCCTCTATCTTGTCCGACTTTAGGAGACCCCATGGCAAAACCGTTTAATTCCAGTGCACAAAATCTCGTTTATCATTTAGAGGTGGGCGTAGGCCCCGCTATTCTCAAAACCACCCTGTACATCATTTTCATGATGTTGATGGCGTTGTTGTTTGTGGCTACCCAATACCAGGGCTTTAACAATCCCCGGGCGATGGACCAGGCACAGCTCGCCCGTAGTTTCTCTGAAACCGGACGTTTGCACACCCGCCTGATCCGGCCGGGAGATTTGCGCTATCTGGAACAAAAACAGAAACTGACCCAACAGCCGGACGCCCCAGTGTTAGCGGGAATCCCGGATCTGGTGAACGCCCCGGCCTATCCGCTGCTGTTGGGAACGATGTTCAAAGTGTTCCGCACCTCCTTTCCCCAGGCCACCGCCGCCAAATTTTCACCCGAGCAATGGATGATCATTCCGATGAATCTCCTGTTCTGCTTTTTGAGCGGGCTGCTGGTCTACCTGATTGGGCGGCAATTGTTCAGCCCCCGGGTGGCCTTTACCTCGGTCACCATTATGCTGTTGAGTGCCCAATTGTGGGCGGGCGCGGTGTCGGGCACCGAAATTTCCTTTGCCCTGTTATGTTTCCTGTTCGCGGTGTGGTGTCTGACCTCGGTGTTGAAGGCCGATGCACAATCTGAAATTTCGGGACTGCGGTTATTGATCCCGGTTGGACTGGGCGCCTTGTCCCTGGCCCTGCTTTTCCTGACCCGGTACGCCTCCATTGTGATGGTCCCCGCCTATGTTCTGGGCTTGTTTTTGGGGCTGAAAAAACGGGCATGGCTTCCCGCGGCCCTGGTGGTGCTGATTCTCGGGGTGGTGACAGCTCCCTGGGTGATGCGGAATATGGCGGTATCCGGCACGCCCTTTGGGCTGGCTCCCCATTATGCGATCCGGGGAGATGTTCAGGATCTGTACATGCGGAGTTATGCGGACGTACAGGACCAGGACGTGTCCCTGTTCAGAGGGATGGTGGTGCGCACCCTCAAATCTCTGAACGACGCCTTTACCTTCAAGGATATTCCTCTGGGATCCGGTATGGCACTGGGATTATTTGTGGCCACCTACTTCTATGCCTTTCAGCGGAAACCGGTGAAGGTGTTGCGATGGTGCATCCTGGCGGCGTACGGACTTCTGATTCTGGCCGCGGGGGTGTTTGGAAGCCATCAGCTTGAGGTGGCACATTTGCTTTTCCCTCTGGTCATCCTGTACGGTACGGCCTTCTTTTATCTGTTGCTGGACCGCTTGCAGATCAGTGTGCAGATCGTGTCACTCGCACTGGTGACCCTGTTTGTTTTAATGCAATCGGTACCGCTGTTGGTGACCCTGATGCCTCCGAAATCCAGTAGTTATCCTCCCTATCGGGCGAGTGACATCAGCCTGGTTACCACTCCTTTTGCCCCGCAGGAACTGGTGTGCACGGATATGCCCTGGGCCACCGCCTGGTACGGGGGGCAGCTCTCCCTCTATTTGCCTCTGAATGTGGATCAATTTTTCGAAATTCATGATCGCCTGCAGCCCATCAACGGACTGTATCTGACGATGCTCAGCCGTAATCGGCCTTATCAGTCCGAATTGATTCGGGGGAATTATCAGAGCTGGAAACCCATTATGGACCTGAATCCGCTGCCCAGAGGATTCCCACTAAGGGCGGGGTTCCCCATCCGGGGCGGCGAGTCGGTGATTTTGGCGGATTACAACCGCTGGACCACCGGACCCTAATGACCCGTAAGGAGCGAGCGGCCCTGATTGATCGACGATTGGCCGGCCTATACCCGGATCCGCCGATTCCGTTGGATCACCGGGATCCTTATACGTTGTTGATTGCGGTTCTGCTCTCGGCCCAATGTACGGACAAGCGGGTGAATCAGGTGACCCCGGCGCTGTTTGCGCTGGCCGACAGCCCGGAGGAGATGATGAAGCAACCGGTGGCGCGGATACAGGAAATCATCCGACCCTGCGGACTCTCTCCCCGCAAAGCCAAAGCCATTTCCGAACTTTCCGCCCTGTTGGTTCGTAATCATGGAGGAATGGTTCCCGCGGATATGGATCAATTAGAGACCCTGCCGGGAGTGGGGCACAAAACCGCCTCCGTGGTGATGTCACAGGCCTTTGGTGTCCCAGCTTTTCCGGTAGATACCCATATTCATCGCCTCGCCCAGCGCTGGGGACTTACGAATGGCAAAAACGTGAAGCAAACGGAGGCGGATCTGAAAAAATTGTTTCCGCGGGAGTACTGGAACAAGCTGCATATCCGCATCATCCTCTATGGAAGGGAACACTGCACCGCCCGGGGCTGTGACGGAACCCGTTGTGGGCTGTGCCGCGACTGTTTTCCGCGGAGACGTTCGCCTGTGGTTACAAACAAAGCTTGAGTGTGCATGGCCGCTTGATATGGATGGGAGGCGAAAGGAACAGAAGAAAAAACTTGTCCGGCACCAAACAAAGTTCGAAATCGTAGTTGACAGATTGAGGTCAAATCACTAGTTTCCCGCCTCCATTCCCCGTGTGGGGACCTCATTTTTTTCAAGGAAAATTACGTAATGAATACAACCTTTCTCAAAGAAGCGGACATTGACCGCAAGTGGCACATTGTGGATGCCACTGGTAAAACTCTCGGTCATTTGGCCACCGAAGTCGCAAACGTGCTTCGCGGCAAACACAAACCCACCTACGCCCCGCATGTGGACAATGGTGATTTTGTCATCGTAACCAATGCCTCCAAGGTATATCTTTCCGGTAATAAGGAAAAATTGAAGATGTATCAGAAATACTCCGGTTTTGCCGGTGGTTTGACCAAAAAACCCGCCGCGTTCGTGCGTGAACGCGATCCCGAGCGTCTGATTCGCCAGGCCGTGTGGGGGATGATTCCCCGCAGTCGGCAGGGCCGTCAGGTAATTCGCCGTCTGAAAGTGTATGCCGGTGACGAACACAACCATGCGGCCCAGAAGCCGGAAGCTCTTGAAGTCTAATTGAAGGAACCCCCTATTTATGGCCACAACTACCCCCAATCAACCCACCATCGCCACCGGACGCCGTAAAACATCGGTTGCCCGCGTGCGCATGAGCCCCGGAGTGGGCAAAATCTTTGTCAACGGCAAGGAATTCACCCAGTATTTTTCCGATCCGGTACTGTGCACCTACATTGAGCAACCGCTGTCCTACTTGGAAGTCGGCGATAAATTCGATATCCAGGCTCGTTTGGACGGGGGTGGGAAAGCCGGCCAGGCCGGAGCCCTTCGTCACGGGATTTCCCGGGCGCTGGTTGAGATCGATGCTGAATATCGCGACGTGCTAAAAGCCAAAGGCTGTCTCACCCGTGACGACCGCATGAAAGAACGGAAAAAGCCCGGTCAGCCCGGTGCCCGCAAACGCTTCCAGTTCTCCAAGCGTTAATTGGAACCTTTCCAATCCGACAAACCCGCCGGCAGAAATGTCTGGCGGGTTTTTTGTTGCGGGGCTCCGGTTACGTAGCGACTTGTAGCATCTACAAGGGAAGCCCCGTAAACGGAGGGCTACGAACCAATTCTCTGGACGCCGCTTTTAGAGTCCCTCGGTTACGAGGCTTCATGAGGGGCCGTTTACGGCCCGGGTTTCATCAGCCGAGTTCCTTCTTTTTTCACTTTCGGAAACCACCAAATGGGAATGTCCCAGAAAGAGACAATTGACACTTTGTCTACATTAATTTTATCAAACAATCCTCGAAAAAATTGAACAGCTCAGATGAATCCGTACGTTGGTTTAAGGATCCTGGTCAGTTCTCTTCCGCAAGGACGGTGACGGGTGTGTTCACTTTCCCCGCGTAGAAGACTAGTATTTTGGCGGGAATGGTCCCTGGATTACTTCCGTAGTGCAGGGTGTGAACCACCTCGATCAATGGGTCCCCGGCCTTGAGGGTGATGGTGTCGTCATTTTCCGTGGTTACCACCAGTTCCCCGCTGAGCAGGATGCCGGCGTTGATAACCGGATGGGAGTGCAGAGGCAGGCGGGCCCCGGGGGGAATGGTGATTTTCAGCAAGGTGATTTCGGGTTGTCCTTCGGGATAGGCGGGAAGCAGCGCTCCATCCCAACTTTGGGTGGCCGCGATCAGGGTCTCGACCTTAGTGGTAGTTGGATATTCGGCTTTCTGACAGACGCGGGGAGTACCGCAGCCTAGCAGGATGAAGAGGAGTGGAAGAAGGAGCAGTGGTTTCATGCTGGAACTTTTACTCCAATAGATCCGAAAAGCCAAGCAGTGAATCGACCACCCGGTCGGCATAGGGGAGAAGTTGCGTTTTGGAGTGGGTGGTGGTGACCCCGAGGGTTTGACAGCCGGCGCCCCTCGCCGCCCGCAGGCCACCGGGGGTATCCTCGATGGCCAGGCAATCCTGCGGGGCCGTGTGCAGAAGCGAGGCGGCCAGGGTGTAACCTTCCGGATCAGGCTTGCTGATGCGAACGTCTTCGGCGGTGACGATGGCTTGAAACAGGTCGATGATGCCGAAGGCGTTCATCAGCGGAGTCACATCTTTGCGCTCGGCTCCGGTGCAGAGGGCGAGGGGACCGCGTTGGTGCGCGAAACGCACAGCCTCAACGGCTCCCGGCAGCGGGGTCACCCGGGCGTTACGTTGCACGTCGGCAAAGGCGATGATTTTTTGGTCGATAAGATCGCGAATGCTGAACGGGGATTCTGTGATTCCCGCCACTTTCAAGGCGGCGGAAAACACCTGACTGGAATCAAAAGCCATGTACTCGCGTACATACTGATCCCAGTCAAATTCGGCTCCAAGAGGTTTTAACACATGCCGAAAAGACAGATAGTGAAGTTCCTCGGTGTCAGCCAGGATCCCGTCGAAATCAAAAATGCAGGCTTTGACCATCGGTTAGACGGCAGCTGACAGGGCTTCTGCTTTGTCAGTGCGCTCCCAACGGAAGGATTCGAGTTCCTTTTTGCTACTTCGGCCAAAATGGCCGTAGGCGGACGTGGGTTCGTAGATGGGACGCTTGAGGTCGAGCCCTTCGATGATTTCGCGAGGTTTGAGTCCGAAGACCTTGCGGACGGCCTTGGCCAATACCACTTCATCCACCGTACCCGTTCCGAAGGTTTCCACCAACACGGAGACCGGTTCGGGGAAGCCGATGGCGTAGGCCAACTGGACTTCACAGCGAGTAGCGAGCTTGGCCGCCACGATGTTTTTTGCCACATAGCGGGCCATGTAGGCCGCGCTGCGGTCCACTTTGCTGGGATCTTTTCCGCTGAAAGCACCGCCACCGTGGCGGCCCATGCCGCCGTAGGTGTCGACAATGATTTTACGTCCGGTGAGACCGCAGTCGCCTTGAGGTCCGCCCACCACGAACTTCCCGGTGGGATTGATCAGATAGCGGGTTTTGCCGGTGATCATACTTTTCGGCAATACCTTTTCGACTACTTCCGCGATCAGACCGTCTTTGACTTGTTTCTGGGAAACATCCGCACTGTGTTGCGAGGAGAGGACGATGGTGTCGATGTAGGAGGGTTTTCCGTTTTCATAGACCACGGATACCTGTGATTTACCGTCCGGGCGAAGGAAGGGGATTTTTCCCGATTTGCGGGCTTTGGACATGGCCCTGGTCAGTTTGTGGGAAAACATAATCGGTGCCGGCATTAATTCTTTGGTTTCATCACAAGCGTAACCAAACATCATGCCTTGGTCTCCGGCGCCTTGTTCTTTATACTTACCTTTGCCTTCACTTACGCCCTGGGAAATATCCGGGGACTGCTTATCCAGGGCCACCATCACCGAACAGGTGTTTGCATCGAAGCCCATGTCGGAATGGGTATAGCCAATATCGGTGATTTTGCGGCGAACCACATCCACGTAGTTGACCACGGCATTGGTCGTGATTTCCCCGGCAATGATCACCAAGCCGGTATTCACCAAGGTTTCGCAGGCCACCCGACTTTGTGGATCTTGTTGAAAAAGGGCGTCCAAAATTGAGTCCGATACACCGTCGGAGATTTTATCAGGGTGACCTTCGGTTACTGATTCGGAAGTGAAAACATGGGTTTTAGATGACATAATGAGTTCCTGAGTGTTTATATTCAAATATCCGGATATACGGGTTGATAAGGTTTTTATAAGAGAAGGCAAGAAAAATGAGAGTCCTTTTTATCGCTTGCCTGAATGGAATTGGCAGGGTAGCGGGAACGCATATGAAACAAAGTCCGTATCAAGATGCCGAGGGTAAACCGCTCCAACCCGTCACGAAGGATTCTCCCTTCTTAAGTATTGCCTTTTCGGCCAAAGAATTGTGTACCCGATGCGGAAGTTGCTCTGGGGTGTGTCCGACCGGGGCCATTACAGTTGGCGAGGACAAATACCCGGTGTTGGACCCACACAAATGTATTGCCTGCGGACTCTGTGGAGATGTTTGTCCGGGCGGAGAGGTAAAATACGGGGATTTGGCCGAACAGGTTTTCGGCGAACGCTTCATCGACAAGGGATTTGACGGGAAGGTGGAAAAAACCTATGTGGGGTATGCCACCGATGAGCGTTTTCGCAAAGGCGGGGCTGGAGGAGGAATGGTGACGGCATTATTGCATCATCTTTTGAAAATCGGGCAAGTGCAGGGCTGTTTGGTCACCCGTATGAACAAAGAAAGGCCATGGAAGGCTGAACCCTTTATTGCGACAAACTACGAAGAGTTGTGTGAAAGCCAGGGATCGCGATATTCCATTGTGCCCATGAACACCCTATGGGCGGATGTACGAGAAAGAGAAGGGAAATTCGCGGCGGCGATATTGCCCTGTCAGACACATGGCTTTCGGAAGTTACAAACCCACGATCCTGAGTTGGCCACTAAAATTCCGATTGTGATTTGATTATTTTGTGGAGGGTCATTGGAACCGAATTTAACCACGGAAATGTTGGCCATGCGGGGAATAAACAAAGACGAGATCAGTAAT
This sequence comes from Kiritimatiellia bacterium, assembly GCA_018401235.1. GTDB lineage: Bacteria > Verrucomicrobiota > Kiritimatiellia > SS1-B-03-39 > UBA6053 > UBA6053. The sequence continues at coordinate 15,408 of JAGYLC010000043.1, forward strand.
TTTCAATTCAGGGGAGGGGAGTGGCCGGGTCAGATGCGGGCGGTATTCAAAGATGATCGCCCCCCTCGACCGCTACACTACTCCAATTACAAAGACGGAGCCTACAATTATTTTACATCTCTCTACATGCCGGAGCGGTGCCAGACCTGTTTGGACGGATCAAATGAATTTTCGGACCTGTCCGCAAGTGATGCCTGGACGCGAAATGAGGATGGGGAATACAAGTTCAAGGAACATTCCCGCCTGCTCATTCGGACCCAAGCGGGATTGGCTCTGGTGGAATCTGCGGTGGACAACGGTGATTTGGTGCTCACCGACGTCACGCAAGATCCCAGTTATTCAACGCATAAAATGCAGACCAAGCGAAAAGGCTCGCTGGCACCCATACGAATTGATCGCTGGAAAAGAGCGGGGCGAAACGTTCCCCAGTACGACAGAGGAGTGCCGAACGATGTCACTACCCAGGAGCGCATCACAGAATTCTTAGGTTCCTCCATGCTCCGCGCTGGCAAATTCAAACCCTTCCGCATGGCCGTCATGGGCTACCTGACCTCAAAATACGCTATACCACTGATCAAATTCAGACTCTGGCGAAAGAAACGCAAATACGCCCGCCGCAAAACCGCGTCACAAAAATAACAACGACTTCAACAAATGAAGAATACCCAGCTCAGAGCCCAGAAATTCTACTAATCCTAATCCTAATCATAAAGCAACAGGTGATTTAATATATAACAACAGGTGATATTTATGTTGACTTTCCGATCGCAATATTCCATC
>JAGYLC010000044.1 GCA_018401235.1 Kiritimatiellia bacterium
GCGGCATCCCGGTTGATATTCCGTCTTATCCGTCCGCCTCCCTTCACAAGTAGTTTTTACAAGCAAAAAAAGTCATCTGAAGGCCATATATATCTGCTATATCGACCGGAAATTCATGGGCAACCCTCAGGTGAAGGGCAATTCCATTTGTCCGGACACCACGATTTTTCTGCCGTCCGGAACGTCCGCCTCCGAGGTGTCGTAGACCACGAATTTCACCTGCGGAAATTCGCGGTGCAGTTCCTCCTCGATGAAACCCACCACCGCCCGCACATTGCGGGGATCGTCATCCGAAAACCCCACGCTGATTGGTTTGTCCACACCGCTTTTATGCACGATGCGAAACAGGTGGCGCATAAAATCCATGATGGCAAATTGCTTGGCCTCCTCCTGAATGTCCACCCCGGGCTCCTCCCGCCCCATGCGGGCGCGAAAATCAGGACTGGTCACCGCGTGATAACGGCATAAATCCAAGTAAAGCGACAACACCTCCCCGTCGGTCAAATAGCCTTCGTCCTGCTCGTACGCGGCCCGGTATCCCCGCAGATTCGACATCATTTGCCGACGCTCCTTCGCAGTCAATACATTGGAAATAAAATACTCCACCCCGGAGCGAACCGTGTCGGCGCGGTGCCCGCGCGCGGTCACAATCGCAAACAACCGACCTTCAATCAAGGCCTTTCGGAATTGACGGAAACTCGGGCCGGGTTTCCGCTCACCCGCGATCACCGGATCCAACGCCTCCCGGGTATGCCGGAGAAACATGCTTTCCGTCTCCTCCTCAAAGTCCCGGAATTCGCGAAAAGCCTGTTCCCAATCCCCGCCCGGCGGACGGTAGTTTTCTTTATCATTTCTCACCACCGCATAAAACGAGGTGCTGACCGAAATGGGTTCCCAGTTCCCATCCGGGAGACGCTTTTCCAAGTGAATCCGGGTGGGCATGTGCAGAATATTATTGTCCCAATCAAAAATATAATATTTGAACGGTAACTCCGCCACCGCAAGATTCACCTCGGGCGTTGCTTCGGAATTCGACTGGGACGGACGATCACTCATAGAGGGGTTCTACTCCACCCGGGTCCATCAGGCAACCCGGAGTATTCAAAATAGTCATTGGTCACCCGGAAACGCAGGCATACTTCCTGCAACCTCATTTGGAAGATGCGGGCAGGACACCCGCGTTCCCGGGACCGTTCACCGATATGCTTCGGGGATATTCAAATCATAGGTCGGCAACAGTCGATCCAGTTCCGCCTTCACTTGGGGATCCTCGCTGCCGATGCTCTCCGAGAGTTTGTTCAGCAGGGCCTGCCAGGCCCACTCCTGTCGCAAGGAGGCGTCCCCTTTGGGGGAATCATCCAGATCCAGGGAGAACACGATGTCGTGTTCCCCACGCATGGATCGTCCGATGATTTGAAACGCAATAGGTCCAGAATCCGCCGGTACTTTTCCCACCAGAATCAGCGGGCGGTCCAAATACAGATGGCTCAGTTCCCGGGGATAGACATCTGCATCACTTGTAAAGCGGGTCTCCAGATCCATTAACACCGGACGTCGAATCTCTCTGGCGACTTGTTCGATCGCATCCGGCAAACCGACCGGCTGTTTTGATACCAGTGAGGCCCCCCGATTGCGGAAACTGAGAAAATCCAACAACAACTGATTCACCTGCTCCCCGCCTCCCAGTCCGAAGATCGAAATTAGCCCCTGATTTTCCCGGGAGAACCCTTCGATAATGTCACTGCTGTCTAAAACCCCCATGGTGGGAATCCCGTCGGTGATCAGCAATGCCTGCATGGGGCGGTTCTTTTCCCGGGGCAGGCTGGCCAGCGCGTTCAAAGAGGCGAATACATCTGTTCGTCCCCGGGTGCGTAAGTTGAACAAAAAGGTTCGCACCCGGGATTTACCAAAAATACTTGCGGGTATCCCTTCGGTTGACAGGATATCCACAGTTTCCCGGAAGGCGATCACATTGACCCGGTCCTCCTCCCCCAGGGTTTCCAGAGATCTGCGAAGTCCCTCAATGCTCAAATCCAATGTGGACTGAGTCATACTGGCGGAACAATCCAACAAGTAGACCACATCCCGCGGCATCACCGGCAGGGACTCGATCCCGTTGGACATCAATTGCAGTTTAAAGTAGCGAACTCCCGGTTCACGGGGATCGTCATATACCCGGGTTTCCACCCGCAGCAACTCCTCGACCGCTTCCAATTCACTGAGCGACTCGGGTGATTCAAAATCGACCGGAGTGAGTTCAGGAGGCTGAAGTGGGGTATCGGGTTCAACACGATTCCCCGAAGAAGTACCCAGATCGGGAAAGCCGAAAAACCCCGTCGTCCCGGACCCGGCGGCCCCACCGGAAAAAGCCGTCGGCAAGTCATCCCCGGGTGAGCTGAAAGCGGCCACATCCGGAACCTCGCCGGGTAAGGAAATATCCGGGGCTTGCGGACGATCATGTTGGGTCTCACGAAAACGTCTGGGTAACTGATCCAAAGTTTCCCGTACCCGTTGATTCGAAATCGACATCACCTCCTGTCGGGGTTGCCAATCGGAGGGGGAGGGACTCACCTCCGGCATTTCATCCGGCGGAGACAGGGGTTCATACCGATGCGCCACCTCAGGCAGATCCTCCAAATGTTCCAGCTGGAAAAAGGCACCGGGTTCTGGAATGTCCACGGGTGATTCGGAGCGTTCCAACGGATCGGCCACTGATTCAAATCGGTCCAGCAACTTGGGTAATTCCTGTTTCATCCAATCCGGTTCCGATTCGCGCACCTGAAGATCGGCACGGTTTCCCGGACGTTCCCTCTGCGAAAAATCTCCTCCCCCCAAAAGAAAATTCGGATTCAACCGCACCAATCCCACATGCGCGATGGAGGAAAACGCCAGCGCACAGATCCATATCCAGGCCGTGGGGCCGCGGGTTGATTCGAGAGAAAAAGACATAGCTCGATTCAAGCGTTTTTCGATGGCTTTGGCAAGTCCTCAGGCATTTTGAAGTGCCAAAAGAAATTCCGGATTGGTTTTGGTTTTTTTCAATCGGCTCAGCAAGACTTCCATCGCCTCCACCGCGGGTACTCCATTCAAAGCCTTGCGCAGCATCCATACCCGTTGCAATTCATCGGGATGCATCAGCAAGTCTTCTTTACGAGTACCGGATCTTGCCACATTGATGGCTGGGTAGACCCGTTTTTCCACCAGAGCGCGGTCTAAAGCCAATTCCATATTACCGGTGCCTTTGAATTCCTCGAAAATCACTTCGTCCATTTTAGAACCGGTGTCCACCAGGGCCGTGGCCAGAATGGTGAGACTTCCGCCACCTTCAATATTACGGGCCGCACCGAAAAAGCGTTTGGGTTTCTGTAGGGCGTTCGCGTCCACCCCGCCGGACAGAATTTTTCCGCTGTGGGGCTGGACCGTATTATAGGCTCGGGCCAGTCGGGTAATGCTATCGAGCAGAATCACCACATCCTGCCCGTGCTCCACCTTGCGACGGGCCATTTCGATCACAATTTCCGCAACCTGCACGTGCCGGTCCGGGGGCTCATCGAAGGTGGAACTGATCACCTGCGCTTTGGTATTGCGTTGCATGTCGGTCACTTCCTCCGGCCGCTCGTCGATCAACAGGATGAACAACTCCACTTCAGGATGATTAGCCGAAATCGAATTCGCGATATCCTGCAACAAAACGGTTTTACCCGTACGCGGAGGGGCGACGATCAGTCCGCGCTGCCCTTTTCCGATCGGGGTAACCAAATCAATCACCCGCATGGAGAGGGAGGGGTTCTCACTCCGCTCCATCATCAGACGCTGATCCGGAAACAGCGGGGTCATGTGTTCAAAGGGAACAACCACCCGTTTGCCTTTCTGCGGCGCCACTCCGTTTACCTTGTCCAGGCGCCCCAGACCAAAGAAGCGGTCTTTCGGCTGCGCGGTGCGCAAATCACCTTCCACAAAATCCCCGTACCTCATTCCGAATTTTCGAATCTGGGAAGGCGACACATAGATGTCCTCTGTGGTGGCCAGGTAGTTGTAGAGCGGAGAACGCAGGAAACCGAACCCGTCCTGCATGATTTCCAAAACGCCGCGGACGTACACCGGACCGTCCAGTTCCATGTTCGCCCGCACGATCTCGGAGATCAATTCGCTTTTGCGAAGACCCGCGGGATCGGGAATATCCATTTCCTCCGCCTTGCCGACCAGCACCGGTACCGACAGCTTTTGCAGATCAAACAGATTCAAGGGCGGACCGTTTTTCTCTTCCGGTTCCGGAATCGAGTCCTCCATACCCTGACGGTTTCTGCGGTTGGCACGCTGCGGCGGTGGCGGCGGCTGCCCCGGACGTCCGCCTCCACGGCGACGACGGCGGCGGTTCTGAGTCTGATTCGAATTTCGATTGGAGTTACTCATGTCATCCTCCTGTCTTGAGCGTCTGTCATTTGAAAAATCCTCGCGGGGTCGGGAATCTCTTGAGTCTAAAGACTCGTCTCCTCTGGATCGTCTCTCGGAGGAAGACTCGCGGGGGCGGGAGTCAGAGGACTCGTCCCCCCGGGATCGTCTCTCGGAAGAGGAATCGTCACGGGAGCTGCGATCCTCGGAGGGTTGATCCTCCGAATTTCGCCTGCGGGGCCGGGGTGCCGCCTCGGCATCCGAATCAGATACGGGCAGGCGTTTACGGGGCGTACGTTTGACGGCCGCCTCCGGAATCGGAGCCGGCGCGGGCTCGGCACTCTCTGTTTTATTCTCGGCAACTTTGCGTGTCCGCCGTTTGGGTGGCGCTTTCGTTTCCGCGGCGTCTTTTTTCGAAATCGTTTCTTCAGTCATAGGGTTGTTTACTCCGGAACCGTTTGGTTCCTGATCCAGGTATCGACCTGCTTGTACAGATCAGGTAAGGTTGTGTTATTGGTTAAAATCCAGTTTGCGCGTTTTGCTTTTTCATCCACGGACCATTGGGCCCGAATTCGGGATTCCGCCTGTCTGGCATCGAATCCCCTATTCATCAAACGCGCCTTCATCTGCTCCTCCGGGCTCCACACACACAGCACGCCATCAAATTCGTTTTCCAGTCCGCATTCCATCAGCAATGGAATGACCACCACCGCCAAGGTCCCGGTCTGTTCACTCAACCAAGTTCGCAGGCGGCTTACGACCTCCGGGTGAACCATCCGGTTCAACTCGTTTAAGGCCTGCTCGTCCGAAAACACTACTTCTCCCAAGCGCCTGCGGTCAAGCTCTCCATCTTCGTTCTTCATCCCGGGACCGAAGTGCTCCACAATACGGTGAAACACCTCCGTACCGGATCGCATCAGCTCGTGGGCCACCTGATCTGTATCCAGAACCGGAATCTCCGCCGCAGTCAAACGACGGGACACTTCTGATTTGCCGCAGGCAATGCCGCCGGTTAAGCCAATTCGTTTGGTAGTCATTTGTCAGTCGTCAATGGTCAGTAGTCATTTGTCAATAGTCAATGGTCAAGGGGCAATGGTCAAGGGTCAATGGTCATCGGTTCGATGCACGAATCACTTCCGTCAACACCTTCCTCGCCGGCTCGAATTTCCAGTGATAGGTCAAGGCCTGCATGCAACGTCGACGTGCGGTTTCCAAATCCCCTTCTTCGAGAGCCATCATCGCCAGTCGGGTCATACGCTCGGCCCATTCCTCATCCTCGGGAAGCACAATTCGATAAATCCGGTAACGGGGATTGCTATACACAGGCCGGAACCACACCGCATCTTCCGGACGCTGCTCCAGAACATACACGGGTGCACCCGGGGGAGGTTCCACCGCATCCACCATGTAGCGTGGGGAGTTCGGGATATCCGCGTCCGATAAATTACCGTTGCTGTGAATGTAATATACCGCCCCATACGAAGCCGCCCACTCCCGAAGATCCTTCTCTGTTTTCAGGAATAAATGCTCATAGAACTCGCGTACACGCTCCCGAATTCCCGGGGTCTCGAATTTTGGATGCAGCACAATCGGACGCTCCGTCTCGGCCAGAATCGACGCACTGATGCCGAAATTGGCCAGAATAGGTCCGGGGTCCGGAAGTACCCGAATTTCGTCCCCAAGCGAGGCCAGATAGCCGTATCCGGCACCGGGACGTCCCCAACGGTTTCCTTTGGCCGCATTGACATCGCCACCCAGAGCTTTCACCATTTGTATGATTTGTTGTTGCTCCGCCCCTGCTGAGCGGGCGGAAGTCGGTTCAAAGAACAAGAGGAGATAAAGTTCCCCCCATAAAAATAAAAGAAGAAAAATCGAAGGAAACCCACGTCGAAACCAGAATCCGCGTCGCTGCGTTCGAAAGGAAAAAGCAGCCCCGATACACACCGCTACGAAGAGTATCAGGAAAACGTGGAAGCGGAAAAACAACACATAGAGCGGCAGGGTAAAACCAGCGTAAACAAATTCCGACTGGAGATGCAGTTGGCCCTGTTTGAGTCCCCGAATCAGCATAAGCACCGTTATACCGAACATGGACAACGGTAGCAGAACATATGCCTTTGTCAATGCCCAAGTTGCGGAATTCAACGCCGGGGTCCACATGATGCGTTGCGCATAGGTCAACAGGGCCGGATCTTCCGGTTTCCGGTTCAGGTATCTCAACTTCGCCCAAAGCAACTCGCCGAAATGGGAATAGTTTTCCACAAAATAGTGACCAAGCCCCCACCAGAGCCCCCAGCACAGCAGCGGAACCAGAATCAAAACCTTTCGGTCTCCAAACAACTTCAGAGGCAACAGCACCAGTGTCCTGGCCACCAGAAACGCCATCACCGGAGAAAAGAAAAAAGCGTGCGCGCGCAGATAGGGGTTGAAGATGGAACAGAGAACCAGGATCACGGTTACCGAGACTAGCAATACCCGTTCTCCCTTCTCCTCCGGCCTCGGGTTTCTCCATTTGCACATCCAACTCCAGGCGACCCATAGCCCAATCACGTATTGGGTCAGGTCCCATACGCATTGCGAGGCCCCTATTGCGAAGGCGGCTACCAAAGCCCAGACCATCCGACTACCGGGGCGGTTTGCTTTTCGTGCGAGTGCCTCGGCCAGAAAAAACAAGATGAATAAGGGTATGGCCAGGTTTTCCCGTGACAGTTCCAAGCCGCTGGAACGCACGGAAAAAGCAGGGCTGATCGCCAACAGGCCTCCAGCGGCCACCGCCCCGAGCCAGGTACCGTATTTCACCCATACCCACAGGGCGGCGAAGGGAATACTCAGGCAAAATAAAGCCATCGAGACCCAGCGTACTTTTCCAACCAGGGTCCATTCCTCAGGCAGGAATTTGCTTAAAAAAACGTACAACCATTCCGCGCCCACGCTGTAGGTTTCCCGCATATTCACCCCCTCCGGAACCTGCACCTTATCATCAATTTCCGGAAGGGTCCCGGTATCATGCACCATACGGGTCATCCGAAACTGCAACGCAGATTCCATCAAAAAGGAAGTTTCTTCCCCCTGCAGAGTCACCGTTTGCTGTTTCAGCACCGCCCGGCGTACCCACATTCCGCTTCCCCACAGTAGCAGGGAAAGCAGGCATAGACCCAAGTTTCGTAAATAAGGGGATTTCATTGAAGAACGGATTTGGCGGGTTGGCTCATCCACATAGACTCGTTTTAGGTTTTCCAGTGATCATTTTATTCCATCGTGCCCATCCCGAAGGGATGAAATTCGCAAGCCAGGGGTGAATCCCCTGGAAAAGGAACTCAACAGACAAGTCATCCTGAAGGGATGGCATCCTTACAGGATGCCCTGGTTTTAAATGGTACGTAGACCAGGGGTTTTACCCCCGGCTGTTGAATCTAATGCCGTTGGCATTGGTGACGCTGTGTTTAATAAACGAAATTCACATGCAAGGAGTTGTTGTGGCGGATGTAGGTGTAAACGGCCAGGAAAGAAAAAGAAAGCAGCTACGGCAAATTCTTGCCGAGCTGCTTGGATTGGATTTTCCAATTCCGTTATTGCATTTCCACCGGACCGCCGCGGGAGGACATTCCGCCGTCCTGCTGTCCGCTGGAAATCAGATCCTGACGATCAAAACTGTTGACCGAGTTTCCGGCGGGATCCACCAGACGAGCGGTCACAAAGATCAACAGGTTCCGTTTTTCGGAACGACGTCCTTCACTCCGGAAAAGGCGCCCCAAAATCGGAAGGTCTCCCAAAATCGGCACTTTGTCTTCGAAGGTCAGAAGATCTTCGCGAATCAGACCGCCCATTACCACCGTATGCCCATCCCACACAATCATAGAAGTGGTAATGTTTCGCGACGCAAACACGGGTTGAGGAATATTAATCAGGAATTCACCGCCATCCGTTGTCGGAATGGAAGATCCGTACTGCAGCCAATCCACCAGTTCGGCGATTTCGGGCAGCATCACCAGATTAATCGTGTAGTTATCCGCATTTACGGTGGGGGTCACATTCAGGATCACCCCCACACCACGGGTTTCAAAGGCTCCCGGTTCTACGGTTGGAGGCAGGAAGATTGATGCATTGTCACCCGCAAGCACGTCACCCACATCACTTTGAGTAATGGTGAATTCAGTCGGGTAGATGATTTCCTCCACCACTTCAATGATCGCGTTCACGCCGTGTACGGTGGTGACCCGGGGAGCGGACAGCAGATCTGTGTTTCCTTTCTGATCCAGTGCCTGTACCACCATACGCAACTCCGGATTGGTCAAAATTCCCGAGAAGGACAGGATATCCCCCAGGAAGTTATTCCCTGTAGCGGTCCGTCGTTGCGGAGAAATGTTGTTGGCTTGGGCGTCAAAGTCAAAGAAACGTAACCCTCCGGTTGCGCCTGACTGATTGGCATCCGCCTGAATGCGCGGACGGGAAGATACCGGACCCGGACCATCTTGAACCAGGATCTCCGCGTTGTCGGTGAGAATCCACTCAAATCCGAATTGCTCCAGGTCGCGTTGCAGAACTTCCACAAAGCGTGCTTCGATTTCCACCTGTCGGGGGGCCACATTGATTTTGTTCAGTACTTCCTCGAATTGGGGGAACTGATCCGGGGTCAGTGTGACCACTAGCTGGGCAATCAACGGTTCATAGGCAATGTCGCCACCCTGGGGAATCCGTACCCCGTATCGGGTGAACAACTCGGTGAGATCCGGCCCGTCTCCGGCGGGTGCCCTGGCTTCTCTTCCGCCGAAGGGATCCCCTCCAAAAGGATCGCCTCCGCCTGCACGCGCACCGCCTCCACCGCCGCCAAGGGAGTCGGTTACCAAGGTCCAACGGGTCGGATCCACCGGATAGAAACGGGTGATCAGGCGGCCACGGCCTTCACGTTCAATAATTACCATATTGCGTTCGACCCGGTAGTAGAGGCCGGAAATATCTGTAACTGTTTTCAAGGCATCCAACAGGGTAACCCGCCGCAACTCAAGGGTAATGGGCGGAATAGAGGCCATTGCTGAGTCACGATCTCTGTCCCCTGCCCGTCCTCCGGCAGCCGGAGAGGCACCGAACCCAAAAGGATCCGCATCCGCGGGTGACGGAGCCCGGTCTATGCCGCCAGTTCCGCCCCCACCTTCACTAAGTTCGGGGTCCATAAAAATGATATTCACTCCACTTCCATCCGGATCCTGCTCCCGACTGGCCTGCACTAAGAAAGAGATTACATCCGAAATGTTGGCCCGTTGAAACCGAATTTCATCAATCACGATACTGTTCAGTTTTTGTTCCAATGCAGATTCGCGAATTTCAAAGCCTCCGGTGGTTTGTTCAAACTCATCCAATGCGCCACGCTGATCCACCCGCAAAGGCAGCAGCCACCGCTGTTCCGCCTCGTCCATCATTTTCATTGTCGTAGCTCTACGTTCAACTCTACGTGCTTCCCAGCGTTTTTCCGCGACCCGCTCAATAAAACGAAGGGCCGCATGATTGTAGCGATCATGGATGAGTACCTGTTCAAAGGTTCGTTCCGCCTGATCGTAATCGCCTATTTCAAGTTCACGACGTCCCCGTGCCAATAAGGTCTCTACTCGCTCTCTTGCGGTTTTGTATTTCTCTTCTTGCTCGATTGGTTGTTCTTCTTTTCCGGCCAATACGCGATTTTTGTAGTCAGCTATATCCTGACGTAAGAGAGCGGGTTTGGGATTCTGAGGCCAGGTTTCCAGGGAGTGACGCAGAAAACGTTCCGCCTGTTCCAAATCTCCCCCCTGACGTCTGCGCTCGTAAATCGCCCGTGCCATTTGGAATTGAGCTTCGGATTTTTGCTGACGGGCCATTTCCAGTTCTTCTTCCAACTGTTCCACCCGTTGCATTTTGCTCTGGGCCTGATCAAATAAGCTCACGGCGTTGGCCCACTGACCCTGCTGCATGGCCTGCAATGCACGATCCAGAGCCTGCCGTCCTTCCCGGGCGGCCGCCGCGCGCCGCACCCGCTCCTGTTCAGCCAATTGTGCTGCCGCACCCACTCGTTCCTCCGTCGTTACGTCATCGGGATCGAGCAAATCAATGTCCCCTCCCAGCTCCGTGAGTGCGTCCGTTTCGATGGGTGCATCGACCTCCGGTACGGGTTCACCCATTTCCTGGGCATAAGCCGATGTAAAAAAGATGAGTGATAGACTGCAAATGGCTAAAAACCTGAGCATACGATTCATAGGAAGGGTCTCCTTGGTACTCTGAGAGTTGGTTGGGATGTTTTTCATTAAAGGTTAATTCGGTTGGGGTAAGTAAGTAATGGGTAAGGATTCATTAAAAAGGCATCATGTCTTCAGGAATACCAAAGTCGTGGTCCTGCATCTCCGGGGATCCCACATCTTCAGGTGGTGCGATCGCCTCCAATTCTTCGGCGGTTGCCTTTCGAATAGTTCGTGTCTGTTCAGAGTCATCCAGTTTTAATACGACAGACGCACGCTGGATGTCAACGACGATATATGATTTCTCGTCAAGTTCGAAGGTTTGATCCTCACGGATGGTTTTTTGCCATTCCGGTCCCATGATCAATTCCAGTTCGGCAGCCCTTTCGGTCATCTGCCCATGACGGGCATCCCCGTCGCGCCCCAGTTCCACCTGATATCTCCCTGAACGGATCAAAGCGACGGAGTGATCAATCCGGCGTGCGCCATCGTCACTCATGACGAATTTTTCCGTAAAGGACTCGGCTAAAAATTCGTTGTTGCGGCCGAACCGGGTCCCTACTCGGATATATTCCGTGGTTCCCCGCTCTTCATCCGGATACCGCCAGTTCAACTGCAGGGTATAGTCGCCACCTAGTCGCGCGGTTCCCCTCAAGGTAAAGCGTATGCTGGTTTCTTCCACATCGACCAGCCGTAAATAGTCTATTAGAGGGGGATGATCGTTCGGATCAAATGGATCCGTTCCCTGTTGATATTCAACCAAAGTGCTGAATCCGTCCCCATCGTGGTCCTGCAGTGCATCCGTCGCACTGTTGGGGTCCAACCCCCATTCCAGTTTCACTATGTCGGGAATGCCATCTCCCGAGGAATCAATTCCAGTATCCTCGGTCTGCTCGAATCCACAGTAGGGGCATACTTCGGTACCCACAGGTATCAACGTACGGTCAGCCGGGTTCATGCAGAGGACCCGTACTTCAGGAGTGAACACGCCATCCTCCACGGATACGGAGAACGGACGGTCCGTGAGGCGGGCGAGTAACACATCCAATTCCTCCAGATCCCTGGAAAACTCACTTTCTGGTTCAATCAACGTGAGGGTCCGGATATTTTCAAACCCGGTGCGTCGTTGCAAAGCAATCATAACCGATCCACCCAGCAGGACCAACAGCACAACAAAAAGTACTTTTTCAATATGTTTTTTCAAAAAGTCCATAATCAGGAGCCTTGGGTGGTTTCGGGGGTTACGGGTTTGAGGCGGTATATTTTAACTTCCATGACCACATTGAGTAAATCGCCTCCCACTCGGAGCATGCGTCGTTCCGATAACCCGGGAAGCGCTGTACTGGGTCCGGCGGATTCTGCTGCGGGAGTTTGCCGATCCAGCCCCTGCAGCAAGGCCAACATATCCCCGCCACGTTCGCGGGGTGCCGGACGGGTTTCCCGTGGTCGGGCACGGGTGGTGCCGGTCACCAGCGGTCTCAAATAGTCCGGCCAAAGCATTTGATTACTATTCGTGACCGCCAGACGGGTGAGTACAATTTGATTGGGATCGGCTAGGAGACGGTTCAGCGTGTCCCAGTAAAAGTCTTCATACACCCGAAACTCCAGGCGAAAGGGTGCCCATTCAAACAATCGTTCTGCTTCCATCTCCGCCACACTGCGGGTTTCCTGTGGTTCGGCAGCGGCTTGTCCCGGGCGGGCGGGACGGGGAGCTCCGCCCATCATCGGCGGAGGTCCACCCGTTCCGGGGGTTCGCGTTCTTTCCGTAGGTCTGGTTGCGGCTTCGATGGGTTGAATCACCATTAATTCACTGATACCCGACTCAAACAGCAGTCTACTCAAATGGGCTTTCGCCTGTAAATCCAGCAACAATTTCGGGAGCTGTGCCATCTCCGGCAGCGCACCGTCCAAATACTCCTGCAACCCGAAGGACGGATCCTGAAGTACGACACCATTTTCGCCACCTTTCACCGAGGTACGGGCCAATTGCCGCAGTTCAGGAACCCATTGTCCGCGAACGTAATCTCCAAATTCGTGACGTCGGATGTCGGGCACCTCGAATTGCTGCTCACGAATGGTGTCCATGATCCGGTTCCGGTACTCGGTGACCCGCTCATTCTCACGAATAAGTTCGGAAAGATTCGACTCGGAAGGGTAAGGCGTGGAAGCCGTCAGTCGGTCCTGAGTTTGTGTGAGGGTGGAAATCTCCTGATCGATTTCCGCGTTTGCTTTGCCTGTGGAGAGTATCCAAAAGATCAAAACCCCGGAGAGCACCAGAGTGATCCCGCCGGAAATGATCAATAATTTGTAGCGGGTCCAATTCATAGCTTCACCGGCTCCTGTAATACGATTTCAATTTGAAAAACGGAAATACTCTTTAGTTGATTGTCGGTCCCGCCCGACCCCAGATCCGTGATGCTGAGACTGAATCGGGTATCCGATCCAAACAACTCGGCCTCCTTCAAGGTTTCTTGAAATTGGACAATAGGAGTGTTGTCCGGATTGTTCAGGTTTTCATAGACCTTATCCTTGTAAAAGGATCCAATTAGAATCAATTTACTGTCCGGTTGGCTTTCATCCGGGCGAATCTGGGTAATCCAGACCTGCTCAGGCAAGCTCTTCTGAATTTCATCCAGTATGTCCACCCACACCGCCCGTTTTTCGACCACATGCTCTAACCCCTGGACTTCATTTTCTACAGACTCGAATTTTTGCTTCTCGGCTTCGATCTGTTGATGCCAGCCTTCAAGCTCACTCACATTCGACTGCAATCTCTCAAGATAACGCCGGTGCGCAGAAGCGCGTGAGGACCCGTGCCAGCCCCAGACCCCCAGCGTAGCCACTATCAACACAAAGCAAAGCGCAAATACTCCCTGCTTCTTACGGAAGGTCCGCTCCCGCACGATGGAGGGCGGAAGCAAATTCATTTGCATGACCGCCGCTCCGGTCTTGCGCTGGGCGAGACCCACCACTTCCGACAACAAATGCCAATCGTTGTTGATTTGCTCTTCGTCCACTTCGGGACCTATCCGTACCGTTTCCAGCGGATTCATGTATTCTACCGGAATATTCAGTTTTTCTTTAAGAAACAAATCAAAGTAGTTCATGACTACACTGCCGCCGGTCAACAGCACCCGCGCAGGGGAATTTCCCTGCTGCTGACTGCGATACGAATTGATGGATCGGCTGATCTCCGCGTGCAGTCGGGTCATGGACCCACGAATACATTTCGACACTTGGTCCGCCTGCGGATCCTCCAGAGGTTCGTAGGCGCCACCCAGTGCCACCATGGAGACTTCTTCTTTGAGAGCCTCCGCTTCTCCAAACTCCAATGAAAAATCATTGGCGATGGACTGGGTGATCGAGTTCCCGGACACCGGGAAACTCCGGCTCCACACCTGCCCCTCGTCCACGAAAATCACACTAGTGGTTTTGGCACCCATGTCCACAATCATGGTGCATCCCTCCGCATCCGGGTACGAGACCCGATAGGCGTTGTAGAGCGAGGCCACGGAAATGTCCACCAACTCCGTCTCCAGCCCGCAACTGTGCACGGTTTCCGCCAGGTCCTCCACCACCTGTTGCTTCACCGCCGCCAGCAGCACGTCCATGTCCCCTTCTTTTCCGGGGAGGATTTGTCGGTCCCACACCACCTCGCAAATTGGGAATGTTCTGCTTGGCTTCATATTCACCACTCTGGGAGATTTTATCCCTGAAACTGGGGGTATCACATAGCGTGAAAATACATGCATGCCGGAAAGCGACAGCATCACCGGCCCGGGTTTGATTCTCAATTCCGCCATCAACTCCTGCAGGGCGGTCCCAGTGTAAACCATCCGGTTGCTTTCATCCGCAGGGTCGATCCCAACCGAGCGGATCCCATATTTCACCAGCTCCAGTTCATGGTCTTTTGTGATCTGAAATTCAGCCAGTTTCAGGGTGCTGGCCCCGACATCCAATGTGAGTATTCGTTTTGACATAGAGTAGGTCCCGTCCGGGGTCAGGGTTTGATGGTCGGGAGGCGGTCGTGCTCGACCAAGGCAAACGGAGTTTCCTTCCGGGAAAGCAAGGGGATTTCATTGGGTGTTTCCCGGGTCCACCACTCTAGTTCCGCAGTTCTCTCGGGACTGACACTACGGGCGGCGTTTTGTCCATTAATCGTCACCACCACCGCCGTATGTGTGGGCCGTCCAAAACGGGCGAAGGTGTTCGGATCCAGAAACAGGTCCGCCACCATTCGACGGGCCCGAGGGACATGCACATATGTGACGCTGCCGCTGAATAAATTGTTCTGTCTGGCACCCTCCGGCAAATCACCCTCATTTCCCTGCAACACCACGTAGAAAGTGAAGGTAATCTCGTCAATCCAATCCGGAGCGGTGTCGTATTCCGCCATTACCCTCAACCAGTTTGACCGCCCGTCCCGCTGGGTAGACATTCCCCGCACATTGTACTCGAAATTTGGCGAAGCGACCGTCTCGGCTGTGACACCGCGAAGATTGATCCATTGGGCCACCGCCGGAGCCGCTTGCGGGGCCTGGGCGCCAACGGAGGCAAGCCCCGCGAATACAAAACCTATAAATGCCGCTTTTCCTAGTCGTGAAATCATGGTGTACCTCTGGGATGGATGTATTGAATGAGCATGAAATGCCTCGGAATCTACTGGATGAGAGGCCAAAAGGTCAACCTATTAATTAAGAAGAATTTAATAATAGTTGCAAAAAGAGGCGGAAAAAAGCTTTCGTCGAACTTTCGGGGGGTATGAAGACCTTTTATCCCACTGTTTCCGCCCCCTCTTTTTCTTCTTCCTGCTTCCCCCTCGCAGAACAATACCGCACCCACTGTCGGCACACCGGGGGCCTAATTGCCGAACCGGAACCCGCACTCGACCCCTTCTCCGAGCGCCACCTTCACTGCATTTGGTACGATAATCGCCTCCGCCCACAGGACCTGCGCACCGAGCGGGGGGAGGAGGTCCATATTCTTCAGCCTGGCCATTGGAATCTGGAAAGCGGACCCGATTTTCTGGATGCCGAATGGTCTGTGGGCGGACGACGCTTACGCGGGGATGTCGAAATTCATATCCGCCCCCTGGACTGGAAACATCATGGCCATTCGCACGATCCGGCCTATCGCCAGGTCCGTCTGCATGTCTGTTACGAACCCGGTGAACTCGCCCCCGGCCTCCTCCCTGATTCCTGCGAGGAGGTGGCTCTAAAACCCCACTTGGACCAACGATCCCACTTCTTCTTCGATTCCATTGATCTGCACGCCTACCCTTGGCAACACCCGGGAGAACCATCCGGTCTGCGGGCTTATTTTCAGGACATGTCCGAGACCGGGAAGGCCCGGATGCTGGAGGCGGCCGGACAAGAGCGTCTGCGCCGGAAATCCCTGCGCATGGCAAAGATCATCCAATCCGTCGGTTCCGAACAGGCCCTCTACACCGCCCTGCTCCGGGGATTGGGCTACAAAAAAAACGCGGACGTCTCGGAACGCCTCGCGGGCTGTATTCCCCTCTCCCAATTGACCGCCCTGGCGGGAACCGATATCCACACCGCCTACGCCCTGATGCTGGG
>JAGYLC010000045.1 GCA_018401235.1 Kiritimatiellia bacterium
GCCGATTCACCTTCAAGAACTTCGCAAAGCCACAGTTGATCTGAATATCTACTCGGAATTTTCCGCCCGGTTTTTTCAGGTCGAGGCTGCTTGGCGGATGTGGAGGGATTACCCCTGGTTCGGGGTGGGAGGCTGGGGATACCGGTATTTTCTGGCCGAATATTTGCCCATGGAAAACTGGCGCCTGATGATGGGCAAGGGAAAAGCCAATGTTCACCATGACCTCATTCAGTTTCTGGTCGAATTCGGCCTCGTCGGTTTCTCGTTGCTAACAGGGGTTTTCCTGCCGACGCTCCTCCGGCATATCCGAAACACTTTCCGAAATCCGCTATTAAACCAAAGCGTCTGGGCAAATCCACTTCGAATCAGCTCGTTTTTCGGGCTTCTTATTCTATTTGCACACAGTCAAATCGATATCCCCTTCCGTAGCCCGGCCGTGTTTATTCACGGAATTCTGCTGATGTATCTGCTGGCCCCCCATCAGGAACTCCCCTCCATCTGGAATCCGGTGATCGACTGGAAACGCCTGCAACCGCCCCTGAAAGGGATGCGGAACCGGGTCTGGGGGGTTACTCCCGAAAATTTGGCCTCTTTTCACTAAACTTTAAGTTGCCAAAGCGGCAGGTAGTCTCTATAGTGAGCCCCTGATTTTTAGAACCCTAACCCGCGTACCCAACGCCACCTTTAGCTATTGGAACATTATGGACACTGCCACAAAAGAAGTAATCAAAAACGAATTCGCCACCCACGAAACCGACACCGGTTCCGTGGAGGTACAAGTTGCGATCCTCACCGCCCGCATCAAGGAATTGACGGAGCACATGAAGATCAACAAAAAAGATAACAGCACCCGCCGCGGGCTCCAGAACATGGTCAGCCGCCGCCGCCGCCTGTTGAATTATCTGCACGACCGCGATGTAGCCCGCTATCAGGCCATCATTCAAAAGCTGGGTCTGCGTCGATAACCCCCTTTCATCAATAACCCACTTCCCCCAAGGGAGTGGGTTTTTTGATAGTTCCGGCCCATCCCGGGCCTCCTCCCCGTTGCCGCCCTCCATCCCGAGGTCGAATTCTTCCCGGGGATTTTTCAAGAAGACCAAGAAGCGAAGCAAGCTGAGAAGAAGCAAGAAGCCAAAAAGAAACTCATATGAAAATGTTGAATAATGCTACCGCCACCGAAATCAAGGTGGGCGACAAAATCCTCCACCTGGAAACCGGTGCCCTCGCCGGACAGGCGGCGGGTTCCATCATGGCCCGTATCGGAGACACCGTTCTCTTCTGCGCCGTCACCGGATCCAAAACCGCACGCGAAGGAATTGATTTCTTTCCTATGCAGGTTGAATACCGCGAAAAATTTTATGCCGCCGGACGTTTTCCGGGTGGCTACTTCAAACGCGAAGCCAAACCGTCTGAAAAAGAAGTGCTGACCATGCGCGTCACCGACCGCCCCATCCGCCCGCTCTTTCCGGAAGGCTATCACAACGAAGTGCAAATCAACATGATGCTCATGAGCACCGATGGCCAGCACGAAACCATGTCCATGGCCATCAACGCCGCCAGCACCGCCCTCACCCTCTCCGAAATCCCCTTCCAGGGACCCATCGGAGCCGTTTTGGTGGGCCGGGTCAATGGTGAACTCATCATCGAACCCACCAATGATCAAATGCTGGAAAGCGATCTTGAACTGATTTTTGCCGGTACCCGTGACAAATTGTTGATGATGGAAGGCGAAGCCAAAGAAATTACCGACGAGGATATGGTCACCGCCCTCAAAGCCGCCCATGCCGCGATCATCCCTATCATTGACGCACAGCTCGAATTGCGCAAAACTCTGGGCCTTCCCGACAAAGTGATTCAAACCAATCCCGTCGACGCCACCCTCATGCAGGCCGCGGTCGAATTGAAGGGAGCCGAACTGGGTGACGCCCTCTGCATCTCCGGGAAACTCGAACGCCAGGACAAAGTTGCGGAAATTCGCGAAGAGCTGAAAACGCTCATGACCGAAAAGTTCCCGGAAATGACCGAGGATGAATACTTCCACCTCTTCGACGACCTCGAAATCGAAGTGGTCCGGAACAATGTGCTCGACCACAACCGCCGCATTGACGGACGGGCCTGGGACGAACTGCGTCCTCTGGATGCGCAAGTGGGCTTCCTGCCCCGCACCCATGGCAGCGGCATGTTCCAGCGTGGTGAAACCCAGGCCCTGGCCATCGCCACCCTGGGAACCAGCAGCGACTCCCAGTCCCTGGACGGCATCTCCGGCGGCGTCCGCGAAAAGAAATTCATGCTCCACTACAACTTCCCTCCCTACTGCGTAGGTGAAGCCGGTCGTCTGGGTATGACCAGCCGCCGCGAAATCGGACACGGAAATCTGGCCGAACGCGCACTGAAAAATATCATTCCCGACGATTACCCCTACAGCATCCGTCTGGTATCCGAAATTATGGGATCCAACGGTTCCAGTTCCATGGCCTCCGCCTGTGTGGGCACCCTCGCCCTCATGGATGCGGGTGTACCCATCAAAGCTCCCGTAGCCGGCATCTCCGTCGGTCTGTTCACCCGCGGGGAGCAGAGCCAACTGGTGTTGGATATCCTCGGTTCCGAGGACCATTGCGGCGACATGGACTTCAAGGTCTGCGGTACCCGCAAGGGCATCACCTCCTTCCAGGTGGACCTAAAAATCAAGGGTCTCTCCTGGGAACAGGTCGAGGACTCCTTTAAACTGGCCCGTCAGGCTCGCATGGATATTCTGGATTACATGGAAACCGTGCTTCCTGCGCCCCGCGAGGAACTCAGCGCCTACGCCCCCCGTCTGGAAAGTATCCGTATCGATCCCGAAAAAATCGGGGCTCTCATCGGACCCGGCGGTAAAAACATTCGCCGGATTCAGGACGACTTCAATGTCAAAATCGACATCGACGACGACGGAACCGTCACCATCTTCAGTCCCGACGGCGACGCCCTCAAGGCCGCCATCCACGACATTGAAGCCAGTACCGGCGAAGCCGAAATCGGTAAACTCTACACCGGCAAAGTCACCGGTACCAAAGAATTCGGTGCCTTCGTGGAAATTCTGCCGGGACTGGAAGGCCTCGTCCACATCAGCCAACTGGCCGATTACCGGGTCAACCAGACCGAAGACATTGTCAAGGTCGGCGACGTCATCACGGTGAAATGCCTGGATGTCAGCGACAACGGACGCGTCTCCCTCAGCCTCAAAGCCGCCCAGGCCGAGGCTGCGGAATCGGAAGGATCGGACGACTAAGTCCTGTCTTAACATCGAAACCGAAACGGCTCCACATCAGTGGAGCCGTTTTTTTCTAGAAACCGTCGCAAATTTTCCCAATAGGGATCTCCCGCGAAACTAAGGTCATTGTGCCCATAATTCGGAATCCATACTCCCGTTTTCGGTTCCGAAGCCCGCCTCAGCAAGGCCTCGCCATGCCACAACGGTATCACGTTGTCCGCCTGCCCATGCAACATCAGTATCGGAGAAGAGATCCGACGAATCGTGCGGCCATTCGGAATGGGGTCCAAGGGGTAAAGCAACCCGGGGTGTATGGTGCGGAATCCGTTCAGCATGCAACTTTCCAAAATGATCCCTGCCACGTTTTTCTTGGCCGCCACCGGCAGGACAAAGGCCGTCCCCAACGAGCGTCCGTGTAAAAACAGGCTCTCAACCTCGACTCCCTTTTCCGCGATCAAAAACTCCACCACCTTTCGCACATCCTCCTTTGCATCGCCAAGGCTCGGCCTGCCGTCACTCAACCCGTATCCGCGATAATCCAGCGCATACACGGTTACTCCCAGATCGCGGTACGCCTCTAAAAATCCGCGTGCCTCGCCAATATCCTCCGCGTTTCCATGCGCAAACAGCACCGTCCCCATCGGATCGGGATGCGCCAGCTCCAGCACCGCCACCTTCTCGCCGTTGGCGTGCTCCACAAAAAACAACCCCGGCGCATCCCCTTCATAAGAGGGTGGAGGAGGGAAAAACGCCATGGAATCCGCGGAAAACCAGCCAAACAAAAAAATCCCCACGTACAGAATCCCCAAAAATCGAAGCAGCCGGAATATAGAATATCGTGATGTCTTTTTCATATGCGTATACAACCATAAAGGGTAGGACCACGGATAGCCATGCCGGACCACGGATAAAGAGTAAAGCAGATATAAAAATTTCCGGAATTACACGGAGGAGAATCTTCTAATCAACCTTGATTCCCCAACTGGGCAACGTAGGAGATGTGCCATGCCTTCCCCCACCCCTTCATTTTGGTCTGTTTGCAAAGCTGGTTTTCGCCGAAACCGGGTGCCGGCCGTCATCCTGCAACTCTTCGCAGGAGCCATTCTGCTACTTTATTTCCTGGCTCCCGGTCTCCGCGGCTTTTTCGAATCCATTGAGGAGTTGAAAGCCGCGAGCGGGCCCGGATTTGCCGTCGTGTCCACTGCGATATTCGGGGGGCTGATTCCTTGGGGTGTCATGGTGTACCGGGGCCGAATTTCGCGGAAAGAGCAATGGAAACACCTGACTTTTTTTCTGTTCTTCTGGGGACTGCAGGGGGCCGCAGTGGATTGGCTGTACACCCAACAGACCATCTGGTTTGGTTCGGAGTCCTCGTTCAAGGTATTGATGACAAAAATGCTGGTGGACCAGGGGCCCTACAACCTAATCTGGGCCACCCCGAACAGCCTGATCCTGTACGGATGGAAAGATGCCGGTTTCTCTTGGAAACGCCTTTGGGCGCAGTCGACAGCCTCCACCCTGCGGCACCGCTTTCTCACCATTCAAGTCAGCGCCTGGGTGGTCTGGGTCCCCGCAGTGCTGATGATCTACAGCCTTCCGCCCGATCTACAAATTCCCCTCTTCAATCTGGTCCTTTGCTTTTTCTCTCTGGTGTTAGCGTTCGTTAGCAAAAATTAGGAGAAGGAGGAATGTCCTGCTCGTGTATGCTTGACCGAAGGCTTTCTATTCGACAGTATGGACTGCTTATGCAAACGGACAAAAAAACACCCCCTTCTCTGGAAACCCTGACCGGCCTTTGTAAACGCCGCGGGTTTATTTTTCAAAGTTCTGAAATCTATAACGGCCTCAACGGCTTCTGGGATTTCGGCCCCTTGGGCACGGAACTCAAGAACAACCTTCGCGATGCCTGGTGGCAGGACATGGTGCGCAATCCCCCCCTCGGTCCCGACGGTGAGATGCTGGATATCGTGGGACTTGACAGCGCCATTATTCAGAATCCGCTGGTGTGGAAAGCCTCCGGTCATTTGGGAGGTTTCAACGACCCCATGGCCGACTGCCGTGAAAGCAAAGCCCGCTATCGGGCCGATCACCTCATGGTCTATCTTCCCACCTCCGGCGAGGGAACCGCCTATGCTTTTCTGGAGGGCGAACCTGCCGTGGCTGAAAAACGAATCCGCAAGGCGAAGTCCGATACCGCAAACTTCAGCGTAGTACCCTTTACCGACCTTCCCCTCGACCAAATTGCCACCGTGTGGGGGCCCGATGCCACCAAAGCGGGAACCCTCACCGAACCGCGTCAGTTTAACTTGATGTTCAAAACCTTTATCGGGGCCATGTCCGGCGAAGGCGAGGACAACACCGCCTACCTGCGCCCGGAAACCGCGCAGGGCATTTTCATCAACTACAAAAACGTGGTCGACACCATGCGGGTCAAGCTGCCTTTCGGCATTGCCCAGGTCGGAAAATCCTTCCGGAATGAAGTCACCCCCCGGAATTTCATTTTCCGTTCCCGCGAATTTGAGCAAATGGAAATGGAATGGTTCTGTCACCCCGATGAAGCCTCCAAGTGGTACAGTTTCTGGGTGGAAGCGCGCCTGCAATGGTGGGCCTCTCTGGGAGTGGACATGCGTAATCTGCGCCGACGCGACCACGATGAGGACGAATTGGCCCACTACTCCACCGCCTGTGCGGACGTCGAATACCAGTACGGATTCACCGCCCCCGGTTTCGGGGAACTGGAGGGGATCGCCCACCGCGGAAACTTCGACCTGACCCAGCACCAGGAAGCCTCGGGCGTCAAACTCGAATACTTCAATCAGGAAACCAATGAACGGGTCCTCCCCCACGTCATTGAACCCGCATCAGGACTCACCCGCGGCGTGTTGGTGCTGTTGAACGAAGCCTATACCGAGGAATTCGTCCCCAAAGGCGATACCGGAGGCGATACCCTGCTGGCCGAACCGGGTTCCGAGGCACCTGAGGGCTACGAAAAACGAATTGTGCTCAAGTTTTCTCCCCGCCTGGCCCCGATCAAGGTTGCAGTGTTCCCCCTGCTCAAAAATCGGGAGGAACTGGTGAAGAAAGCCAAGGACATTTTTGCGGAACTGCGCAAGACCTGGCCGGCCTTCTACGATCAGGCTGGGGCCATCGGCAGGCGGTATCGCCGTCAGGACGAAATTGGAACCCCTTTCTGTGTTACCATTGATTTTGATTCCCTCGAAGACGACACCGTGACCGTTCGCGACCGGGACAGCATGCGTCAGTACCGGATTCCCGTTTCTGAATTGAAATCCTGGTTATTTGAACACATTAACGAATAATTTACCCACCACTCCCTGAACCATGAGCGACGACCTCCAGCCCTCCAACCAATCGTATGACTCCCAGTTGACATCCAGTTACGGGATTTGTACGGGGTGCGGTCTGCATATTCACCATGCACAGGAGCAATGCCCGGAGTGCGGAGCACTGGGAAATGAAACCGGTATTACCCACCCCCGCCACCCGGGAACCCCGTTTTTCACTCTCCTCGTTGCGGGCATCCTGGCAGTCTGTCTGTATGGACTGAGTCAGGACAAAGAGGAATTTGCCAGCGCCGAACTTGCCCACTTCCGACGATTGACCGGTGAACAAGTCCACCGTCCCCAACCCCGGGAAGCCGTTCAGCCAAGCCCCGCGCCCCCCTCCTCGCTGGTTACCGATCCATTACCAACCCCGGTCCCGCCGCCCCCCCCTTCCCTCCCGCTCTTTGAGGAAGAAAAGGAGTTGCCGGTTGACCCCGAGCCAGAACCCGAGCCTGTGTATGAACCGGAGCCAGAACCGGAACCGGAAGTTGAGCAGGAGCTTATACCGGAACCCCGCCCCCTCACTACCTTGGAATTGCGGGATCAGCTTGCGGAAGGATATATCCGTGATTTGGATGAACGTTTCCCGATGGCGAAAACCGGAGACATGGTGGAGCTAACGCTTGCGGACAACCGAACCGTAAGCGGACGTATTAGCCGTTTTGAGACCCAGGAGGTGATCCTGGAAAGCAACATCGGTCTGCGGAGTGTACACTATCGCCAATTGTCCAGAGAATCCCGCATGCGCGTGGATCGGGGAGAACGAAACACCTGGGCTCAGGAAAGGGCCGTACAGGAAGTTCTGAATCGGCGCAATCCCTGAGGAATCCTTGTGAACCTTGACTCCATCCAAAACCTGACCCAACAACGTAATGCCCTCAAGGACAAGGTCTTTTCCCATCTATCCACCCTGAAAGATCCTGACCCAAAACGGATACTGGAAGCCGTAAACCAGCCAGTGGACCCGCTCCTGGACTCGGCACTGATCGCCGCGTTCCAGAAAACCCCGCGGGCCCAAAAAGAAGCACTGCGCATGGAGGTGGATATTCTTCGGCGCGTGTCCAGATGCAGAGACACCGAGCATATTTTCCGGGCGTTCGGAGTGTTGATTTTGGCCACCCCGGTCCGAGTGTATGGAAAGGTGGTCCACGCTATCATCTCCGGCCCCATTAAAGTGAACGCCTGGACCGCCAGCGAAAAGCAAACCTTGGCCAAACTGTGTGACACTTCTTTGAAAGAATTGCCCCCCGAATTGGAGCAGTGCAGTCTCTACACCCCCGCGCATGTGGACGCTCTGGTTCGCCACCAGCAGCAGACGGCTGATCTCATCCAATCCCTGTTGCAGTCCCCCTCCCCTGCAACATCAACCGGGGGAAGCACCCAAAGCTCCACCGCCGGGCTTGACCTGCTGCAACCTGGATTCGCTCAACACCTCGATCTCCTCTTTTCCACTATACAACGGGAACTGCGGGATCCAAAAGAAATATCTCTTTTCGGACACAAGCGCATTCAGCTTGCCACCACCCGCGGACGTCATCTGGTGGATTTGATTCAACGCAGAAGCGCGGACACCCTCGCAAACCTCGAAATCATCTCCATCCACGAAGAACTGAAGCGCTGGGCGGATCATCTGGGCCGACTGGAACCCGCCCTGCGCATCAACCTCAAACTCGAAGCCGAGCAGGACCAACTCCACACCAATCCCCACCGACTCCAGCATCTGCTCTTCACCTTGATGGCCAGTATCGCCGACGGACTCCCGGAAGGCCGGGCCATCATGGGGGTGAGTACCCGAATCGATGGCCTAGGCCCCGAAAAACGCCTGCATATCGAGATCCGGGACGGAGGGGGTCTGGAAACCTTTGCCGGAGTAACACCTGATGTCGAACGACAGTTGGTGTCGGAACACAATTTGGCTGCCGAAGAATTCGCGGACTGGCTTTCGCTGGCCACTCAACTGGATGCCGAATTGAAAATCCGTAGAGACGAAGGCGTGGTCACCCGAATTGAACTCTTTCTCCGTCTGGGCGACGCCCCCTCCGATGCGGCAACGGAACCCTCCTCCGGCCTCCACCAAATCTGGATTGTGGAGGATGACGACCAGGAGTACGAAACCCTGGTGCGAATGTTGTCCACCACCCGTCTCATCTGCACCCGCTTCACCAGCGCCGCTGACATCCGCGGTCAGTTCGCCCTCTCGCCCCGCCCCCCGGATATGGTGCTGCTGAAATATCATTTACCCGATCAACGCGGAGCGGAAGTTCGCAGTTGGCTCTATGAGCAAGATGCTGACCTGCCCGTGATCCTCATTTCCAGCTTCCACGTCACCCACCCCGGCATCGCCACCGCCAACAGCCTCCCCTCCACCCTCTACCTGCAAAAACCCTTCGACTCCCAAGACCTCATCGACATGATCAAGATGAACTTGGATGAAGAGCGTGGGTGAGCCGCGCATGACTACAGTCGATCTGTCCTTTTTACCTCCGTGAGTTGCTTGCCCAATCGCTCCACACTCCAGACCTCAGTTTAAGAGATGATATCTGGATTTTCATTCGCAGATACAAATGCGTTTTAAACCGGTCGGTGGCTTCAGCCACTGAACGGAACGATTCAAGTGTCGGTAACGGCTTGGCCCCTGCCGCCCCACGCTCTCCTGTTCCCCTCCCTCACGGCGGCTGCGCTGCCGTGAGGAGGGGAACAGGAGAGCGTGGGGAAGTTTGTCAGAGCTTCTGGGTTTGAATCGTTGCGCACAGCGGCTGAAGCCACCGTGAGCTTTATGCATTTGAACTTGGGACAACATTCATTCAAATTACGGTTAAACTGAGGTCTGACACTCAGCATGCTGTTTTTCTATCTGGACGATTTTGGTCACGCACCCAAGGTTCGGTTTCCGCTTTCGTAGCGCATCCGATCCTCGGGGAAGAATCCCAGAGCCAGAAAGAGAGTGAGATAGCCATTCCTGACTGTCTCACTTTCTTCCCTTCTCCAAACTTCTATCTCCTATCTCCTATCTTCTATCCTTTCCCCTTCAAACTCTTGAGCAGGGCGCGGATTTTATCCGCTTTTTCTATCAATTCCTGCTGCTGGGCGCGGTGCTGGGCGACCACGTCCTCGGGGGCTTTGCTGATGAAGGCGTGATTGGAGAGCCGAGCGTGACTGCGGTCGATGTGGCCTTTCAACTCGGTGAGTTGCTTGTCCAGTCGCTCCACTTCCGCCTCCACATCAATTAAATCATCGGCGGGCATGAAGACATTGCCGGCTTTGCTGACCAGTCCGGGAACCGCGCCTGCGGGTTTGTAGTCCGCATCAACACTCACCTGTCCCCGCACCAATCGATTGATGGATTGCAGTTCGGTAAGCAACAGCGCCCCCAAGCCCTTGTTGGCTGGGCGAACCTTGAACTCGATGTCCTGTGAAGGTTTGATGTTGTAATCGGCCCGCAACTGACGCGCCACCCGGATGAGATCCCGCTTGGCGTCCACGTACTTCATGTTTTCATCGGTCAGTTTCCACAGGCTGCGGGTGTCCTTGTCAAAGGTCGCCGGCCACGCGGATTTCATCAGGAAATCGCCTTCCCCGCGATAGCCCATCGCCTCCCATAATTCTTCGGTGATAAAGGGCATCAGGGGATGCAACAGCGCGATGGCCGATTTGAAGGCGTGGTGCATGACCGCCAGAGTATGCGCCTTGCGGGCGTCATCATCGCTGTTCAGCGGTTCTTTGGCGTATTCCACATACCAGTCACAGTAATCACCCCGGATGAAACTGTAGAGTTCGTGCGAATAATCATTGAAGCGGTAGTTCTCCAGATGTTCGTTCACTTTGCGAATGGTCCGATGCAGCCGGGTCAGCAAATGCCGGTCGTCCGTGCTGAGCAGTTCCGGGTCGATATCGCCGACCGCCTCGCCCTGCATCTGCAGGAAGCGGGCCGCGTTCCAGATTTTGGTGCAGTAATTCCGTCCCATCTCAAAATCGTTTTCGCCAATGCGCACGTCCTGCCCGGTGGCGTTGAGGGTAATCAAGCTGAAGCGGAGGGCATCGGCACTGAATTCGTCGATCACCGCCAGGGGATCAATGGAATTCCCCATGCTCTTGCTCTGTTTGCGCCCCTCTTTGTCGCGCACCACCCCGTGCAGATACACGGTGTCGAAGGGCACCTCGTCCATAAACAGGGTTCCGGCCATCACCATGCGGGCCACCCAGAAAAAGATGATATCCGGCGCGGTCACCAGGGTGGCGGAGGGATACCAGGTCTTCAGCGCGTCGGTCTGCTCCGGCCAGCCGTGAACCGAAAACGGCCACAGCCAGGAGGAAAACCAGGTGTCCATCACATCCTCGTCCTGCCGGATGTCGGTGGCCCCGCTGGGCGAGGCGGTCGGGGTGTCACGCGATGCCCACACTTCCCCGGTGCTGTCGCAATAATAGATGGGAATCCGGTGACCCCACCACAACTGACGCGAAATGCACCAGTCCCGAATGTTGTCCATCCAGTTCATGTACACTTTGTTCCAGCGTTCCGGCACAAATTTAACTTTGCCCTCTTCCACCGCCTGCTTGGCCTTTTTGGCCAGCGGTTCCATTTTCACGAACCACTGCAGAGACAAACGCGGCTCGATAACGCATTTGCTGCGGTAGCAATGCCCCACCTGATGCACATGCTCCTCGATTTTCTCCATCAACCCCTGCTCATCCAAATCCGCCAACAGTTTTTTCCGGCACTCGAAGCGGTCCATGCCCTCGTAGGGCCCGGCGTTCTCATTCATAGTGCCGTCCGGATGCATCACGTTGATCGGGGTCAGGTTGTGACGGTTGCCCATCTCGAAGTCGTTGGGATCGTGGGCCGGGGTTATTTTCACAATCCCGGTACCGAATTCCGGGTCCACATAGTCATCCTCGATCACCGCCAGTTCGCGGCCGATCACCGGCAGAATCACCTTTTTGCCTTTGAGTTTACTGTAGCGCTTGTCACGCGGATTCACCGCCACCGCCACGTCGCCCATCAGGGTCTCGGGACGGGTGGTGGCCACCACGATGTAGTCGTCTTTGCCGCCTCCCTCCACCGGATAGCGGATATGATAGAGGTTCCCCTTCACTTCCTCGTATTCAACTTCATCGTCCGACAGCGCGGTCTGCAGGGCGGGACTCCAGTTGATGATATAGTTGCCCTGATAAATCAAATCCCGCTCGTACAACTGGATAAACACTTCCTTCACCGCCTCGCTCAATCCGTCGTCCATGGTGAAGCGCTCCCGCGACCAGTCGCAGGAACAGCCCATGCTGCGGAGCTGCTTGATGATAGTGTTCCCGTATTCCTCCTTCCACTGCCACACCCGGTCCACGAAAGCTTCCCGCCCCATCTCCCGACGGGTCTGGCCTTCCTCGCGCAATTGACGTTCCACCACGCTCTGGGTGGCGATGCCCGCATGGTCCGTGCCCGGAATCCACACCGCGTTATACCCGCACATGCGCTTCCAGCGAATGAGAATATCCTGAATCGAATTGTTCAGTGCGTGCCCGATATGCAAACGTCCCGTCACGTTCGGCGGCGGAATCACGATGCTGTAGGGTTCGCCTTCGGCGTGAGGATCGGCGGCGAAGCAGTTCGCCTCCTCCCAGCGGGCATACCATTTCTGTTCAACGGGGTTGGGATCGTATTTCTTTTCCATGAGAGTACTACTTGTAAGAAAGAGATTCTTCTAAAAACAATTTATATTCCACACTTTCCACCAGTGCCTCCCAGGAGGCGTCGATCAGGTTTTCAGAAACCCCGATCGTGCTCCAGGTGCGTTGGCCGTCGGTGGATTCGATCAACACCCGGGTCTGCGCCTGGGTGGAGCTTTCCGGATCGAGGATGCGCACCCGGAAGTCGGTCAGTTTCACTTCCGCAATGATGGGGAAAAAGCGGGAGAGCGCCTTGCGCAGGGCCTTGTCCAGGGCCGCCACCGGACCGTCCCCTTCCGCCACCGTGTATTCGGTTTCCCCGTCCACCAAAATTTTCACCGAGGCCTCGGCCAGATGGTCCTGTTCGCCGGCCCGATATTCATTGATCACCCGATAACCAATCACTTCGAAGAAGGAGCGGTGATTTTTAAGCACCTTCTGCACCAGCATATAAAAGGAGGCGTCCGCGCCTTCGAATTCGTAGCCGTCTTTCTCCAGCCGCTCCAACTCTTTCAGCACCTCGCGGACTTCGGGGGAGGTTTTGTCCACCTGCACCCCCATTTCCAGGATTTTCATGAGCACGTTACTGGTGCCCGACAGTTCGGATATCAGAATATGACGGCCGTTCCCCACCGACTCCGGGGGAATATGCTCAAAGCTGCTGGCCAGTTTGCGAACCCCGTCCACGTGCATGCCCGCCTTGTGGGCGAAGGCGTGCTCGCCTACATACGGAAGCTTGGGATTGGAGCGCTGATTGGCGATTTCGTCGATGCTGCGCGACAGCTCGGTCAGGCGGCTCATCTGCAACTCCGCAGCAAAGGTCGCCTTCTGTTTGAAGGACAGATTGGCCAT
Organism: Kiritimatiellia bacterium; assembly: GCA_018401235.1. GTDB lineage: Bacteria > Verrucomicrobiota > Kiritimatiellia > SS1-B-03-39 > UBA6053 > UBA6053. Next base: position 13,108 of record JAGYLC010000045.1, read on the forward strand.
CACCGGCACCAGATCCGCGTTGCCGCAACGCTCCCCGTAACCGTTGATGGTTCCCTGAACATGCTCCGCCCCCGCGCGGACCGCCTCCAGGGTGTTGGCCACCCCGCAGCCGCCGTCGTTGTGGGCATGAATCCCCACCGGGAAATCCAGAGCCGCCTTCACTTCTTCCGTAATCCGGAAAACCTCGTGCGGCAGCACCCCGCCATTGGTGTCACAGAGCACCAGCACCGAGGCGCCGGCATCGCGGGCCGCCGCCAGGGTCGACAGGGCGTATTCGGGATCGTCCCGGTAGCCGTCGAAAAAATGTTCCGCGTCGTACACCACTTCGTGGTCCTGCTGACGCAGCCAGTCCACGGTATCCGCGATCATGGCCAGATTTTCCTCGCGGGTGGTCCGCAGCACCTGCTCCACATGCAGAATCCAGGACTTGCCGAAAATGGTGCACACCGGGGTGTCCGCCTGAATCAGGGCCTTGCAGCCCGCGTCTTCAGAGGGGCTTGTCTTTGCACGACGGGTACTCCCGAACGCCGCGATGCGGGCGTGGCGGAGTTCCAGGGCCTTCACATCCTCGAAGAAAGCCACATCCTTGGGATTGCTCGCCGCGTACCCGCCCTCGATCAAATCGATTCCGAAGGCGTCCAGCAAAGAGGCCACCCGCAGCTTGCCCGCGGGCGAAAACGAGATTCCCTTCCCCTGCGCGCCGTCGCGCAGGGTGGTGTCGTACAAACAAATCGGGGAGGTCATGCCGGTTCCGGACCCTGGTCCAAATCGAAGGCGGCGTGCAGGGCGCGGGTGGCTTCGTCCGCAAGCTTCTCGTCAATCACCACCGACACCCGGATTTCCGAGGTCGAAATCATCTGAATGTTCACCTTCAGATCCGCCAGGGTGGAGAACACCTTCGAGGCCACCCCGGTGTGACTCCGCATGCCCACGCCCACCAGACTGACCTTGGCGATACTGCCGTCGTACAATTCTTCGCGGAAGTTGACGCCTTCGATTTTTTTCAGGCAAATTTGCACCTTGTCCACATCCTCGCGCGGCACCGTGAACGAAATGTCGGTGTGGCCCTCCAGACTGATATTCTGCACGATCACGTCCACATTCACGCCCGCCTCCGCCACCGCGGTGAACAACCGTGCCGCCACCCCGGGGGTGTCGTCCACTCCGCGCAGGGTTACTTTCGCCTGATTTTTATCCGCGGTTACGCCGCGCACCAATACATCTTCCATTTGTTCCGCCTCGTTTACTAGGGTTCCGGGTTTCGTTTCAAAGCTGGTGAGAACTTCCAGTTCCACACCGAATTTTTTTGCAAATTCAACCGATCTCGATTGCAATACCTTCGCGCCCATCGACGCGAATTCCAGCATTTCGTCGAAGGTGATCACATCCAGTTTGCGCGCGTTCGGCACCACCCGCGGATCTGCGGTGTACACGCCGTCCACGTCGGTGAAAATCTGACAGCGGTCGGCCTTCAGCGCCGCCGCCATCGCCACCGCGGTCAAATCCGAGCCGCCGCGCCCCAGGGTGGCCACGTCCATATCCGGATTCACGCCCTGGAATCCGGCCACGATCACCACCCGGTCCCGGTCCAGATTTTCCTGAACCCGCTTGGGATCGATCGCAATGATTTTGGCTTTGGTGTGCGACGCGTCGGTCCGGATTCCCGCCTGGGCGCCGGTCATCGACACCGCGTCGATGCCCTGATGATGCAGGGCCATGCTCAGCAGGCTGATGGTAATCTGCTCGCCGGTGGACAGCAATTGATCGTATTCGCGGTCGTTGGGATTGGCATGCACCTCGCGGGCCATCGCAATCAGCCGGTCCGTGGTTTTGCCCATGGCGCTCACCACCACCACCACATTGCGGCCGTCGCGAACGTCCGAGGCCACCCGGGACGCGACCCGGCGAAGGCAATCGGTGTCCGCCACCGAACTGCCGCCATATTTCTGTACGAATAAAGGTTTTGTCATATCGTGCTCCTGAAGAGTTCCAGTAGATTGTGAAAAGAAGGAGAGCCCAGCGAGCCCTCCAGGCCGTCCGTTTCGGTCCAGGCCGTGCGGGAGTCGGCGGAAACGCCCTCCCCCCACAACACAAACGGTGCGGCTCCCCGCTCGGGGCGGCCCCGATGACGCACACCGGCGGCCAGCAAAAGCAACCGGGAGGAGTCCATTTCCTCCAGAATCGCCTGAACGGGTCCGGTGATGTAATAGTCGATTGCATCCAAACGTCGAACCTTTTCTTCAGGTCCTTCAAAGCGGGTTCCCGAGAACGGGGCCGGAATCCAGATCACCACTTCGTCGTGTTTCTCCAGTAAACGCAGCATGTTTTCCACGTCAAAGCCCGCGTCCGGCTGGTTGAGACCGTAGGGATCCGGCATCGGCATGAACGTCCGGTTCCACTGCGCGGCCATTCCGGCCACCAGGCGCTCCGGGCTCATAAGGACTTGCGAAAACGGAGGCGAATCGGGTATCGGCACCTCCCGCCCCCCGCTCCAGCACCAAAAACCGTCCAAAGGCGCCTCTCCCAGATCCAGCCGAATCTGATTGACCGGATGTGCCGCCAAACAGGCTTCCGCCGCCTCCAACAGCTTCCGCAAGCGGACGGGCACCCGCTTCAAAAAACCGCTGTGCTCGAATTCCACCCGGGAAACCGGGTACGAACTCCGTCCTCCCGACAGCTCCATCACGAAATGCCCCCGGGTCAATCCGTGCAGGCGAACCTCCCTCCCGTCCACCTCCGAAAGCGCCTTTTCCAGATCGCGCAGCACCTGTTCCTGTTCCTCCGGACTCGATGGCGCCACCGGCCCCTGTTGATTCCGCTCGTCCACCGAAATGAATTCGCCCAGCAAGTACACCCGCTCCCCGTCCAGGGGCACCCCCAGCGCGGCCGCCGCCATGGGCCCCCAGCGCAGCGTTCGGGCCTGTTCGGAGGACAATCCGCACATCTCCGCCAGCAAGGCCCGGGACGCGTCCGCCTCCGGGCGCATTCGACGCAGACAGCCGCAACTCCCCTCCGACGCCAGGTTTCGGGCATGGGGAAGACGGGCCCGCT
>JAGYLC010000046.1 GCA_018401235.1 Kiritimatiellia bacterium
GTCCCGCTTTCAGTGCCGCATGTATTTCCGGGACGAATTCCTGCACATTATGGACCTGGGCAGCACCAACGAAACCCTGGTGAACAACGAACCGGTCTCGGATCAGGCCCTCCGGTTTGGAGACGAGGTCCTCATCGGAGAATCTCTGATCAAAGTGATTAATGACGGTCTGCATGAGAATCGTCCCACAGCCTCCCCCGCTGGAAATAAGGTATCCGCATCCGAACCCGAGCCCGCCCCCATCCTTTTTAATATGGAAGGAGACGGCAAAGAAACCGCCTCCCTGTCCGCCCCCCCTCCCCCTACCTCCATGGATGTTGATCTCGGACTGGGCCGCCGGGATCAGAGCGAAGAGAGAATCCAACAGAATCGGAAGCGCTCCACGCTCTCCCTGCTCCTGGTCACCTTGATCACCATGGTGGTGGTTTTCGGTATCGGTCTCATGGTGGTGATGAACAGCAGTTCTCAAGGCGGAGGGGTTCAGGAACAGGACGACAGCCTTCGAGTGGTCTACGAGAAGGTCATGGCGGGCAACGGAAATATCTTCCGCTATGCCCTCGCATTGAACGAGTCAGGCGAAGTGGCCGCGCAGGTACACGATCTCCGCCAACAACGCAGCATCACCCGCACCGAAAACATCGACCCCGAACGCATAGAATTTTTCCAGAACCAGATCATCGGCTATCGGGATAGGTTTCTCGCCCTGCAGGACGAATACGAAGGGCTCCCGGTGGGAACCCATGAAAGCTATCGACTTACCATGATTTATGGCAGAGACGCGAAAACCGTGCGGGTGGCCAACCAACTTGAACCCGGGGTCTTCAAACGGATCCGCGAACTGCTGGAAGCCTTCGCCAACAATGAACTGGGCTTGGTCAACATCCAGATCCCCCCGGAGGAACTGAGGAAGCGGGCGGACGAGTCCTGGGAAAACGCCTTGAAACTCTACGAGGAACGGGACGTGAAAAACGCTAATCTCTGGGATGCCACCCAGAAACTTCGGGATGTCATCTTCCTGTTGGAAACCATCGAACCCAAACCCGACTACTACCGGGAGGCCGTCCGCCTGCGTGAAGAGTGGCTTCGTGTCTTACTGGAAAAGGCAAACCAACTTGAATTCGAGGCCGTGAGGGCTTATCAGGTTGGCGAACTTGCCAGAGCAGCCGAGTTGTTTCGACGTATCCTGGCCACCTACCCCGACCAAAGCGAACCCCTTTACAAAAACGCCTACAACAATCTGGTTCGTATCGAACAGGAGCTGAACCGATGACCCGCACTTTCAACTCTCTCATAATTGTACTTCTCTTGCTTGCCTCCACCGCCTGCTCCCAGAGGGATCAGGGTCCCACCGGTGAATTGTTTGTGATGACGCAACCCTCGGACGCGGTGGTGGAAGTCAATGGCGAGACCCTGGGCACCACGCCGCTGCAAAACTCATTCATTCCCACCGGGGATGTGTTGGTGACCCTTCGCAAAGAAGGCTACCAGACTGAATGGCGCTCCCTCACCCTGGCCACCGGAGAACGACGGGTCCTGGAACTGGATCTTCGTCCGGTCAGAGGGTTGATCGTACTCAATTCGATTCCAAGTGGCGCCAATGTCAGTCTGGGCGAGGTCGCGGCCGGAACCACTCCCCTGGTTCTGCACGACCTGCGCCGCGGCACCCACCGCGCCCGATTGACCTTGAGCGGCTATGACGACCGGGAGATTGAATTCAGGGTGGAGGACCGCGTTCCCCGGGCAGTCAATGTGGACATGATTTCAAACTCCGGCACCCTGGTCGTACAGTCCACCCCTCCGGGCGCCACCGTATTTGTGGATGGCAGAGATGAGGGGGTCACGCCCCTGTCGATCGAACGGATCGGACAGGGACAGCGGGATGTCTCTCTGCAATTACCAGGCTACAGGCCCTATCGCCGGACCGTGGTCATTCAAGCCGCAGACACCTCCAGGGTGGATGCGGAAATGGTCCCAATCCCCGGCGGATTGCGGGTGGTCGCCGTTCCCCGGGACTCACGCGTATACATCAACGGTGAATTCGAAGGCGAAGCCCCGGTGGAAATCGAGGAAATCTCCCCCGGAAGCCATTCCATCCGGGTGACCAGTCGCGGCCATGCCGAACAATCCCGCACCGTGGACATCAGCCGCGGCCAACAGTTGGTGGAGGAATTCCAACTCGAACGTAACAGTGGTACCCTGCAAATCGTCACCCGCCCCGCCGGCGTCAACGTCAACATCAACGGGGAATTCATGGGAACCACCCAACCGGGAAGCGACGCCAGCGATGTGGTCTCCCGACCCCTGCTCATCGACATGCTCTCACAAGGCTCCCACACCCTGCAACTGATCCGGGAGGGCTATGAATTTGAAACCAAGCGCTTTTTCATCACCATGGATCAAGTCACCGCCTTGGACGAAAGTCTGGAACGCCAATTCATTCCCAATGTGCTGGTACGCATCGGCGCGGGGCGCGACGATGTGATCACCGGGGTCCTCGAACGCCGCCATCCAAACGGGGATCTCCAAATCGAAATCCGCAAAGGCGTGTTCAGAACCATTCCCAACGGAAGTTACATTTCCATCGAACCCCTCAAACAAGAAGAGGAAGTGGGGGAGTAGCTAGTGGGCAATGGTCGGTCTGCGAGGGAACCTCCGTGCAAAAGCAGAGCGGAAGTCCCGGGTCGCTTGGGATTGAAGATTGCGCGAAAACATGCTTAATGAATCTCCCATGCAAGAGATCATACACCACACAAATCCACCAGGCACCCCTCCCAGGAAAGGGGGACTCCAGGCGGTGGGAATCTTTGTTTTTGCCCTGGTGCTATGGAAAATCTGCACGGGATATGACCCCTCCAGCTGGATTCTGGGGATTCCCGCCGCCGGGCTGTTCACCTGGTTCAGTCTAACCCAGGCTGAATCCAACTATCGGATCCGCTTCCGGGCTCTGCCGGCCTTTCTGGTGTATTTTCTGTCGCAGTCTGTTCTCACCGGTCTGGACGTGGCCAAGCGCGCCCTCCATCCCGAGCGTGAGATCAATCCCGGATTTTGCACCTATCCCGCCCGTTTGCCCCCGGGCAGCCCCCGGGCGCTGTTTGCCAATATGATCAGCCTCCTTCCCGGCACCCTCAGTTGGTCTCTGGTCGACGGGGTCCACAAGGTGCATCTGCTCTCCGGTCACCCCATGATCCTCGAAGAACTTGCCATCCTCGAATCCCGGGTGGGCAAACTCTTTGGTCTGGACCTTCCGGAGGAGATGATGTGATTCCGGTCAATTTTTTTCAACTGGCGTCTCTGGCCATTCTTTGTACGCTGTTGTTGGCTTTTATCCGGGTCTGCCGCGGCCCCACCGCCGAGGACCGCCTCCTCGGTATTCAATCCTTCGGCACCGTGGGTACCGCCGTGGTGATCCTGCTCTCACTGGAGGAGGGACGCACCGGTTTTCTGGATGTGGCCCTGATTATGGCGATGCTGGCCGCGGTAACCGTTATCACCTTCACCCGAATTCTCCCCGGGGCGGGCGATGTGGATCCCGGCGAGGATCCCGCCCCGTCCTCGGAACCGCCCGCATGATGATCATTCTCGACCTGCTGTCTATTCTGCTCATCTGTCTGGGGCTGTTTTTCTTTTTCGCCTCGGCGGTGGGGCTGTTGCGCTTTCCGGACACCCTGTGTCGAATGCATGCCCTGGCCAAAGCCGACAATCTCGCCCTGGGCTGTGTGATCCTCGGGGCCATGTATCAGCAGGACGACCCGCTGGTCATCGGAAAACTGTTTTTGATCTGGGCGGTCACCCTCCTCTCCTCCGCCACCGGAGGGTTTCTGCTGGCCCAACGAATCCGCCGCAAATTTCTCGCGCGGGAGGGGGAAGTATGACGACGGGCCTGGTCTTTGATGCCGTGCTGGCGTTCTCATTGGTCGTGCTCGCGATCATTACCCTGCGTCAGCGAACTCCCGGCGAAGCGGTGGTGCAGCTCATGATCTTCGGATTGCTGCTGGCGCTTTCCTGGCTGCGGGTAGACGCCACCGACCTGGCCCTGACCGAAGCCGCCATCGGCTCGGGCGTCACCGGAGCCCTGCTGCTGGCGGCGCTGCGCCGCACCGGCTTCGGAAAACCTTTCCCCTCCGCCGTATCCGCCTGGCTACGATATCCCGTCACTATAGGCTGTGCTTTGCTGGGAGTAGTGCTCAGTCTGGTGGTGATGCACACCTGGGACAGTCCCGCCGGGCTCACCGATCTGGCCTATGCCCATTTGAAGGAAAGCGGCACGCAAAATCCGGTAACCGCGGTGATTCTCAACTACCGGAGCATCGACACCCTGCTGGAAATCGGCGTGCTGTTGGTCGCCGCCCTCAGTGTCTATACCCTTTCCGGCCCCGCCTCGGGAACCCCGGTGAAACCTCCGGGACCCATCTTCCGTTTTTATATGCGCATCATGACCCCAATCTTCTGGTTGGTGGTCCCCTACATGGTCTGGGTGGGCGGACGGGCTCCGGGGGGAGCCTTTCAGGCGGGTGCCCTGCTCTCCGGACTGGGCGCGCTCACCCTGCTGGGTCCCAGCCCCTGGCCTCTGCGACTGAAACGACGGGTGGTCCGCTGGGGACTCACCCTGGGGTTCTCCCTGTTTCTGGCGGCCGCTGCCTGGATGTGGCAGTACGGCAATTTGCTCGCCTATCCGCCGGATCAGGCGAAAAATTGGATTCTCCTCATCGAAATCGCCTGCACCCTCAGCATCGGCATTTCGCTCACCATCATGTTCGCGGGCTGTGCCGGCTGGCTGCATGAAGATCCGAAGAGGGCCTCCTGATGCCGCCTCCCGCCTTGCTATACGCCCTCGCCGGCATCTGGATCAGTGTAATTGGATTGCGCAGCGTTCTGGTCGAAGAACACTTTTTTCGCAAGATCGTGGCCTCCAACATATTTGGCAGCGGGGTGTTTCTGGTGCTGGTCGCCCTCGCCCGGCGCGCCCCGGAAGGTCCGCCCGACCCGGTGCCCCAGGGTATGGTCCTCACCGGCATCGTGGTGGCCGTCAGTGCCACCGCCCTGATGCTGGCCCTGCTCGGTCACCTCCATGATCTGGAAAAACCCGACAACCAGGAGGATCCCTCGTGATCGCACACCCCTGGTTGCTCACGCTGCCGATTATTTTGCCACTGGCCTTTGGCGTTCTCATGCTCCTTTTCCCCTCCGACTGGCTGCCCCGGGCCGGGCGACACGGGGCCATGTTCTGCGCGGCCACGATTGTCCCCTGCACCCAATGGATCTGGCAGGCCGGTCCCATCCATCAATCTCCCGGCGGCTGGGTCGCTCCCCTCGGAATTGATTTGTATCTGGATGGAATGGCCTGTCTGTTTCTGATCTTCTCCGCCATTATGGGGCTCGGGATCAGTTTTTACGCCGCCGCCTATTATCCGCCTTCCCCTGATGGATCCCGTACCCGCAACGATCTGTTTTGGCCGCTCTGGTTCGTAACCTGGGGCGGAATTAACTCTCTTTTTCTTTCGCAGGACCTCTTCAACATCTATGTCACCCTCGAACTTATCAGCATTTCGGGGGTGGGGCTGATCCTCATCGCGGGCACCCCCGGCGCCACCCGGGCCGCGCTTCAGTATCAAATGCAGGCCCTGATCGCCGGACTCGTCTACCTGCTCGGAGTGGGCATGGTGTACAATGTCGTCGGAACCCTGGATCTGCAGCTCATGAGCGATCAACTGGAACCCGGACCCATGATCAACCTGGGCATGGCCCTGATGACCGCCGGCCTCCTCATCAAAGCGGCCTTGTTCCCCCTGCACTTTTGGTTGCCCAAAGCCCACGCCGACGCCACCGCACCGGTCAGCGCGGTGCTGTCCGGACTGGTGGTCACGGTGGCCTTCGTGATGTTAACCCGCATTTGGTTTGCCGGCCTGCACCGTCTCGCCCCCTTCCTGCTGCCCGGGCTACTGGGCGGACTGGGAGCGGCGGGCATCGTCTGGGGAGGTGTGCTGGCCCTCCGCCAACACCGACTCAAACGCGTCCTCGCCTACTCCACCGTCAGCCAGATCGGCTACCTCTTTCTGGTGTTCGCCCTCACCTTTCACGACGCTCCCGGTCAGGGATTGGTCTGGACGGGCGCGGTCTATCTCGCCATTTCCCACGGGCTGGCCAAAGGAGCCGCCTTTATGGCCGCCGGCTACCTGCAGAAAGCCGAAGGCAGTGACCGGCTCCTCACCCTCAAAGGAAGCGCCCGCCGTCACCCGGTGGCGGTCATGGTGCTCGCGGTGGCCTCCATCAACCTCATGGGCCTGCCGCCCTCCACCGGATTCATCGGCAAATGGATGATGCTCAAAGCCTCCTTCTACACCCAACAGTGGGGACTGGCGGTGGTCATGCTCGGAGGTGGACTCCTGGCCGCCGCCTACCTCTTCCGCGTCTTCGAACTGCTTCTGCAACCCTCCGGCCCGTCCCGCGGCGAAGAAGCAGGCATTCTCCCTCTCACCCGTTCCCAATCCATCTGGATGCTGGCTCCGGCTATGCTCCTGGCCCTGGCCACCCTGGTGCCGGTGCTTTTCATCACCCTGCCGGAAGCCCTGCTCCGCATCGGTGCCCCCATCCCCTTCACCACCTTTATCAGCCCGGGAGGAACGCCCTGATGAACGCGCCCGCCTGGCTGCTTCCCTTTTCCGCCCTCTTCCCGTTGCTGCTCGCCGCCCTCCCCGCCATACCGCAACTTAGGCGTCATCAACTGCATCTGCTGCCCCTCGCCGCCCTCCCGGCCCTGCTGGCAGGATTTTGGGTGCCGGAGGGTGCGACCATCACTCTCGCCCGCACCCTGATGGAATCCTCCTGGACCCTGGATACGACCGGACGGATTTTCCAGATCTTCACCGCATTCGGCTGGATGATGGCCGGACTCTATTCCATTTCCTATTTCAAGGACCATCCCCGCAAAGGTCCCTTCGCGATTCCTTTTCTCATCGCCATGTCCGGCAACCTGCTGCTGCCCACGGCGGCGGATGCGGTCACCTTCTACACCGGTTTTGCGATCATGAGCTTCGCTTCCTGGGGACTGGTAGTCCACTCCGGTACCCCCGAGGCGCTGCGGGCCGGACGCATCTATCTGGCCTTGGTGGTGCTGGGCGAACTCATGGTGTTTCCCGGCCTGGTCAAAGGCACCCTCTGGGCCGAATCCTCGACCCTCTCCGCTATTCGCAGCCAGTGGGCACTGGATCCAGACCCCCGCTTTCAGATTTCCCTGATTTTTTTCGGATTCGCCCTTAAGGCTGGACTCTTCCCCTTTCACTTCTGGCTCCCCCTCGCCCATCCCGCCGCCCCCTCGCCCGCCAGCGCGGTGCTGTCGGGCTGCATGATCAAAGCCGGACTCCTGGCCTGGCTCCGACTGGTACCCCTCGGCGAATTTTCCATGCCCGTACTCGGACACAGCATAAGCATACTCGCGGGGATCAGTATGATGGGCTCCCTGGTCATCGGCCTCACCCAAACCCACCCCAAAGCGCTGCTCGCCTACTCCAGCCTCGGCAAAATGGGCATGATGATGTTGATGCTGGGTCCAGCCATGGTCGAGCCCGCCCTCGCCCCCGCGTCCATCGCCGCGGTTCTGGTGCTGGCTACCTTTCACTCCCTGCATAAAAGCGCGCTCTTCCTCGGCACGGGCCTGCCCAACTCGCGAGTCAAACTCCTCCTGACCGCCCTGCTCTGCGCCTCCTTCGCCGGCATCCCCCTGCTGTCCGGGGCCTATACCAAACCCACCATCAACGCTCTCCTCCACCACTCCGCTATTCCCCACGATCTCCCCTTGGCCCTCCTCTTTGGCGTCAGCACCCTGCTCACCCTCCCCCTCCTCTTCCGCTTTGTGATCCTCAGCCACCCAGATCCCAAAAAACAAACAAAACTCAACACCTGCACCCTGGCATGGGGAATCTCTATCACCGCCGCCCTGCTCTTTCCCTTGTTCGCTCCCTCCCTCTCCCTCGCCGTGACCCCGGACCTCGGCTATCAGGTCCGAAACCTACTCACCCCGGATCCCTTCCTTTGGGGAGGCTTGGGACTCATCGGCCTCTGGGCACTCTTCAAGCCAAAACTTCCCTTCCACATCCCCCCCGGCGACCTGCTCCACCTCCTCCCCCGCGTCTCCTCCGCCTGGATCTCCCGCATGGAAGAGCGACTGGAGCAAGCCGAAACCCGACTCAACGGCGCCCCCGGCGGCCTGGCCATCCTCCTCATCACCCTGCTCCTGCTCGGACTCATGCTCTCCAACACCGCCTTTTATGGAAGGTGAGGTCTGTACGCACAAAACCCCTACACTTGTAGACAACTGTATAGTAGGCACTATACCAATTTTTCTTCCCAAGGACGAGCTCTACACTGTGATTCGCTGAGGGTGTGCTGGTCACAGAATCGTATTGACCCTTTGCCTTGTAAATGCTTTGATGCACCTCCTCAATTTTTAACTGTTTTCTCCCACACAAGGTGGTTTGCTTATGATGATTATGCGCTTTCACAAATTGATTCAATCCCGGTTGCTCTGGCTGGTTTTCCTCGGAGTACTGGTGTTCTCGTTCGTGGGCTTGGGGGTTGCCACCAGTTCCAGCGGTGAACAGTCCATGGCCCGCCTCGACCAGTCGATGGGCAAGGTGGCGGGAAAAGACGTCCCTTTTATTCGTTTCGACACCACCCGGCGCATGTTGGCCAACCAATCGCGTCAACAACTTTCCGCCGATGACCTGGAGGACATGACCTTCACCCATCTGGCCATGATCGCCTACGCGAAAAAAATGGGCATCCACATTCCGGAGTCCTTTGCCAGACAACAATTCGCCCAGCTCTTCCGCTCGGAATCCGGACAAATCGATGAAGAGGCGTTGACAAATTTTCGCCAAAGTCTGCGGGGTGGACGCATCACCGAAAACGACTACATCCGTTTTATCCGCGAGGAACTGGTTCTCCAGGAACTGCAGCGCAGCCTCGCCTCCAGCGTACTGCTGCCGAGCTTTGACGTGGATCGCTGGGCGGGCACCCAAACCGATTCCTACACTCTCGAATTCGCGGCCATCGGTCCGGATGTCCTCGACGAAGACATTGAGGTGTCCGACGAACAGGTGGAAGCTTTTTTTGCCGAGAACCGCGCACGTTTCGAACTTCCCGAGGAACGCAGCATTCGTTACCTCTTGGTCGACATGGAGTCCTTCACCGAGCAGGTTCCTGCCATAACCGACGAACAGGCTCTGGCCCACTATCAGTCCGAACCCGAAGCCTACGTACGCAGTGTCGAGCAACCGGCCGAAAACGAAGAGGATGAGTCAGTCACGGTTCAGGAGCCCATCCCCTTCGAAGAGGTGAAAGCGGACATTCAGAAAACCCTGCATGAAGAACTCGTCCGCAACCAAGCGGAGGAAACCGCCATGAGTTTCGCGGTGAGAATGATTCCCCGTCGCGGTCGCTCCGGAATGTCCATGGAGGATCTGGCGGAGGCCGAAGCCCTGACCATCCAGACCGCGGGTCCTTTCTCGCGCTGGGACCAAGTGCCCGAACTGGCGAACGCATCCGCCGTCAAGGAGGAAGTATTCAAATTGGAACTGGAGACCCCCGGAAATCTGGGCGGCCCGATCGAAGTGGATGATGGGTTTATTGTACTCGAACTCGTGGATATTCACCCTCCCCGCCTGCCCGAACTGGACGAGGTACGAACCCGGGTGAAAAACGCCGCCACTCAACACCACACCCGCTTGGCCATTGCCGATAAAGCCGATGAAATCGGGGAGGCGGTCCGTGCGGCCATGTCCGACGAGACCTCCTTCAAAGAAGCCGCCGAACCCCTCGGCCTCAACGTGGTGACCCCGCCCGCCTTCGAACTGCGGAACCTCAATCCGAATCGCCCCATGATCCCCCCGGAACTGGTGGAGGAAGTGTCCTCCAAACTGCCGGGCGACCTGATTGGTCCGGTGGAAACCCGCTTTGGCGGCTGGATGATCGGCTACCTGGCGGATCGAACTCCAAACCCGGAGGGCGCAGTGGAGTTGGCCCCGCAACTTACACAAATGCTGCAGTCGCAACTTCACTTCCCTGAGATTTTCGCCCGCTTCGTCGAACTGGAAATCGAGCCCCTGATCGAAAAACGGGAACCCGAAGCTTCCGAAGACACTGACGAGGATGCCGGATAACATTGAGAGATTGAACCACGAATTCACACGAATAAACACTAATAATCACCGCTGATATAGTAACACACACAGTTTTTAACCCATTCGTGTTTATTAGAGTTCATTCGTGGTTCATTAAATCGACAGACCTGAAAAACGACTTTTTGATCACGACGCGCATATGACCCAATCTCCCGAATACGCTCTTTCAATTTCCCATGGGGAAGGCTCCCACGCCAAGGACTTCGACTGGATGGACAAAAATGTCCCCTGTCGAACGGCTTGTCCGGCGGGAACAGACATCCCCGGCTACCTGGAAGCCATCTTTCAAGGAAACCCCGAAGAAGCCTATCGCATCAATCTGCGCGACAACGTATTTCCCGCTGTGCTCGGACGAACCTGTACCCGCCCCTGTGAACCGGCCTGCCGTCATGGGCGAGAGGGCCTGGGCGAACCCGTCGCCATCTGTTTCGCCAAACGCTCCGCGGATGATTTCAGCACCCGCACCGAACCGGTGCTGTTGGAGAAACTGTTCCCCGATTCCGACAAACGGGTGGCGGTAATAGGAGGTGGAGCCGCCGGTCTTACCGTAGCCCGCGAGCTGGCGTTGTGGGGTCATCGGGTGGAGGTCTACGAACAACATTCCGAGCCCGGCGGCCTCATGGCGCAGGGCATCCCGGAATTCCGACTCCCCCGCGACGTGGTGCGTCGGGAAGTGAAGCAAATTCTGGCCCTTGGCATTGAGGTTCATTGTAACCGCAGTATCAATGCCGATGCCCTCGCCGGCCTTCAAAACGACTTCGACGCCGTGGTATTGGCCGCCGGCACCCACGAACCCCGCTGGACGGACTGCCCGGGAACCGACCTTCCGCAAGTTCAACATGGACTGGAATTTTTAAAGTCGGTCAATGCCGGGGCCCGCCCCGGGCTTGGCAAACAGGTGGTGGTGATCGGGGGCGGATTTACCGCCGTGGACTGCGCCCGCATGGCCCGCCGGCTGGGCTCCGAATCCGTGACCATGGTCTATCGACGCTCCAAACAGGAGATGTATATCGGACATCATGAACTGCACCAGTTCGGCATCGAAGGGGTCGAAGCGGAATTTTTAGCCGCGCCGATTGAATTTCTAGCCGACGATTCAGGGAAACTGCGGGCGGTGCGTTTCGTCAAAACCCAATTGGTGGAGTCCAAAGAGGGGCGCGCCCGCCCCGAACCCATTCCGGGATCCGAATTTGAGCTTCCGGCCGATAGCGTGCTGTTGGGCACCGGACAGCAAAGCGCGACCTGGTGGAAAGACATAGACGGCCTGTTCGTGGCCGGGGATGCCCAAACCGGACCCGGATCCTTGATCGATGCCATCGGCCACGGCAAAAAAATCGCCCGCGCGGTGGATCGAGCGCTCATGGGTCGGGATCGCTTTGAAGAAGTCGTGATAGTCGAAGATGCCCCCACCACCGGGCGCATTCGCGAAATGGACGCCCTGCCCCGCCTGCACATGCCGGAAATTGCCTCCAAATCGCGGGGAGACACCGACGAAGTGGAATCGGGCTTATCGCCGACGGATGCCAAAACCGAAGCCTCCCGCTGCTACCTCTGCCACTACAAATTCGAGATCGATAACGAACTCTGCATCTACTGCGACCGCTGCCTCAAAGTAACCCCGGTCGAAGGATGCATCGTTAAAGTCAGCGACCTTATCTACGACCCTCAGGACCGCATCAGCGGCTACATCGCCAGCACCTCCACCCGGAATTACAATCGCCTCCACCTCGATCAGGACGCCTGCATCCGTTGCGGGGCCTGCGTCGAAGTCTGCCCCGTCGAATGCATCACCCTGCAGAAAGTGACCCGCGAGACCCGGCCGAGGTAACTCCAAGAGTTAAAAAATCAGCCCCAGACCTTAGTTTGAGGAATAATTTTGTAAATTTTCATCGCAAATCCAAATGGATGTTCACCGAATAAACCAAACCCCGAACTTGTTCGGGGTGCGGAGGGGTACGGCGACTATTCCACAGAATGGCATCGAAGAGGCAGGCATGTTTCCATGAGCCGGAAATGTTTGTCCAGGCTGAGAAGAGACACCTCCGCTTCCATCGCATTCTGTGCGATGATCAAGTCGGGGATTCCGACTCCGTTAATCCCGTTCCGCATGCATAGAAATTGATGAGACTCCACTTTTTTCCAATCAATCCGGAGAGGGATTTTGCGAACGTCCCTGAGAAGCGAAATAAGTGTACGTTCGTTTCGCAAACGCAGAGCGGGAACAAGTTCGCATAAAATCAACTCATTCACCAAAACCCTGTCTTCTGAAAGTAATGCATCCAACGTGCGTGCCGGCTCCTCAACTCCACGAAAAAACCCAATCCAAACCGAACTGTCCACCAGCACACTCACCCACGTTTCCTCAATTGGTTCAAGTCAAGTTCCACATCCACCTTTCCTTTGAACTTTCGGAGTTCATCCATTTTCGCCTGACGGACATACGCCTCCAATGCCGTGACAATCACGGATGTTTTGGTTTTATGATGTGAGAGGGTCATTGCTTCAGAAAGCAGCGATTCCGGTAAATCCAACGTGGTACGCATGCATCACCTATATGTATAAATTTTAATTTTCATGCATAGTATATACGACCTTATTACAGACATCAAGCAGTTTTTATCCTGTTTTTGGTAGTACAACCGCCTCCACCTCGATCAGGGCGCCTGCATCCGCTACGTTGCCTGAGTGGAAGTCCAGAACTCAGTTTATTTAGTATTTTGACAGCAAGGGCTCGCAGATTCAAATGTGTGTTTATGATTAACTTCCAAACTCTGAGCTTCGCTCGGAGTGCGGAGAAATTCACTTCACGACACCGGGCCCCTCCCCAATCCCCCCACCCCACCCCGCCGCCGTTAGCTTCCCGCACGCGGGAAGCTGGCGGCGGCGAAATGGAGCGGGGAGTGCGGAACGGGCGAATTCCGGTATTGAATTTCTCACCCAGGCGAGCTCCGGGGTTTTGGTTTATTCAATGAACATCCATTTGGATTTGCGATGAACTTTTGTAGAATTCGTCCTCAAACTGAGGTCTGGAAGTCCAATCGATTACGATTGTGATCAAATATTCACTTGTCGGGCTGTAAGCCCGCATCGATAGTAGCCCCATCCAAGGAGCGAAGCGATGCTGGGTGGGGGTACAGCGACCCCCTCACAACATTCGGGCTGTAGGCCCGCGAAGATCACCGATGCCATGGTGATCTTGCGCGGTCCTCCAGACCGAGAAATGGGATTAACACATTCAACACCCCCACCCAGCGTCGCGCACTCCTTGGATGGGGCTGACATCTTCGCGGGCCTACGGCCCGGCCATATGAGACTCCTTGAAGTACATCTCAGATTCTGAGCAGGGGTGAGCGACATCAACGCAACACGGAAAAATCGGCGAAATACGCGTAGATGGCGAGCACCGCCACCACCAGAATTCCGCCCACTACCGGCGCAAATTTCCAGGGGTCAGGTTCACCGCTTTGGAATCGTGGTGAATCCAGGGGCTCGGCCATCGGCATACTTTGCCGATGATCAACATGCCCGCCACCAGGATCAGAAGACAAAGCCCAGAAAGTGATATTCATTTTATCAATCCGGCCCAGCCATTGAACGGAGGGATAAAATACCCCAACGCAATCATCACAATCCCGGCCGCAGAGCAAAATTTCCGACCGTGAGGCGGGAGGCGTCGATTCAACATGCCCATCCAGCACCGCCGCGAAAATGGGAATGAAATAGATTCCGTTCATTTTGCAGGTATCCGAAGATGCTTGAATTTGGCCAGTTGCGGTGCCAGAATCATGGCGAGTGATGGCGAGAACCCAGCCAAACAACTTCCCAGAGGCCACCACCCGGGACTCCGGCGCATCGGGTCGAAGTAAATCCTTGTAAACACCCAAGCTGAACAGGGTGCAGGTGCTGTTCAGGGCAGAGTTGAAACTAGAGAGAATCGCCCCCATCATCACCGCCGCGAAGAATCCGGCCAGCGAGGTGGGCAGCACCTGATTCACCAGTCGCCCGTACGCCTCCACCGGGCGGATATCCTCGCCCATAAACAGAACAAACGCGATCATGCCCGGAATCACCAGATAAAGCGGGCCCAGTAATTTAAGCGCCCCGGTGAGCAGCACGCCTTTTTGTCCCTCCGCCAACGAACTCGCTCCCAGGGTGCGCTGGATGATTTGTTGATTGGTGGTCCAATAAAAGAAATTCAACAACAGCACCCCGGTGAAAATGGTGAAGAAAGGCACCGAGGATTCGGGTCCGCCAATTGAATTCATTCGCTCCGCGTGTTCGACAGTCAGCACCGACCACCCCTCCCCCACGGTTCCGCCCAACGCCCGCAACCCGAACACCGTAATCATCATACCTCCCACCAGCAAACCGGCGCCATTCAGGGTGTCTGACACCGCTACTGACCGCAAGCCTCCAAACAGCGCATACACCGAGCCGACCAGCCCCACCAGCCACACGATCAGGATCAAGGTCATGCGGGAAGATTCCAGCCCCAGCAAACTTTGCACATCCAGAATATCGATCATCCCCTGCGCTCCGGTGTAGAGAATGATCGGCAGCAGGATCAGGGCGTAGGCGGAGAGAAACACCAAATTGCAGATAGTATGGGTAGTTTTCCCATAACGTTCCAGCAGAAATTGGGGAACGGTGGTGATGCCACTGCGTAGAAAGCGGGGAAGAAAAAACAACGCCATCGCCACCAGCGCTAATACCGCCACCACTTCCCACACCATCACGCTTAAGCCGTCCCGAAACGCGTCCCCGTTTAATCCCACCATTTGCTCGGTGGAAAGATTCGTCAGCAACAAACTCCCCGCGATCAACGGAAAGGTAAGACGGCGTCCCCCCAG
>JAGYLC010000047.1 GCA_018401235.1 Kiritimatiellia bacterium
TAAGCGAGTTCCTGGTCAAATTCTTGTTTCCGTAAGTGATCGAGCTCCGAGCCAATATCCGCCCGGTCCGCACAGATCACCTCTGCAGTGGCAAGGGTGAGCTACGCGGACCTTCCGACCGTAAATTTCTGTCGAGTCGCGGTCACCCCACCGGGCGTTGCTTCGATCATTGGATGGGGCTGGGTATCGATGCGGATCTACGGTCCGTCTTTTACTCACGCTCATTCAGTTCATTTTATGTAAGTAATTCATCTGTAATAGTATATACCTCTTAGCTTGATGTGCATACCCGAAGGGGTCGCACTCCTCTTTCGAATCCAAAGAGATTTTATTTTGCAGCTTCCACAGACTTTTATGCCTTAAGTTAGCGCTATTCCCCCCAGATAATCAATAGGAACTCAAAAAAAAGAAAGGAAATTCTTTCACTCGTCTCAGGGGCGTATAAGTGCATGACATGTATTTATACGCGTTCATTCGTCCCACCTTGCGGGATTCGTGGTTGAGAAAAATTAATGCGCTTTCACAGCGGTGCACAACCGTATGAGCGTCGCCGAACGTATCGATGCCCTCCGCGCCGAACTGGATGAGCATAATCACCGGTATTATGTACTGGCGCAACCGACAATTTCGGACCGGGACTTCGATGCCCTGCTGCAGGAACTGACCAAACTGGAGGAGGCCCACCCCGAGTTCCGCTCTCCGAACTCCCCCACCCAGCGAGTCGGTGGACGTCCTTTGGTGGGCTTTCGAACCGTCAAACATGCCGTTCCCATGATTTCGCTGGCCAACAGCTACGATCTTGCCGAAATCCGGGCCTTCGACAAGCGAGTACGAGGCTTGTTGAAAAACCAATCGTTTCAGTATCTGGTTGAACCCAAAATCGACGGGGTCGCCATGAGCCTGCGCTATGAACAGGGTCAACTGGTGCTGGCCCTCACCCGCGGAGATGGACGCGAGGGTGACGATGTGACGGCCAACATCCGCACTATCGGCTCCATTCCTCTGACCCTGCGTACCCCGCATCCCCCGGAAGTTTTGGAGGTACGCGGAGAAGTCTACATGACCCGCAAGGGTTTTGTGAAGCTCAATCAACAGCGTGAAACCGCCGGACTCCCGGTGTTTGCCAACCCCCGGAACGCGGCAGCGGGCTCACTTAAACTGCTGGACACCAGGGAAGTCGCCAAACGTCCGCTGGACGCGATCTGGTATGGCGTGGGGGAAATGCGGGGCATCGACTTCGCCACCCACCGCGAGCTTCTCAACGGCCTGGACGAACTGGGATTCCGAACCCCTCCTCTCACCCGCGATTGCCCCGACCTGCCGACGATGGAGGCCGCCCTCGAGGAAAACCTCAATGCCCGCAACCACTATCCCTTCGAAATGGATGGCGCCGTGGTCAAAGTCAATGAGCGTACCCTCTACGGGGAACTCGGCAATACCGCCAAGAGCCCCCGCTGGGCCATCGCCTACAAATACGAACCCGAGCAGGTCGAAACCCGCCTCCTCGACATCACCATCCAGGTGGGGCGGACGGGTGTACTCACCCCGGTGGCGGAACTCGAGCCTGTCCGGGTGTCCGGCAGCACTGTCAGCCGCGCCACCCTGCACAACTGGGATGAAATGCAACGTAAGGACGTGCGAATCGGGGATACCGTACTCATCGAAAAAGCGGGCGAAATCATCCCGGCTGTGGTCAAAGTTCGGATCGAAAAGCGCCCCTCCGATGCCCTGATCTTCCCCGAACCCGATGCCTGTCCGGTATGTGGAGGCCCCGTAAGCAAACGTGAGGGGGAAGTGGCCTGGCGCTGTGAAAATTTGCAATGCCCCGCCCAGAACACGCGCCGACTCCAACACCTCGCCTCCCGCAAAGGACTGGACATCGGCCAACTCGGCAGCGTGGTGGCGGATGCGCTGGTCGAAAAGAAGCTGATTGCGCATCCTCTCGACCTCTTTGCCCTGGCCTTGGACGATGTAGCCCCTCTTGAACTGGGTACCCCCGAGCGCCCCAACACCTTCGGTCGGAAAAACGCGCAAAAACTCCTGGAGGGCATTCAACAGGCCAAAGAACTGGATCTGCAACGCTGGATCTTTGCCATCGGCATCTCCAACGTGGGAGAATCCGCATCCATCGATCTCGCCAAACACCATGAGGATCTTCAGTCCTTCCTGGATTCGGATTTGATTCGCTCCCTCCATCGGGACATTCAGGAGGTGGACACCGCCATTCAGCAGATGAAGGAAGAACTGAATCCCCGCACCCGACTTACCCCCACGACCCCCCAAGCGGAAGTCACCTCCATTCTAGAAGAATACGAAGAGCTTCGCTCCAAAGTCGAAGAGATTTTGACCCGATGGAGCGACCGGGGCTTTGTCACCCTCACCACCAAAGCTCTCAAAAAAACAGACCGGGGACTCCCGATCCCCTCCTACAATTTCAGCAGCAACATTACCACAAGCGTGTTAGAGGCCTGCCGCGCCTTTTATGACAGCGATCAGGGAGCGACCTGGCTGCGCAAAGCCCTTGAATTCAACTTGAACCCGACCCGTTCCGCGGGCGACAGCTCCCCCTCCGGCAAGTTGTCCGGAAAAAAAGTGGTGTTCACCGGCAGTCTGGAGGGGGTTACCCGCGAAGAAGCCAAGCAAACGCTGCGCGACCTCGGTGCGACTATTTCCTCGAGCATTTCCAAAAACACTGACTTCCTCATTGTCGGGGAAAACCCGGGCAGCAAACTAGAGAAGGCCAACGAACTGGGCGTGGCAATCGTCCCCTATCACGATCTCATTGATCCCAAAGCGGAACCACAATCTGAAACCACTCAAGTCCTTCGTGAACAACTCGATCTATTCGATTCATGAGTATTCCCTTCTCACGAGAACAGGGGATAATTGGGGAAATGGAGAATTGGTTGAGCCGTTGAGCCGTTGAGCCGTTGAGTTGTACTGATGTCCAGACCTCCGTTTAAGAGTAAAACCAGTCTTTTCCGTCGCAGAGGCAAATGCGTGTCGATAGTCGTGCGGTGCCATCACGGAGAGACATTTCTATTCGTCTTTCCGGGTTTAAAAAACCCCCGTGCCCTCGCGGCACGGGTTTACGGGATCTAGGGCTAGAATCAAAAGGCAACCTCTTGAGAGTCCCGTGAGTTCACCTCACGGGTGAAGATCATCGACAGCTTCTTTTAGAGTCTTCCTGTGAAAGATGATACATGCCTCCGGCTTGGTAAACTCCGTGCTCCTCCGTGTACTCCAGCGAGCGTGCGAGCGGGTGGTTCATTCGGTTGCGGATGAAATCTGCGTTAGGCAAGTCCCTTGAATCTGACTCTTCTCAGCGCCGCATCCTGAAGGGATGCCATTCTCAACCAATTGGAAAGAATCCCATCCCTTCAGGATGGGCCTGCCGGGGGGCTTTTCCCAGGGGTTCCACCCCTGGCTGTCGAATCGTATCCCGTTGGGATAAAACATCCCGCACCGGAAACGTGTCCCGTTGGGACAAAACATCCCGCACCGGAAACGTGTCCCGTTGCATCCCACCCCGCCGCCGTTTGCTTCCCGCACGTGTTTTTCCGTTTTTTGTCTATCGTTCCCCGATTAAATTCGTATTCTGTGCCCCGTATGTCGTCCACTTCCTCCCATTCAACATCCGTTCGTCCTACATCGGTGGACTCGTTCTCGCTTACCATTGCGGGCATGTTGCTGTATGTATTGCTGGCTTGGGCTCTGCTGCAGTTCATTGGCAGTCAGCGTAAGGACCGGGTCTCCCTGCACCTGGATAAACGCCTGGCACAAACGGAGTTGGCCTTTGCCTCCGCCCGGACCCACTATCAAGATGTGTCAAAAGTGATGATGGGTGAACTGGCAACACTGCCACAGAAGCGGACGCAAACATTTTGGCGGGGAAGGGCAGGGAACTCCAAATTTTTCTTCAGCCTTATTATGAGCGCTGGCAAGAGCAGGTGGATGACCTGAGGGTGTACAGTGCGGATGGCGAATTGCGGGTTCGTTTTTCCGGAAATGCTAAAGGAAAAAAGTTTTTTATAAGGCCGTTATTCGGTATGGGTTGCCGTATCGATACATGATGAACCCCAGAAAAGGAAAACGAAATGCCTAAAGTAGCTGAATTAATCGGAAACATGCTGATTGCCCAAAGCGGCGGACCCACCGCGGTCATCAATCAAACTCTGGTGGGGGCGGTGCTGGAAGCGCGTCAACACGCCTGCATCGAAAAGGTACTGGGTGCCAAACATGGAATCCAGGGAATTTTGAACGAGGACTTTATCAACCTGGGCCGGGAAACTCCCGCCAATTTGGAAAAGGTTGCGAACACGCCATCGTCTGCGCTGGGGTCTGTTCGTAAAAAACCCACCGCAGAGGACTGCGCCAAAATTTTCGAGGTGCTGCGTAAATACAACATCCGATACTTCTTTTATATCGGGGGAAATGATTCGGCGGAAACCACCCACATCATCAATCAGCACGCCCGCAACGCGAAGTACGAGTTCCGCTGCTTCCATTTGTGTAAGACCATCGACAACGATCTGCGCCAAAACGATCACACTCCCGGTTTCGGCAGTGCGGCCCGTTTTGTGGCCTCGGCCTTTATGGGAGACAATCAGGACAACCGGGCCCTGGGCGGCGTGAAAATCAATGTGGTGATGGGGCGTCACGCCGGATTTTTGACCGCGGCGGCCGCGTTGGCCCAGGTGCATCCGGACGATGGCCCGCATTTGATTTATCTCCCCGAGCGCCCCTTTGCCATGAGTCGGTTCTGCCGGGACGTGAAGCGGGTGATGAAGGAGCATGGGCGCTGTGTGGTTGCGGTGAGCGAGGGCATTTGCGATGCCAGGGGCAAATCCATCATTGCTTCTTTCACCAAGGAAGTGGACAGTCACGGAAATGTGCAATTGTCCGGGACCGGAGCGTTGGGCGATTTGCTGGCCACCGAATTGAAAAAGAAAACCGGAATCAGCCGTGTGCGCGCGGACACCTTTGGGTATTTGCAACGCTCCTTTCCGGGCATCGTGTCGCCGACGGACGCGGAGGAGGCGCGGCAGGTGGGAACCTGCGGTGTGCGTTTTGCGGTGAAGGACTTCGCGGACGGATCGGTTGCCATCAAACGGAAGAAGGCCAAAAAATATGCGGTCGACTTCGAACGGGTCACCCTGAAATCCGTGGCCAAAGAAACCCGTCACATGCCCGCAGCGTATATCAACAAAGAGGGAAATCACATTACCCCCGCCTTCCTGGACTACGTAAAACCCCTGGTGGGTCCGCTGCCGGAAATTGGCCGATTGAACGATCATCCTCTCCCTAAATCGCTATGATCCTCCGATCCCTGATCCTGTGCTGGCTGATGTTCGCTCCGGTATTTGCCCAGACTGCGCGTGACACGTTATGGCGGCGTGGCACGGAAGAGATGGATACGGATGAATTGCCGGATGCGCAGCGGGTAATGCAGGCGGTGAGGGATCAACTACCGTACATGCCGCTGAACCTGCATGGATTCATCCGCACCCCGCCAGCGGCGGTTGCAGCAGGATCGGCTATTGCTTACGGAATTGCGCTTCGGAGATGCGGTGCCGATGGCACGCTACACCTTGTCGGACGCCTTTGGTGATCCGGTGGTACAGGTGCAGGTTCGCTGGCCGGATGGCGAGGCGGAATACGCGCAATGGGACGCCGAAGGCGATCCTCTGCCCGAACCTTCTCCTTCGGACGAAGTGGCGGACACCGGATTGACCTGGTCGGATTTGTCCCTGGATTTCCTCTGGTGGCCGGGAGCGAACATGCTCGGACAAGAGCAGGTAAAATCCCGCCAGGCCTTGGTGTTGATTTTGGACGCCCCGGCGGAACGGGAGGATGTGCATCAAGTAAAACTGTGGGTGGATGTACGCGCCTTGTTCATCGTGCGGGCGGAATTGATGGATAAAAAAGGCAAGCTGCAAAAACGGATCGAGGTGGACAGTATCAAGCAGGTTCGGGAGGACTTCTGGATGGTGAAGGATTTGATTATTCGTGATTTTATTCACAACCGCCACATCGGTATTCGCTTTGAGGAGGTGATCGAGGTGGATGAGGAGTCCTGATCATGACCGGAACCATGAATACATTATCTAAAACCATTCGGCTTTTTCTGGACAGCATTGGCCGTCGGTCGGAATATGAATTTTATTTAAAAAAATTCCAATCCGATCAGTCAGCCTGTTTTGCTCTGGTGATACCCGACACCGGAAGCGTGGAGAATTCAGGGGAGTTGATGACCTTTGATCTGCAGTTTTTGATTCGGCTGGAACTGTGTCCGCTGGTGCTGCTCAGTGGTACGGATGCCGCATTGAATGCGGAGCGTCTGCGGGAGCACGGCGCCTATGCGATAGTGGAGGGACTGAAACCATCGGATGACGTTAACCTATGGCGCGAAACTTTGCGGGAGTGTTTGAGCAGGGAGGAAATTCCGGTGTATCTGCTGCCGGAACTGGAGGTGGGGGAGGCGGTGAAACGGATGGCTCCGCGGCTGGCCCACCGTTTGCATGTGTTGAGGGACGCGGGCATGTTGCACGATGCGGGCACGGAACCGGTTTTTTATTACTACACCCGTCGCGAGAATCCGTGTCAGTTCAACGAAGAGGACATGCAGATCGTGCACTTGGCGGAGCAATGGCTGGAGCACGATCCGCAATTGCACATCAGCATTTCCTCACCCCTGTATTTGTTGCAGGAGATGTTCACGGTGCGCGGACGCGGCAGCATCATCCGGCCGGGGAGTCTGATTGAGCACATCACCCGACTGGAGGATGTGGATATTCCCCGGTTATTGGAACTGATCGAGTCCGCTTTCGGGCGGATTCTCAAGGATCCAGATTCCCTGCATCAGGCCTCCGATTTTTATATAGAAAGCCGGTATCGAGGCGCGGTGATTTTGGAGCCGCATCCGGCGGGGAAATACCTGTCCAAATTCACGGTAGGAACCGAGGCGCGCGGGGAAGGGGTGGCCCAGGAATTATGGGAGGCCGCCTGTGAACCGCAGCAGCGGATATTCTGGCGATCCCGCAGCAACAATCCGGTAAATCAGTGGTACGAGCGACATGCAAGCGGACATCATCGCGAAGGCAACTGGACGGTGTTTTGGCGGGGGGTGTCCCCCGATCAACTGCCCGGCATCATCGCCTACGCGCTGGATCGCCCCAGTGACTTTGTGGAATAATCAGTATGGAGGGGGCGCGTCCCGCGCCGGAATCTTTGTCCTCTTAGGGGTGCTTGTCATGCCAAAAATTCCGTATAAGTCGTTCGATTTATTAAGATAGAGTGCTCGAACATGACAAAGATTCCGGCGCAAGATGCGCCCCTTCGAATTTTTAAGGGGCTCCTCCATATGTAGCTGTTATTTCGCCAAGGGCAACGGGAGTTGGTATTGGCTTTTGGCGGAGTCATTGCGCGCCATTTCAATTTCACGCAAATAGTCGGAGGTGACATTTCCAGCGATGTATTTTCCATCGAAACAGGAGCCTTCACAGACATCAATATCCGGATTTCCGTGTCTGACCGCCTCCTCCAAGTCGGAGAGGTCCTGATAAATGACCCCGTCCGCACCAATTTCGCGGGCGATTTGACGTTCATTGCGTCCGTGCGCGATGAGTTCATAGGAGGCGGGCATATCAATTCCGTAGACGTTCGGGTAGCGTACCGGAGGCGCGGCGGAGGCGACGTAGACCTTGAGGGCCCCGGCATCGCGTGCCATTTGTACAATTTGCTGCGAGGTGTTTCCGCGGACAATGCTGTCGTCCACCAACAGCACTGTTTTTTTGTTGAACTCAAGAGGGATAGGGCTGAGTTTTTTACGGATACTGCTACGGCGCTCCTGCTGACCGGGCATGATGAAGGTACGGCCAATATAGCGGTTTTTGATGAAACCTTCCCGATATTTGACGTTGAGGGCGTGGGCGATGGGCAGCGCGGAGGTCCGGCTGGTGTCCGGGATGGGGATCACCACGTCAAATTGGACATCCGCCCATTCCCGCAGAATTTTGGCGGCGAGGGTTTCTCCCATACGTAAACGGGATTTGTAAACCGAAACTCCGTCAATAAAACTGTCCGGGCGGGCCAGGTAGACGTATTCAAACAAGCAGGGGTGAAGTTTGGCATTCTCGGCACATTGGCGGGAGTGGAAGTTTCCGGCCAGATCAATAATCACACATTCGCCCGGTTCAACATCCCGCATCACACTATAGCCGTTGGCGGTAAGGGCCACACTTTCGCTGGCCACCATATAGCTGATGAAGCCTCCGGAATCCTGGCGTTTCCCCATAATTAACGGACGAATTCCTTTCGGGTCGCGAAAGGCCACCACGCCATATCCGAGAATCATACCCACCGCCGCATAGGCCCCGTGACAGCGCTTGTGCACTTGGCTGACCGCGCTGAATACTAGGTCCTCGGTCAGCTTGAGTTTTCCCACCGCCGCCAGTTCGTGGGCGAAAATATTCAGCAATACCTCGGAATCACTGTTGGTGTTGAGATGGCGGAGATCGTTGGTGAACAGTTCCTCGGTCAATTGCCGGGTATTGGTCAGATTGCCATTGTGGGCGAGCACCAGTCCGTAGGGCGAATTGACATAAAAGGGCTGGGCTTCCGAACAGGTGGAGGAGCCGGCGGTGGGGTATCGGCAGTGCGCGACCCCCATGCTTCCCACCAGGGAGGCCATCTGGGTGTGCGTGAACACATCGCGGACCAGGCCGTTGTCTTTCTGCAGATACAGGCGGCTTCCGTCGCAGGTGGCGATGCCCGCAGCATCTTGGCCACGATGCTGAATCATCAGCAACGCATCATATAGGGACAGACCTGCTCGGTCACCGGGGCGGGTGACGACACCTACAATACCGCACATACGTTATACCTGTTGGGGATGGATTCGTGGAAGTGGAGAAGAAGTGAATTCAAGAGAATGTTCTATAGTCAGGTTAGAATTCAGTTCAAGTAGAATTCCGATTTAGTACCAGTTTCCAGACGATCCACAGGGCTTCCCGAATGATTCCGGCACTCATTTTGGATTTTCCGCTTCGCCGCTCGGTGAACAGGATGGGGGTTTCCAGGGTGCGGAAGCCCTGTTGCCACGCCAAAACCTTCATTTCGATTTGGAAAGAGTATCCCTGCGAGACGATGTCGTCCAAGGGCAATCGGGCCAGCATCTCGTTCCGGTATCCATTGAACCCTCCGGTGGGATCGGTGAAGGGCATCCGGGTGAGGATGCGGGTGTACATGGCGGCCCCCCGGCTCAGGATGCGTCGATTCCAGGGCCAGTTGACGATGCCGCCGGACGGAAGGTATCGGCTTCCGGCCACCAGATCCTTGTTTTCAAGCTGTTGTAGAAACCGAGGCAAATCGGCGGGATCATGTGAAAAATCCGCATCCATACAGATGGTGGTTTTGTAGGCATGCCGAAGACTCCAGGCAAAGCCCGCCAGATAAGCACTGCCAAGGCCCAGTTTGGATTCACGGTGAAGAACCTGTATGGAGGGCTGTTCCCCCGCAAGCCGGTCCAGAATGTCACCGGTGCCGTCCGGGGAAGAATCGTCTATAAATAACATGTCGACGGGTAGCTGCATCTCCAGAATCGCTTTGGCCAATGCGGGGGCGTTGGCAACTTCATTATAGGTGGGGATCAGGATCAGAGCGGAGTGCATAGGGTTGAATGCCGTATCAAAGTTATCCCATGCTTGCCAGTCCGGAATGAAAGAGGTAGGGGGCTTTCATGAAATTTGAAATTTATGACACCTTGAGCAGGCGACTTCAACCCGTGGAACCGGCGAACGGAAAGGAACTGGGTTTTTACTGCTGTGGACCCACCGTATATTCGTCGGCCCATATTGGAAATTTTCGTACCTTTGTGGTGCAGGATGTGTTTCGTCGGGTGGCGGAATTGTCCGGGGTGCGGGTGAAGCATGTGCGAAATATCACCAACGTGGATGACAAAACCATCCGGGTGTCGATGGAGCAGGGGAAGAGCCTGGGCGAGTTTACCTCGTTCTGGACCGAAAAATTCCACCGGGATTGCGAGGCGTTGAATCTATTGATCCCCACGGTGGAGCCGGGCGCGGTGGAGCATATTGCGGAGCAGATTTCGATGATTGAGACCCTGATGGAGAAGGGGATTGCATATCAGGCCAAGGACGGATCGGTGTTCTTTCGTATCGAGGCGTTTCCGGAATACGGGCGGCTGTCCGGGGTCAAGGACCGGGAATTGACCACGGAGACCACGGCGCAGGCCGACGACGAGTACGGTCGGGATTCCATGGCGGATTTTGCGCTGTGGAAAGCGGGTAAGCCCGAGGATGGGGACAATGTCTGGGAGAGTCCCTGGGGACCGGGCCGCCCCGGCTGGCATTTGGAATGTTCCGCCATGAGCATTAAATATCTGGGGCCATCCTTCGATGTGCATTCGGGCGGGATCGACCTCGCCTTTCCCCATCACGAAAATGAAATCGCGCAGAGCGAGGCTTGCACCGGGCAGAGCTTTTCCCGGCTGTGGTTTCATGTGGTTCACCTGATGGTGGATGGAAAAAAGATGAGCAAAAGTCTGGGCAATATGTATACCCTGGCCGATTTGCAGGAAAAAGGATTTCATCCGGAAGAAGTTCGCTATGGACTGATTGCAGGACACTATCGTAAGCACCTGAACTTCACATTGGGAGCCCTGGAGGCCCATCGCAGCAATTTACAGCGGCTGGCCCGCTTGTCCGATCTGGTAAACGCCCGGGCAAATTTCACCCCTCCGTCATACCGGGAACTGACGAAATCTTCCCGTGAAGAAGGTGAACTTGGCCGATTCTACCCTGCGTTTGTGGCGTTGTTGGACAATTTGAATGTGCCCAAGGCGCTCGGTGAACTTTTCCGGGTGGCCGGGGACATCGAAAAGCATCCCGACACCGTCACCCAGGAGGATGCGCTGGGTTTGGCGGTGGTCATCGAAGCTTTGGGGATAAAGCTCCCGACCCTTGAAGCGGCGGATATTCCCGAGGAGATCAAGGCCCTGGCCGAAACCCGTCTACAGGCCCGCGCGGACAAAAATTGGGCGGAATCGGATCGCTTGCGGGATGAACTGACTCAACGCGGCTGGGCGATCAAGGACGTGGCCGGGGGCTACGAAGTGGAGCCGCTTTCCTGACGCAGATGTGCACATGCAGGGGGAGTGTGAGATAGGCATTTCTTCATTAGATCCCCGCATTCCAGTTCCCAGAACCCTCCCAGACCGACAGACAGGAATGTCTGTCTCACTCTACAGTTCGAAAAGCGTAAATGGGTTCCACCTTTTATCCGTTGTCCGGCGCAGCCATCCGTTGGTCTCTCCCCAAAAAAAACCATCTGTTGTCCGGCGCAGCCATCCGTTGGTAAACTATTTCTTTCTTCTATTTGGGTGTGAAGGGAAGCCACATTGGGAGTTAACAACCCTCTTTGCACAGGCGTTTAAATATATCCGTGGTCATTTTTTCCATGGCTTTGAGGTTGGGGAAGTTGGATTCGAGGTCTTTGAAGGCCCGATGATGGATACGATTTCGGCCAGATTCCGATGTTTCCGGTTTGGCGACGGCGTGACAGAGTTCGTGATAGATGAGGTAGTGAATAAATTCAATGGGCACCCAGTTTTGGTCGAGCAGGGGGTGTATCCGCACCAGCTTTTCGTTTTCGTGCCAGCTGCCAAAACGGATGGAGCGGCGTTTTCGTCGGCGGGATTTACGCAGGATTCCCCAGGTGATCTCCGCTTCCGGGGAATTTGTGAAATAGCGGGTTCTCACAAGTTCAAGTTCCCGTTTCAGATCGAAATAGCGTCCTTTGGTTTTTCGTGGCTGATTTCGTTTGGGTTTTTCCGTTTTCGGATCCACCTCGATTGTACGCGCGAATGCCGCTACCCGCTTCCAGGCGACGGGATCTTTATGCACAATGAAGGCAGCCAGATCATGGAGGACATTGTCCGGGGCCCGGGTGAACTGCTCATGCATGCGGAGGGTGCAGTCCCGGGGAGATGTCCGATGGAAGCGAATCATACTGTGGCGGTTTCGGGTGAGGGTCAGGTGGACGTGCTGATGCTCCTGTGCCAGGAGCTGATGCACCCAATGCCCGATCCGATCCGGCGGGGTCATGATTCCAAGAGTTCGACTTGTTCCTGGAGAATATCGCGGAGGGAATCCTCCAGCGAAATCTTGGCCTCCCATCCGCAGGTTTCGCGTATTTTATCGATACACAACAGGGGGGTGGCATCGGTGGGCCTAAACAGTGCAGGGTCGACTTCCATCTGAGGGCGAATATCGGATATCGATGAGAATCCTTCAATGAGGTCGCGAATGGGACGCAAGTGGCCGGAGGCCAGATTGTAAGCGTTTCCGGGGGTGCCGTTCTCAAGGATCAGGCGGTAGCCCCGTACGATATCCCGCACGTCGGTGAAGTCGCGTTGACTTTCCAAGTTTCCCGTTTTCATCTCCGGGGGGGCTCCTTTCACAAAGGAAGCGAATTGGCGGGCGAAGGCGGCGGCGACAAAGCGGGGATGTTGACCCGGGCCGATATGATTCCAAGGGCGGGCGGTCATTACGTTAAGGCCCAGTTGGGTGGCGAAGGCCAATGACGCCTCGTCGGCGGCCTGCTTGGTGATGCCGTAGAGGGTGGTGGGACTGAGCGGATCGGACTCGGTTACCACATGACCCTGCGGGGCGTGACCGTACACTTCGGCGGAAGTGACGGTGACGATTCGGGCCCCGGGTTGATGTCGACGGAAGGCCTCCAGCAATCGAACGGTGCCGGTGACATTCAGGTCGTTGGCGGTAACCGGATCGTTTTCACAGAAGGGAATATGCGCCTGTCCGGCCAGGTGCAGGCAGGCGTCGGGCTTGATCTGATCCACCAGAAACCGGATGATTTCATAATGCAGCAGATTGAAGGGCACCTGATGATCGTGAACAGGATGGCTTCCCGGGCCCAGGCCCTCGAACACCTCGTATCCGTGGGTTTTAAATTCGTGAATGGCGTGTTGACCAACAAAGCCGTTGGCGCCGGTGATGAGGATTTTTTTCATTTGAGAAGTCAGAGGTTAGAGGGGAGAGGTTAGGGTGGTCAATCGTCACTTGTTATTGGTCAGTGGTAATGGGTCAGTCCCTTCCCCTGACCTCTGACCGCTGACCTCTGACTTCTTTTCGGGTTCGGGCGCTCCGTCCCACAAATGGCGGATCCAGGCGAGGCCGGTGGAGACTTCCTCGAAGGTGGCGCGGCTGGAGGGCTCCACCACCATAGGGATAGCATCCGAGGCAAAGGGGGTATAGCGCTCCAAACCCAGATCTCCGTGGGGTGGCATGGTGTGATCCTGGAGGCGGTTAGAGACGTCGTGCAGGTGCATGCCGCCCAGCACGGGAGCCAGACGTTCCATCCAGCTCAGATGGTTCATAAATCCGAGGTTTTCCCGGATTTGTCCATGTCCGAGGTCGTGCCAGTATTTCAGAAAAGGGTTTTGAAACTGTTGCACCAGCATTTCCATTTCGCCCTCGTTGGGAACCGCTTCCAGGGTGGGAAGATTTTCCAGACCCAATTGCACATTCAACTGTTCCGCGTGTGGAAGCAGAAACTCGAGTGCTTTCATCACCTGATCCAGATGCTTGCCCACCCGCTTGTCCCGCTCCTTCATGAACTTCATAAACACTTTCTCGTACCGGGCCGTATTTTGCTGATTCATGGTGATCATTTCCATAAGATCATAGGTGGACGTTCGGCGCAAGGGGGCGTATCCACAGTGAATCACCACGATGCCCGCCTCCATTTCGGAGGCGAATTGCAGGGTGCGCAGGGTGTGCTGCACGGCCAATTCGTGGGTACGTTGATCCAGTGCGGCAAAGGTCCACAATTCCGGATGCCCTTTGGGAACCCCCATGGGTACGGGACAGTAGTTATGCACACTGCAAATCGAAATTTCGCCCGACGCCATTTTCGTTTCGATTCCGGGCAACAAATCGATCCGGGTGTCGTAGCCCAGTTCCACTTGGTCGGCCCCGGCCTCGAGAATTTGGTCAATCATTTCCTCGCCATTGGTGTGGCGGGATGCGTTCCATCGAGTAGATATAGCGAAATTCATTTTAGTAATTTATCATAGTCGGAGTGATGCCCAATCCAAATCCACACCAAACCCTCGGGGCGGTCTTTGGCAATTGCCCGATAATGTGCACCCACTCGTACACTATACAATACCCCTACTTTTTTTAAACGTAGATTGGGGTTTTCAGGATGAGTTTTTAGAATTTGAAAGTTTTTGTCCGCAAGGTGCTGTATTTGAATCGGTAGTGAGTAGTAATACCGCCAAAATTTAGAAGTGGCAAAATGTTTCACAACTCAGAGTAGTCACCCGACTCAAAGAGAGCATCTGCTTCCTTAACCAAATGATCCAGGTTTCCTGATTGTACATCCTGTTCAAATTTCAGATCCCATTGCTCGGCAATAAAATTCTCAAACCAGGATGAAAATTCGTGTAGTTCATCCGGTTTGAGGGTGGAAATCGCTTTTTCTAACTCCTGAATGCTCATAGAGAGTATCTTACAATCCGATCAGCACATGTCAATTGCGTTAGAGTCGAAACGGTAGCGATCAAATAAACTGATTGATCATATTTTCCAGGAGTTCCTGGCGGCCTGACTGCACCAGTGGCTCGGGATTAGCTAAGGCGTACTCCTCAAGTTCGGTAAGGCTGGCGGAGCCGGACTCCACTTTTTCACCCAGATCCGAATCCCAACTGGCATAGCGCAGGCTGATAAATTCGTCCAGACGTCCATCCTCACGAATGGCGTTGGCGATTTTGAGTCCGCGGGCGAAGGTGTCCATACCCGCGATGTGGGCGTGGAAGAGGTCGACAGGCTGGAAGGAATCCCGGCGGCGTTTGGCATCGAAAT
>JAGYLC010000048.1 GCA_018401235.1 Kiritimatiellia bacterium
GCACGGACTTCGCGGACACTTGCTGGTTTAAAAACAGCATTTGAATCTGCGATGCCCATCCGCTATTTTGCCCTTCAAGCGGAGGTCTGAACCGCAGGTTTGGCAAGGTTTCAATAGAAAACTAGATGAGGCTGGGCTTTTCTGTTAGTTCTTTCGCTGAAGTTTTTTCCGGGTCCACTCCGGAATATCCAGATCCAGCTCTTTTAGAAGTTTCTGCAGATCCCCCCACGTCGCTTTTTTGCCTTGATTGTTATCGTGAAGGCTGGAGGGGGCATAGGTGGAGAGCACTTTCCCTTGCGGGGTTTGCTGCCACATGCCGCGGACAATTTTCAGGTCCATTCCGGCGGGGCTGACCGCCTGCAGGGCGGGGTTTCCCATCACCAGGATGCGGGCGCCTTTGCCTGCAAGTTCCCCCGGGCTGCTGAAGGGATCGGGGTGGGAGGGAAGCTCATAGCCGATGGCGTTAAGAATATCCGAGAGCAACTGTCGATTATCACCGTCCAGCTCATCCGCTTCGGTGACCAGTACTACCCGGGTGTTTTCGGCGGGTTGATTGTCTTTACATTCCGTCATTCGATTCAGAAGCGCCTGGATGAATTTTCGAGTGACGGGTTCGGCGACCGCTTTGGGAGCTGGAGGTTTCGGCATCACGGCCTTGGATGCAGGTGCTTCCACGGGTGGAGCGGGCGCGGGTTGTTGGCGGGGCCGGGGAGTGGGGGATGCTTGTGAAACCGGAGGCTCGGCAAAGGGAGCCGAAAGCGGGACTTGTTGACGTCCGCTTTCCTCCAGACCTTCCAGGTAGGAGCAGACGGTGTCTATAAAAGAAGCAGATTTTGTCATAGGAATTCAGGAAGGAGCATGTTCAAGATGGGAAAGGTACTCCACCATATCCCGGGGATAGGGGGCTTCAAGTTCCAAAAGAGTCTCTGTTCGAGGGTGGCGTATGCATAATCGGTACGCATGAAGCATGATTCGGGGTGCACGGGGCCAGGGAGAAGGCGGGTGCGCCCGTTTTCCTCCATAGGTAGTATCTCCCAGGACGGGGTGGCCGATGTGGGCGAGGTGTACCCGGATTTGGTGGGTGCGTCCGGTTTCAATTTTCACCTCCAGCAAAGATGCCGAACCGGAGGCCAGCCCTTTTATCACCTGAAGATGGCTGAGGGCGGAGCGTGCGCCCTCGCCATGGATGGCCCGTTTTTTTCGATGAACCGGATGCCGGCCGATCGGAAGGTCGATGCGTTGGGCGATGGGGTTGGGAATGGAATGACACGCGCAATGATAGGTTTTGGTGACGGTCCGCTCCTTGAATTGAGTTTGTAAGGCGAACAGGGCTTCGGGTGTGCGGGCGAAGACCAGGATGCCGCTGGTCTCAATATCCAACCGGTGCACCAGGCCCGGACGTGCGGGATCACCTGCCGCACGCATGTCGGGATAGCGGTGCAGCATTGCGTTTAGTACGGTCCCCCCGGCATGGCCCGGAGCGGGATGGACCACTTGGCCCGCGGCTTTATTCAACACGACCACATCCGAATCTTCGTAGAGGACAACCAGGGGCAAGGCTTCGGGTTCGGGGAGCATGGGATCGGCAGGCGGTTCCGGCAGCGTGAACGCAAATCGCATACCCGTCTTGACCTTCACCCCGGGGGTCAGGCGGATCTGCTCGGAGGTGACATGACCGTTTCGAATCCATCTCTGTAATTCGGAGCGTGAGATCTCCGGGAATTCCGCCATCAGCCATTTATCCAGGCGCACCCCCGAACCGTTTTCGGACACAGATTTTGACGTAACTATAGGCGATTGTGTTTTCATAAAAAAATTAGGGTACAGGATTGTATATCAGCATAAAAGCTTGCATGTTCAAAGCCTCCATATCATGAACCCTCTTTCTACTACGAATACCAAATGAATCAGAACTCGAATTCCTTGGGGATTTTTACTGAATCCATCACCCATGTTGCCTGTCCATCCTGCAATGCGGAACTGGATGTGTCCGGTTTTGATGTTTTTGAAGAAATTTCCTGCCCCTCCTGCAGTGAAAAATTTCGGGTGCCGGGCCGGTTGGGAGATTTCATTTTAATTGAAGAGTTGGGGCGCGGGGCCATGGGTTGTGTGTATCTGGCCATGGATGAAAGTCTAAACCGATTGGTGGCGTTAAAAGTTATTCGCAAGGAATTTGGGGAAGACCCCAAGATGCTGGAGACGGTCCAACGGGAAGCACAGGCGATGGCCACTTTAAATCATCGTAACATCGTACAAGTGTACTCGTTCGGGCGGATAAAAGAGCAGCCGTACTTCGTAATGGAGTTGTTGCAGGGGGAGCGTTTGGACGAGATGATGGCGGATGGCGGGATCCTCACCGAAATTCGTGCGCTGGAGATTGCCTTGGATGTAGCGCATGGATTGGATGCCGCGAATCAGGCGGGGTTGACGCACGGTGATATCAAACCGGCGAATATTTTAATGAATGATTCCGGGGTAGCCAAAGTGGTGGACTTCGGTTTGGCTAAGTTCATGGAGCCCGGTGCGGAAATCGAAGTATGGGGTACCCCCTATTACATTGCCCCGGAAAAAGCTCGTAAGAAAGGCGAGGACAGCCGCAGTGACCAATATAGTCTTGGCGCAACCCTGTTCCATGCTTTGGCAGGGCAGCCCCCTTTTGATGGCGAAAACCCCACGAAAGTGGTGGTGGCGGCTCTGAAAGAGGATACGCCTGTACTCAAGGACTATAATCCGGATGTAACTGACATAACCTCCGCAGTCATTTTGCGGATGATGGATAAAAATCCCAATCGCCGTTATCCGACCTATGCCTCATTGCTCTCCGATCTCAATCATGCATTGGCCGAGGCTAAAAAAGCCGATGAAAATCAGAAATTGAAAGAAAAACGTTTAAAAGAGAAACAAAATAAGAAAGTCAATCCGCTCATTTGGATTGTGATGCTGGTGACCTTGGTGGTAACCGTTGGAATTGGTTTCCTGGTTTGGCAACAGGCCCGGCCCGCATCGGGGGGGGGTGTCATTCAATATGAGGGTCCCAGACGTGATCTTCATGAACCCTTCAGCCGGGCCGAGGTCCGTAACATCGAACAGGCGGTTGCGGCCGTGAATGCCAGGAACTATTCCGAAGCGCTCACCAGACTCGCAGTAGCGAAAAGTTTAATTCCGGAAAATCATTCAGCAATGGCGTGGTTCCATTTTATGGAGGCGGCTATTTATTTTTATGCCCAACATCCTGATCTGGCAAGGGACCGCCTTGAAAAGGCGGCTGCAATGGAGAATCCAATTTTCGATGCGTCCAAAACACCCCTTGAAGATCCACGTATCCTGGCACAGTATGCCTTGGGACAATTGGATGACCGCGGGCTGGAGCGGGCCACCCGCCGCGCTGAACCGTATTTTGTTCATCTTGCCGAACTTGCCAGAGGCTATCGCCAATTACTGAGTGGACAAGCGAATCAGTCCGCACGCCATTTCAGCTATTATGCTCAGCGACGAATATCCAACTTGGAGTGGCCGAATATCTTACGTCCTATCGCGTCTGTGATGCACCTTCCTCTGGAGCAATTGGATACCGACGAACAGCAGCAGGAGGTGTTGGAGCGCAAAGCCATAGATATGATGGCCGGGCTGGGTATTCGCACATCCGAAGGATATCCCTTTTTTAGAATTGCGAACGTGCGGAATCAACGGGTGAATGTACAGAACGTGAGAACTCCAACATGGACGCAAACGCCTGTCGGAATGGCGGCAAGAGTGGATGCAGGCGCAGTCATGGTCAATGCCAGAGGTGTGCAACCGGAAGCTGGTCGTTCCTTCAGTCTGGTGGCCCACCTGACCACACCTTCCGCCGATTCGCGGAGGGAAACACAAAGTGACGTGCTTTTTCATTTTGGGTCTTTTGTACAAGAGGGTGGAGAGCAACCAGATGCGTTTTCACCTGTAAAAGGAATCGTGATTGAAGTGCCACCCGTTATCACCGGCACCCCCTCTCTCCGAATACGCATCGGGGATGGTGAACAGCAATTTTCGGCCCAATCCATGCCATCGGAACACCTCAAACTGGGAACCACCCAGGCCTTTTCGGTAACCTGGGACGGGCACAGACCCGATGGGTCCATTCCGCAGGATGTGTTGAGAATATTTGTGGACGGTTTCTCCGTGGGATCGATTGATTTATCCGGTGCTGCTTATAGGAATCAGCTTGATTTACACATGCTTTCCGTGGGTTCCGGAATTGGAATCGACCCGGAAATCGGCTGGGGCGGGGGGGGGGTAAACGTGCGTTCTGTGCATATTTTGTCTGGTGTTAAATCCGAAACTGACTTAAAACAATTTCAGGCGGATGTGTTGAATAGGTAAATCCAATATTTTTTTCGGTTATAACCATGTCGAAATCTATTTTAAAAATTGAAAAACTGGGACGCACCGCATGTGTGCATTGCGACGAAGTGTTGGAGGTTTCCGATTTTCATGTGTTTGAAGGAAAGAGTGCTTTACGGCGATTAAGCCGGTTCGTCGCTTCGGGACCAAGTGGGGGATCGGGATTCATTCCGATTTTCGAGGAGATACGGAATCCAGGGTTGAAAGCAGGACCCCGGTGTGGGTCAGGGTTTCCAGTTGGATTCCGGTTTTCAGGTTTTCCGGATGTTCAATGACGGTTCCTTCGGCCGTGCGGGTGATGCTGAATCCACGACGAAGAACCTGAAAGGGGTTATAGGCATGTAACTGCTTTTGGTACTGGTCGAGTTGGTCCTCCACTTTTTGTAGATACAGGTCCTGGAGGCGATGGAGCTGCTGGTCAAGATCGTCGACACGTCGCTGCGCTTCGTGTACCCGGTGTTCCATGTGATGTCGCAAGGTCAATCGTTGTTCCGAAAGGGTGCGTTGCGGATCAGTCACCTGTCGGTACAGGGCCCGCTGAAATCGATCCTGATAGCGCTCCAGTTGTTGACGATAGCCGGAAACCAGATGCGCGGGTTCATGGAAAAGTTTGTGTGCCTGCAAATCGGAGAGTCGGTGCCGAAGAGAAAGTCGCCGATGACTCAACGCGCCCTGCAAGCGTTGTTCCAGCCGTTGAACCTGTTGTTCGAAATCCGCTTTGCGTCCGATTACCAGTTCCGCGGCGGCGGAAGGAGTGGGCGCGCGAAGGTCCGCCACGAAATCGCTGATAGTGAAATCGATTTCGTGGCCTACTGCTGAAATCAGCGGGATCGTGCAGGCGAAGATGGCTCGGGCGACCGCTTCCTCATTAAATGCCCACAAGTCCTCCAGACTTCCCCCACCTCTTCCGATAATGAGCACATCCACATTCTGCTCTTTTTGAAAATAGGCAATGGCCCGGGCGATACTCCCCGCTGCGGCCTCCCCTTGCACCGGGACCGGAGCAATGAGCACTTGGCGGTCCGGATAACGGCGGGCCAGCACTTGCAGAATGTCGCGAATGGCGGCGCCAGTGGGAGAAGTGACGATGCCGATGCGGCTGGGAAGCAGGGGGAGGGGGCGTTTATGGGAGGCGTCAAATAATCCTTCTTTTTTCAAAGACTCTTTTAATTCACTGAAGCGTTTTTGCAAGTCTCCCAAGCCCGCATCCTCCGCGTCTTCTACCCGAATCTGGATTTGGCTTCCACGTTCGTAGGCGGTGATGAGGCCGTAAAGTCGTACTTTCATCCCCTCTTTAGGCATCAACGCATTCGGTGCGCGTCGGCCCTTGAACCAGGCGGCCTGAATCTGGCTGGTTTCATCCTTGAGGGTGAAATAGATATGCCCGGAGTTCGGCGCGGATACATTTGAGCATTCCCCCTCCATCCACACCCGGCCAATGTGGTTTTCCAGCAACAGGCGCACCTGCCGGGTCACCTCCTGCACCGACAAGACCTTGCGCTCAAATGGGAGAGGTTCTGTCATCTTCATGTGTTTGGGTCGGAAATTAAATGGGGGCGGACTCAAACGTCCATCGGAATTCGAATGGACTCACAGGAGACGGCCTTGCCGGTGCGGTCACAGGTTAGCAGGAACCCTTCCAGGGATACGTTTTCATTCGCGGGTTCAAAGCGCCCGGGGAGACCGGTCAGAAATCGCTTCATCACGGTCTCGCGCTCGCATCCGATTATGGAGTCCTTGGATCCCGTCATGCCCGCATCCGTGATGTAGGCGGTGTGGTCCTTGAGGATACGGGCATCCGAGGTTTGCACATGGGTATGGGTACCGGCCATGGCGGTGACCCGTCCGGCCAAGTGCCAGCCCATGGCCATTTTTTCAGAAGTTGCTTCGCAATGCATGTCCACGAAAATCGGCTGGTTGCGAGGGGCCAGTTGCAGAATCTTGTCGACGCAGCGAAAGGGGCAATCCATTGGGTTCATAAATACCCGGCCGATGAGATTGATCACCGTGAGCGGTCCGGCAGAAGTTTGCACGGTCACCCAGCCCTTTCCGGGGGTTCCCGGGGCGAAATTCGCGGGGCGAAGGATGCGCGTTTCTTCATTCAGGTAGGGCATGATCTGGCGTTGATCGTAGGTGTGATCCCCCAACGTAATGACATCCGCGCCGCCATCCAGGAATTTCGCGGCCATATCCGGATTAATTCCCTTGCCGTTGGCCGCGTTTTCGCCATTTACAATCAGGGCGTCCACTTCACCCCGCTGCTTCATTGGAATCGCGATGTTCATAAACGCTTTCCGACCTGCGGAACCCATAATATCACCAACAAATAAGATTTTCATGGGGTATGACTACCCCAGAACGATCTCGGATGCAAACGGATACTGATTCAGATGCCCGGAAAGCTTGAACACAAAAAAACCGCGGCCAATGCCGTGGGGAGGTTGATGTTTAAAACTGACTTATTTTCTTCCACATGCGTGATGGCGAATCCGCCCGCGGTTCCCAAAGCAATCAGCATAAGTCCCAGCGCACCTGGCTCGGGAATCACTATGTATTCGACCTCTGGCAACATTTCATATAAACCTGTATCTGAGGTGCTGATCAGATTGGCACCCGCGCCACTTGTGGTGAACGTTGGATTGGTGAAAAATGTCCAGTTGAATGCCTGGTGTTCTCATAATCCAGCAATCCCCGCCGAATGAATGAGACATTGATTCAATGATAGCTCTGATTGAACCGATTTTCTGGATTTAATTCAAAAGTGCCGCCGTTTCCAGCGATTTCGGTACCATTCGGAATCAATACAGGCTGGGGAAATTGGCCTGTTCGATGGATTTCCATTTCTGTTTCATCAAATGTATTTGTGTCGATTGTAAAGGTGACCAAAGTTATAGCTGAGTTCCGAGTTATCGTGTCGCTGGCAGTAAACGTACTTTCGCCGCTGTTGCGATGTTCAGTGACTGATCCACTGCATCCAACCGTAAACGGATAATTACCCGTTGAAGCACCCATTCCGAATTATCAGCGATCCGGAGTCCACCGAAAATAGTTCATCGAAATTGAATACGGTATTTCCTTCGGAAGTGGCGCTGGCACCGAATTGTCGAATGGATAAGGCCTCCTGTCCCTCGTGGGTCGTACTGGTAATGGAGGTTGACATGGATGCATTGGTTTGTGCCAGTGCAATCGTAAGTGAGCAACAGAGCGTTGCGACGGACAGGCTGAGAAATTGGATTGTTCTGGCAGATAGAAATCTATACATTATATTGAATTTGTCTATTGTGTGAAGTGACGCGTGGGCAGCGTTGCCAAATGGAACTAGCGACACATTAAAGGAATCACCTATAGTCTATTATAAAGACCAATAGTCAACATAAGTTTTGAAAATATAATGATTCTTATCAATCATCTCATTTTTGTATGATTTGCACCGTAGTCGCTGTGGCTGAAAATAACTATCACTTATTTAAGTATGCTTGTCATGAAGTATTATTGGTATCTTACGTATTATGTGTAACGTTGGTATTATTTGTATTAATGGAAAAACGGGTGGATTCGACGGGATAATTAAAAAATGACACATAAGTGATGGTTGTACTCACGTGTGTGTTTTGAGGCGAGGGAGGCAGGCGCCGGCCGCTGCGATCATGCCCAGAGACAGAAATTGCCCAGTAGTCATCCAGCCAAAAAAGAGTCGGGCATCGGGTTCTCTGTAGAATTCGACAACAAAGCGGGCGCTGGCGTAGCCGATAAGGAACAGCATGCTGAGGCGTCCGGCTTTTTCCCGGCTCCAGGTGGATTTACGCAGGAACCATAGCAGGGCGAACAAGAGAAATCCCTCGCCCAGCGCCTGATAGATCTGAGATGGATGGCGGATCGGCAGATGCCCGCTCTCCACCCAGTTGCGCAGGGTGGGTAGATCGTATCGTAGATGAGCCAGTTCCCGGCCGGGATTGAGTTCGGGAATTTCAAGCGGAAAGGCTACTCCCCAGGGGGCGCTGGTAACCCGCCCCCACAACTCTC
Source organism: Kiritimatiellia bacterium (assembly GCA_018401235.1). Taxonomy (GTDB): domain Bacteria; phylum Verrucomicrobiota; class Kiritimatiellia; order SS1-B-03-39; family UBA6053; genus UBA6053. Next base: position 8,404 of record JAGYLC010000048.1, read on the forward strand.
CGTTAATAAAATTGGCCAGTCGCCCGAATCCGATGCCCAAGGGAACCACCACCGCGAAATTGTCACTTAATGTCCAGAAAGATTTTTGGTGTCTGCGGGCCCACCATGCCAATACGGCGATTCCACCGAGGATTCCTCCGTGACTGGCCATTCCCCCCTCCCATACTTTAAAAAAGTGCAATGGATCCGTCACCAGGGTGTCCGGGGCGTAAAATAGAAAGTATCCCAATCGTCCACCCAGCATCACCCCGAAAATGCAGAAGGTACTGAGGCAATCCTGGAGTTGCTCCACGTTGAGGGGCATCAGGTCGCGCTTTATCAATTTTTTTAGCAACACATATCCGCACAGAAACCCGAGCAGGTAGGAGAGTCCGTACCACCGGATAGCCAGGGTTTCGGTAAGTTGAAGTATTTCAGGATGGAGTCTATGAATATAGGGCATCGTGGATCAGGGAGTGGAGGGGGATGTTGGGGGCGGGGCAATGTGTAGATACCTGGATCGTAACCAGCGAATCCCGAACACATCACGGAGGGTGCGGATTAACCGTCCCCAGTTGGTGTATTTACTGATGCCGGCAGTGCGTGGGCGGTGACTGACCGGACGTTGGGTAATAATCGCTCCCTGCATCAAAAAGAGAGTGCCCAGAAATCGGTGCATTCCGTTCCAGGGGGTGAGAGGAGTGAGTAACTGCTTTTTAAAAATTTTGGTGGCGCATCCGGTGTCCCTAATCTCTTCCTGCAGCAGTCGGTTGCGCACGGTATTGGCAATTGTGCCTGCCATTTTTTTGGACCAGGTATCTTGACGCGCTGTTCGATAACCGAACACGGCATCCGCGTCGGTCGAAGCGTCCATCAGCTTTGGCAAATCGGCGGGATCGTTTTGACCGTCGGCATCCAAAGTGGCGATCCACTCCGCCCGCGCTGCTTTGAATCCTATCCACAGAGCACCGGATTGTCCCGTACGCACGGTCAGGTTAAGCTGCCGAATTCGGGGATGTTGCCTGGCGACCTCCTGAATTTTCCCGGAGGTGGAGTCGGTGGATCCATCATTCACCGCCAGCACTTCCCATGCGTCGGGCCAGTGTTGTTGGAGAAGCGTGGCTAGTTCGGTTAACACAGGGCCGATCAGCTCGGATTCATTGTAGATGGGTAGTACCACGGAAAGGTCGGGAGTAGGGGGCATAGCAACGGTCACACCTGATTTTACGGGATTTGTCGAGTCAGAACCTGATTTCAGTTTGACCCGGAATGCACTCGCCGCATGGGCACCCATCCCCGTACCGCATTGATCAAATAGATGGATTCGGCCCGTTCTAGGTCGGCAACGGTCAGGATTTTCTCTTCGAGTTTCTGCTGGCTCACCCCTTCCGCGCGGGCCACCCCGGGAAGCCCGCCACTCCTGAGAGGAGGGGTGAGGGCCCGACCGTTGAGTATCATGACCAGATTGCCGATGGTAAATTCGATACACTCGCCCCGTTCATTGATGAGCAGGGTTTCATCGGTCTCCGGGTGACGCTCCCGCGCAGACTGGTACACCCGGCGGCGGCTGGTTTTGTGTTTCAACTCCGGGTGTTCAGAGTGCGTCACCTCCGTGTCCACCTGAAAGGTCATTTCCTCCAAGGGGTCCGGGGCGGAAGTGACCTCTACCGTGAGTTCCGATGCCGTGGAAAGTGTAAGCCTGACACGACTGGATTCGCTGAACGCAAGGGACTGTATTCGGTTCTCCACTTCCCGGACGTCCACTTCAATGCCAAGAATGGCGGCGGACCCGAGGAGTCGTTGACGGTGGCGTGTCCACAGGGGGATCCCCACAGTTGGTTCTCCACGCATGGTTTCGATCAAACAGAAATCGGGGGGTGAATGAAAGAGCACCTCGGTTTTGAGCACGCTTTCCCGGTATTCCGCCTCCGGATCGCTGTCCCACACGATCCCGCAGCCGGTGTGATACCGAAAGTCACCGATGTCGGGACGCACGGTAGCGGTGCGAATGGCCACATTGAACTCAGTGACCCCGTCACCGTAAAATCCTCCGATGCAGCCTGTGTACACTCCGCGGGAGCCGGTTTCCAGTTTGCGGATCCATTCCATGGTATTCCGCTTGGGGGCTCCGGTGATGGAGGCGCAGGGAAACAGCACCGATACCCACTCCACGGGCGAGGTTGGACCGGTCGCCCGCAGGGTCGAGGTCATTTGCACCAGACTGGGAAACCGCTCAATCTCGAAAAGCGGTTCGGCGATGATCGATCCGGGATCTGCCACTTTGCCAAGGTCGTTGCGGATCATATCGACGATCATGATATTTTCAGCCCGGTTTTTGGGTGAGACCGCGAGCAGATGCTCTTCTCCGGGAGCGGCGGTTCCTTTCATAGGCTTGCAATGGATACGATTGTCCCGATGCCAAAAGAAGCGCTCAGGCGAGGCGCAGATCAGAATTTGGTCTTTTTCCTCCACATAGGCCTGATATCCGGCGGACTGGGCGAAACGCAAGCGGCGGAAGAGACTCCAGGCATCCCCGGAAAATTTTCCGGTCAAGGGATAGGTAAAATTCACCTGATAGGTTTCCCCGGCGGCGATTGCCCCATGGATTTTGGATACTGCCGCTCGGAAATCCTCCGGCTTCAATCCGGGCACAAGCGGGGATAGACTACATTCGCCGGCAGATCGCAGGGGAAGTCCCTCCACCTGTTGCCGGTAGAGGGTGAAACGCAGTAGCGGGGTGCCCGGTGGAGGAGTATGGACGCACAATTTCGAATCAAATCCGGGGGCGGCCTCGTAGGCGATCCACCCCACCGCATGTAAGCCTGCTCCTTGGGCCTGTTCCAGTTCTCGCAGGGCGGGAAGCACCTCCCGCGCGTCGATAACCTCTACGTCCCGCACCGGGTCCATAAAATGCACCCACCGGGGATTTCCCGAGGCATCTGTTCGTTGTAGTGCATGGAAGGGGGTGTTCTGCATGAAACTTCCTTTACCTGATCGTGGCGGCCTTTCCAGTCGTAATCCGCTTTTCTATTGCAGAAAGCATCTAAAGTGACTATCACAACTCCATGAAGCCCTATCTAGACCTCCTCCAACATATTTTAGATCACGGTGTCGAGAAAGAAGACCGGACCGGGACCGGCACCCGCAGCGTGTTCGGGTATCAGATGCGCTACAATTTACAGGAGGGGTTTCCGATGGTGACCACTAAAAAACTGCATCTGCGATCCATCATTCATGAGTTGCTCTGGTTTATCAAAGGGGATACCAATATTCAGTACCTCAAGGATAACAACGTTCGCATTTGGAACGAGTGGGCGGACGAAAACGGGGACCTGGGACCGGTGTACGGAAAACAGTGGCGCTCCTGGGAAGCTCCGGACGGACGAACCCTCGATCAATTGACCTGGGTGACCGAGGAAATTAAACGAAATCCCGATTCCCGCCGGTTGATGGTGAGTGCTTGGAATGTTGGGGAACTGGAGAAAATGGCCTTGATGCCCTGTCATGTTCTGTTTCAGTTTTATGTGGCGGATGGCAAGCTGAGCTGCCAATTGTATCAGCGGAGCGCGGATGTGTTTTTGGGCGTGCCGTTCAATATCGCGAGTTACGCGCTGCTGGCTTGTATGATGGCGCAGGTGACAGGGTATGCCTGTGGCGATTTTATTCACACCTTGGGTGACGCTCATCTCTACCGAAACCACCTCGATCAGGCTCAATTGCAGTTGACCCGCAGTCCCTATCCTCAACCCCGACTCCACTTGAGTCCGGACATCCAGAGCCTATTTGATTTCGGCTTCGATGATATCGAAATACTGGACTATCAGTGCCATCCCCACATCGCGGCGGAGGTGTCGGTGTGAGCACGCCTGAACTGGCACTAATCGCGGCCATGGACCGCAACCGGGTGATTGGCCGAAAGCAAACTCTTCCTTGGCGGTTGTCTGCGGATCTCAAACGTTTCAAGACGCTCACGTTGGGGCATCCGATCCTGATGGGACGTAAAACATGGGAATCGATTGGCCGTGCTCTGCCGGGACGGAGAAATCTGGTTTTGACCCGGAAAAGTGATTTTATGGCGGAAGGTGCGGAGATCGTACATTCGGTTGAACAGGCTTTAGACATGTGTGCGGATGCGGAACGGCTATTTGTGATCGGGGGGGAGGAGGTGTATGCGCGGTGTCTGCCCCTGGCGGATCGCCTGTACCTGACTTTCGTTGATACCGAGGTGGAGGAGGGGGATGCCTGGTTTCCTGAATGGGATCCCTCCAGATTCATGGTTGAAAACGAGATTGTTGTACCCTCCGACGAGAAGAATCACTATCCCTGTCGAATCGTGGACTATGTCAAGAAAACCTAAATTGGCACAAGCGCCACCGCAACTTCCGGTCCGAGTGTTGGATGTTACGCCACTGGGGGATGAGATCTATGTCGTGGGGTTAAGCGCGATTTCACTGCCGTGGATGCCCGGTGACTGTATCGCCGTCTACGCGCCGGGAAGCGCCCAAAGCCGTCCGTACAGTCTGAGCGGATCTGTCCACGACGATCGCCTGGAACTGTGGGTGCGGCGGTTTCCCGGAGGTCTGGTCAGTCGAACCCTCTGTGAGTGCAGGCCAGGAGACGAATTGGAAATCAGCCCGCCCTTTGGGTGGTTTCGACCGGGAATGCCCGAAGGGGCGGACCGGATTTATCTGGCAACCGGAACCGGCATTGCCCCGTTTCTATCGGCGATCCGCTCCGGAACCCCTCCGCCCCGGGAATTCCACTGGGGAGTCCGGGAGCCCCTGCACATCGGAACGACGTTTCAAGGGCTGCCGCTGTCCCTTCACGTTAGCCGCGGCGAAAAAAAAACCGGTCGACTCACGGGTCATTTGTCCGGAATTCGGATCGAGACGCATACCCACATTTACGCCTGTGGACTGGATCAGATGATTGAACAGGTATTGTCCCATTTTCGTAAGCGGGGACTCCCCGAATCGCAGTTGCATTCCGAATGCTTTTTTACCGCGTGAGATATTTTTTTCTTCTGAATTATTTGAGAAGTGTATGATGAAAACCAACAGCAAGACCCGTTCCGATTTTGAGAAAATTCAATCCGCTGTGAGCGAGCTCTTTTTTCTGGTTCTGATCTGTATTCTACCTCCTCTGTCCATTTTCTGTGATCTCGTCCATTTAGGAAAACATTTGCCTGAAAGTTCGGTTACAGAACTGTTTCAGGAGTTATTGCTTTTGTATGCAGTGGTCACCCTCGCGATCTCGGCCCGCAAGCATCCGGGGAGCCGGGGCATGTTGGCATTGATGTCCGGGCTGTTTGCCTGTATGTTTATCCGGGAAAATGACAGTGTGCTGGATCATATATGGCACGGGTTCTGGTTTTGGCCTGCGATCCTGGTGGCCATTGGAACCATCACCTATGTATGTATTTGTTGCCGTGAAAGCGTGATAGGTCCGGTTTTGGACTTGTCCGAAACCAAAACCTTCGTGTATCTGGCACTTGGAATGGTGGTGATTCTCGTTCTCAGCCGGTTGTATGGAAGTGGTCGCTTTTTATGGAACAGCATTCTCACCGGGTATTATTCCCATGGAATCAAATCCGCGATCCAGGAGGGCCTGGAGCTGTTTGGTTATCTGATGATTGCCCATGGATCAGGTCGGCTTGCACACCGCTTGAACCAACATTCCTGACCTGCTAGTCATCGTAGGCACGGTAGTAATAAGGCTCGTGAAAAATATCCGCTTTTTCGATGCCTCTGGCGATGAGCATGTCTTCCGCCTCGTAAATCATTTCGTTCGCCCCACATAAATAGGCCTGTGTTCCCGGCGTTATTTCCAGTTCAGGAATCGCGTCGGTCAGTCTACTTCTGATTCCATCCAGCGGCTCCCGGGAGCAAAAGGGATGGTAGATACAGTTGGTGAACTCTTCCTGAAAATAGAGATCTTCCGGGTGGCGGACACCATGCAGGAGGCTGAGAGAAAGGGACGGGTGCGTTCGAATAAAGGCCCTACAGGGTGCGATTCCGGTTCCGGTGGCACAGAAGAGCAGGGGGCGGGAGGGGTCCCTCAGTATAAATCTTCCATAGGGACCTTGAACCGGGATCCGGTCGCCCGCCTGTACTGTACGCAGGTGAGGGGTTACGACCCCGTGTGGAATCAAACGGTAAATCACGTCCAAAGTCTCGTCCCGTTCACCCGACGCGATCGTGTAGTCCCTCTGATCCAGAGGGTTTTCACCACAGAGGCTGACCAACTGGCCTGCCTTCCACGACCACTCGGGGCGTTCCAGTTTCAAAAGAAAGGCATCCCGGCCAAACGGGATATGATCGCAAACAGTCAGA
>JAGYLC010000049.1 GCA_018401235.1 Kiritimatiellia bacterium
CGAGGGGATGCCGACCTTTTTGCCCTTGCCGCCCGCAGCGGGGCTGGACTGGTAGTGATGCATATGCAGGGCCGCCCGCGCACCATGCAGCAGCAACCACACTATGGGGATGTGATCCGGGAGGTATCCGATTTTCTGCGAGGGCACATGCAGGCGGCGGTTGATGCGGGCGTGCATCCGGGTCAACTGGTTCTGGACCCCGGAATCGGCTTTGGCAAAACCCTGGCGCACAATCTTCAATTATTGGCCGAGTTGGACCGATTTCACGATCTGGGCCGTCCGCTGTTACTGGGGGTCTCCCGCAAACGCTGGCTGGGTGAGCTTACCGGACGCGAGGTAAAGGACCGTCTCGCGGCCAGTTTGGCCGGGGCGGCGGCCTGTCATCGGCGGGGAGCGAAAATTTTACGAGTCCATGATGTGATCGAAACTTGCGATATGCTACATATTCTTGATAGAGTACACTCCTCACGAATCCCCATCTCTGAATGAACTTTTTGAACCTCAATGCATTTACCCTTCCCTCCCTCACCGAGTGGGTGGAAATCCTGTTGTTATGGCTCATCTTTTATCATCTGCTGAAACTGCTTCGCGGCACCCGCGGCGCACAGGTGCTGAGCGGGCTGGCCCTCACCTTCGTGGCCGTGCTTTCCTTTACCTATTTTTTGAATCTCCATACGCTTAACTGGATCTTTCGTACCTTTTCGGTCAATCTCGTTTTGGCCTTCGTGATTATTTTTCAACAAGAAATCCGCCGAGCCCTGGCGGAGCTGGGGCGTCCCGGCATGTTGAGCGGCACTGGATCACGCAATGCCAAAGCCACCGACGTGGTGGATCCGCTGGTGAAAGCCGTGCATGTCTTGAGCAAGCAGAAAATCGGGGCGTTGATTGCTCTGGAGCGGGCGATCGGTCTTAAGTCCGTGGAAAAAACCGGGGTTGAAATTGACGGTCGGGTTCGCCCGGAATTGATCACCAGTATCTTTTTTCCCCGCAGTCCCCTGCATGATGGCGGGGTGGTGATTCGCGGAGACCGGATCATGTCGGCGGGCTGCGTGTTCCCCCTCAGTCAACGGGAGGAACTGCACCGGTCCCTGGGAACCCGCCACCGCGCGGCCATTGGCATCACCGAAGAAACCGATGCCCTGGTGGTGGTGGTCTCCGAGGAAACCGGAAACATCTCTCTGGCCTTCAAGGGACGGCTCAGTCGAGGGCTGGACGAGGAACGCCTGCAGCGTATGCTCTCTGCGGTTCTGTCCCGCACCAGCCCCCGCAGTGACAGCGGGAACATGAAAACATTGGGCATCAACGACTCTGAACACGGGACACGGGCGTTATGAACAAGAAAAAATGGCTTCATAATTATAAATTAAAGGGCATGGCGCTGATTTTGGCCATTCTCTCCTGGGGCATCGTCAAGCAAATCACCAACAACGACAAAGTGATTAACGACGTGCCCGTCCGTTTTGATTTCCCGGAGGGATGGGCCGTTCGCGATAAAGACAGCAACAGTGTGCAAATCACCTTTCGCGGGACCCGGGAGGATTTGTTGATGCTGGATTCCCAGACCGTGCAGGTGCTGATTGATTTGCGGGACGAGGCATTCGCGTCCGAAAAAACCATCACCATACGCCCGCGTCAGGTGGCCTATACCGGCAGCAACGCACGCATCACCTCGATTCAGCCCAACACCCTGCATCTGCGCTTAGGCAAGGAGGGACAAAAACAACTTCCCATTCTGGTCAGTCAGGCGGGCAGCCCGCCGGATGGGATTAAGTTGGAAGCGGTGGTGGCCGAACCTGGGTTAGTGACCCTGATCGGAGCGGAGGATTTGCTCGACAGCATCAATGCCCTGCAAACTGCACCTTTGAATCTCTCTGACAAAATACAAAGTTTTGAACAACGGCTGGACGTAATGTTGCCAAACCCCGAGTGGGTGGGACGGGTGGTTCCCTCCCGGGTGTTAGTGCGGGTGACCCTGGCAGGGCTCACCGTTGAACGCCGATTCACCGATATCCCCCTGATGCTGACCCAGCCGGCGGGAAGTCAGACTCCCATGCGCCTGACCGCGGAGCCAGACACAGTCGATATATTCCTCCGGGGGAGCCCCCAACTCCTGGACGAATTGGACACCCGTCAAATCCAGGCGTTTGTCTCCGATCAAAACACCGTCCCTCCCTCCGGAAACGAACGCAGAGTCAATGTGCTGGTTCCCGCCGGTCTGGAAGTGCTGGGGGTTCAGCCGGACCGGGTCACCCTGAAACGCATGGCGGATCCCGCCCCGTCACCCGCCGCCACTCCATCCACGTCCCCCACTGAAAACGAACCCTCCGAGGAGTCCCCATGAAAATCACCCATTTACGGTATTACCTGCTTGCGATATCCAGCTTAACGTTGGCCCAGCAGCCGCAAAGTATTCTCAATCAGATCCCCTACCGCCCCGACCCTTCCGAGCAACGGGTAGACATTCCCTTGTTGGATACGAACCATATCCTGCTGGACTTGAAACCCTTGCCCGAGTTTGAAATTCTCACTCAGCCACCCCCTGAATTCCACCATACCCGGGAACAACAGGCTCTTGTCATGAAGTTCCAGGAAGCGCATCAGCTCCTGCAACAGGGAGAAGCCGAATCCGCAGTGGAGATTTTCAAGCTGACACTGGAATCGCATCCGGATGAACTCAATATACACGTGGCCCTTGCCGACAGTTACTATGCAGCCGGGGCATACGAGGAAGCGATTGAACACTATCAATTCGTTCTGACCCGGGATCCTTTTCATTTTCAATCCCTCAACAATCTGGCCTGGTTGTTCAGTTCGGTTGACGACCCTGAAATCCGGAATCTGGAGCAAGCCCGCATCCTCGGGGAACGCGCCAGACTGATCCGATCCAACAGTCATCACGTATGGAGTACCCTTGCGCAGGTGTACTTTCAAACCGGCAGATATAGCGAATCCGAGCAGTCAATCAACAATGCGCTGACCATCGCCCAACAAACCCAAGTTCCACTTCAGGTCGTGGTTAATTACCTCATGCAGCGCGACCGGGCGATGGTGGCGCGTGAAGCCACGTCGATACTCCAATGACCCGATTGCTCTTTCTAGGCACCGGATGGTCCCACGGCGTTCCCATGCTGGGCTGCGACTGTCCGGTATGCAGGGATGCCGATCCGCGAAATCAACGTCTTCGCGCCAGTATTTTGCTCTCGGACGACACCCATAGCATCCTGATCGATGTAGGACCGGACTTTCGGCAACAGGCGTTGCGTGCTAAAATCCGTGAACTGGATGCAGTGTTTGTGACCCATCAACACAGCGATCATACCATGGGGCTGGATGATCTGCGTTGCTTCACCTGGGCCAGGGAAAGTCCCCTTCCGGTATGGGCGGACTCCGATACCCGCGAGCGACTCTGCGTAGTCTATCCCTACGTATGCACTTCCCGCAGCCCCGGCCAGGCCGTGCCACTGGTGGAATTCAAATCATGGACACAACCCGTCAGCCTCGGCAACATGCGCTTCAGTTCCTTTCCGGTTCCACACGGGGATCTCCCCTGTTACGGGGTTCGTATCGACACTCCCGGAGGGCGAATTGGGTACGTCCCCGACTGCTCGGACCTTTCCCCTCAGGCCCTGAACCACCTGGAAGGTTTGGACATCATGATTCTCAATGCCCTGCGCGACACCCCGCATCCCGCCCACCTGACCTTTGATCGAAGCCGGGAATACCTTGAGGCCATTGGGGCTAAACGCTCCTTTTTCACCCATATGGGCTGTGCCCTGGATTATCACCACCTACAACCCACCCTGCCCGAGGGACTGGAATTGGCCTGGGACGGTCTGGAAGTGGAATTATAATTTCGGTTCTTGAGCATTTGGCCATCTTGCACTATGTTCCGGCGCCCGTTCACCAAGGAACGGCTGTTTAGTATAAGGAACGATTATGGTCAAACATCTGGTTATCGTGGAATCGCCCGCCAAGGCGAAAACCATCAACAAATTTTTAGGAAAAGACTTTCTGGTGAAAGCCTCCATGGGGCATGTGCGCGATTTGCCTAAGAGTAAATTGGGAGTGGACCCGGAGAACAATTTCGAGCCTCAGTACGTCAATTCACGCGACAAATCCAAAGTAATCAAGGAATTGAAGGATGCGGCCAAAAAGTGCGACGACATCATCCTCGCCCCCGACCCCGACCGCGAGGGAGAGGCGATTGCCTGGCATTTGAAGGAACTGCTGTTTCCGCTGATGAAAGAGGATTCCCTGTTTTCCCGGGTCACCTACAACCAGATCACCAAAGCGGCTATTCAGAAGGCGTTCGCCGCACCCACCGAGTTGAATCTGCACAAAGTGGATGCCCAACAAGCCCGCCGGGTGCTCGATCGTCTGGTGGGCTATCAGGTCAGCCCCCTGCTTTGGCGTCGCATCCGCGGCGGTTCCAGCGCGGGGCGGGTACAGACAGTGGCTCTGCGTCTGGTCTGCGAACGCGAAAAAGAAATTCTCAAATTCGTGCCGGAAACCTATTGGATTTTTGGAGCACAGGTCAAAAAACAGGTCGACCCCAAGGACCCTTTTGAAATACGGCTGGTGAAAGTGGACGGCGAAAAGGGCGAAGTCCGTGATGAACGACTGGCAGAAGATATTCGCCGGGATCTGAGCCAGTGCGCTCTCAACGTTTCATCCATTTCAACCAAGAACCAGAAACGCCGATCCAAAGCTCCGTTCATCACCTCCACCCTGCAGCAGGCCGCCTCCAGCGCCTTCGGGTTTCAGCCCAACCGCACCATGTCCATCGCTCAGAAATTATATGAAGGCGTGGACCTGAAAGACGGCCAGGGCACATCAGGTCTCATCACCTACATGCGTACCGATTCGGTCCACCTGGCACCGGAGTCGATTCAGCAGGCCCGCGATTTTATTTCCACACAATTCGGCCCCGAATACGTCCCGGAAAAACCCAATTATTACAGCAGCAAAGGCGGCGCCCAGGAAGCCCATGAGGCGATCCGCCCCACCAATCTTCACTTGAAACCTGAAGGCCTGAAACAGGTGCTCGACGATCAGGAGTACAAACTCTACTCCCTGATCTGGAAACGCACCCTGGCCTCCCAGATGGCTCCCGCAGAAGTCAAACTGCTCACGGTGGAGTTCGCCACCGACAGTTCCAAGCACGACTATCTCTTCCGCGCCAGCGCCTCCGAAGTGGTATTCCCCGGGTTTATGGCGGTGTGGGGGAAAGGCCTGGAAGAAGACGATTCCGAGGATCCGGAAGGCAAGTTGCCTCCATTGCGCGAAGGAGAAAAAATCGACTTGGTGGAATGGATAGCGGATGAAAAGCAGACCCAGCCCCCCAACCGTTTCAGCGAGGCCTCTTTGATCAAAGCCCTCGAGGAAAACGGTGTCGGTCGCCCTTCCACCTATGCGTCGATCGTCTCCACCCTGTACAGTCGGGAATATGTGGACCGCGAAAGCCGCAGCGTCCGCCCCACCCAAGCGGGTATGGAAGTGCACGACTTCCTCGTCGGTCGCCTTCCCCATTTATTTGAGGTCGATTTTACCGCCCGTATGGAAGAGCAGTTAGACGAAATCGAGGAGGGAAAAGTTGCCTGGACCGCAATGATGAAGGATTTCCACGGCCGCTTGCAAACCTGGATCGAGGAAGCCAAGTATGCCAATATGGACACGGAAGAACTGAAAACCCTGCTCGACCTCTGCGATGAAATCCCCGAATACAATCCTCCGGTGAAACGCGGAAAGAAAACCTATTCGGATGAAACCTTCGTTCAGGAAATGCGCGAGGCCATCGAAGGAGGCGAACCCATCACTGACCGTCAACAGGACAACCTGAAAAAAGTGGTCGCCCGCTATTTCAAAGTAATCCCCGGCCTTACCGAGGAAAAAGCGGAGGAACTCGAACTCACCGCACTCATCGCCAAGGAGGCTGAAGCCAATCAACCGCCGCGTGAAGAAACCCTGAAAAAATTTGATATTCTTGATCAAGTCGACTTCGAGCCCCCCCGCAAGGTGGGCAAGAAAACCTATGACGACAAAGAATTTCTCGGCAGCCTGCGGGAACAGGTCGAAGGTAAACGCCGCCTCAGCGAAAATCAGATTCGCTATCTGGATCGACTGGTCACCAAATATGCTGCGCAAATACCCGATTTTGAAACTATCGCCCCGGGACTGGGCATTGATTCCACCGTGGAAGAGGACAACGAAAGCGGTCCGCTGATCGAATTGCTGGCGAACGTGAAAACCTTCAACGAGCCCACCAAACGGGGGCGCAAAACCTGGGACGATGCCGAATTCGCACAATCCCTCACCCAGCAATTCGAGGCCCGCAAATCCTTGAGCCCCCGCCAGCGCGGTGCGCTCAAAACTATGCTCGGCCGCTACCAAGACCAAATCCCCGGCTATGCCAAAAAATGGGAGGCCCTGGGCTTGCGCGACCCCAACGCGAAGTCTAAAAGACCCGCATCCAAAAAGAAAACGTCTAAGAAGTAATCCCAACTCCCTATCTTCTATCTTCTATCTTCTATCTTCAATCTTCAATCTTCTAAATCTGACCTCTAACCTCTGACCTCTAAGAAATATCATGGCTGGACATAGTAAATGGGCGAACATCAAACACAAGAAAGCTGCCGTTGACGCCAAACGGGGCAAGGCTTTCAGTAAAATCGCCAAAGAAATTACGGTGGCGGCACGCTTGGGCGGTGGCGATCCTGCCGCCAATATCACCCTGCGTCCGTTGCTGTCGAAGGCCCGGGCGGTCAATATGCCTGCCGACAATATCGAACGCGCTATCAAGAAAGGTACAGGGGAAGGCAGCGAGGGCGTTCAGTTTGACGAGCTCGTCTATGAGGGCTACGCCGGCGATGGTGTGGGACTGATCGTTCAATGCCTCACCGAAAATAAAAACCGCACTGCCTCCGAAGTTCGACACTGCTTCAACAAGCACAACAACAACCTCGGACAAACCGGCAGCGTCAGCCGCAGCTTTCAGCGCAAAGGAGTTATCTCCTTTTCTCTGGAGAATACGGACGAAGAAGCCCTTCTGGAAGCTGCCATGGAGGCGGGTGCGGAGAACTTTGAGCAACAAGGCGACAGCTTTGTGGTAACCTGCGATCCCTCTACCTATCCCGATATTTGTGATCACCTGGAAAAAGCCGGTTTTACCGCGATTGATTCCGAACTGACTCTGGTCCCGGATCTATTGTTTGAAATGACCGATGTGGGAAATGTAAAAAATGTGATGGCGTTTATCGAGGCGCTTGAGGACCTCGACGACGTTCAGAACGTGTACACCAACATGGATGTACCCGACGAAATCGCCGAGCAGTTGGATGAAGGCTGACCCTGTCCGGATTTTGGGAATCGACACCTCCCTCCGCTCCACCGGAATTGCGATTCTCAGCTCCGACGGGATCCGGCATCAGGCCCTCACCTACGGGACCATTCACGCTCCCGCCTCCTGGCCGCGTAGCCGCTGTCTGGTTCAATTGCGCGACAAAATTGCGGAGCTCATCGAATCCGACAAACCGGACACCGTCGCCATCGAAGGCATTTTCTTCTGCAAAAATATCAAAACCGCCTTTATACTCGGTGAGGCCCGCGGCACTGTAATCTCCACCTGTGCGGGTGCAGGATTGCCAGTGTACGAATACGCTCCCCGCAAAGTGAAACAGGGAGTGGTGGGCAAAGGGGCCGCAGATAAAAGTCAGGTTGCCAGCATGGTTAAGACCTTGTTGGGGCTTTCCGAAATCCCGCAAAACGACGCGGCGGACGCCCTCGCCATCGCCTACTGCCACGCTACCCACCTTCGCACCGCCGGTCAAACCGGCGCGGGCGTAACCTTGTAAACGTTATGCCACACGGTGCGGATCCATACGCGGCCTGGCGATTTCCCCAATTCCGGAATCTGCTGATTGGACGGCTGATGTTCCTGATGGGCACCCAGGCCCAGGCCATGGCCCTCGGCTGGGAAATTTATACCCGCACTAACGATCCCTTTTCGTTGGGACTGGTCGCGCTGATCAAGGGTATCCCCATGATCGTACTCACCTTGCCCGCAGGGGTCATGGCGGACCGCTTCAATCGGACCACCATCATGAAAACCTGTCTGGCCGGGGCCACCTGCACCTCTCTCGCGCTCGCCTTCACCTCCTATCAACAGAGTCATGTGGGCTGGATGTACCTGCTGCTGTTTGTTGATTCATGCTTCATGCGGCTGACCACACCTGCAGGGTCCTCCCTGATGCCACTTCTACTCCCCCGCTACCTTTTGGAGAATGGTGTCAAATGGTCGACCATCGTGTTCCAGGGCACCTCCCTGATCGGTCCAGCACTTGCGGGTTTTATTCTCAGTTGGAATTTGCAGGCCACCTATATTCTCTGCGCAGGCACCTCCGTACTGTTCATTGGGCTCCTTTCCACCATTCACATCGCCCCCGCAGCAGGCTCCTTGCTCATGGGTGTGATGGTGGCGCACCTTCCCCCTTTCCGGCGGGCCGGGCGTTCCATGCTGTTGGGAGTGTTTGGATTCGGATTGGTCACGATCGGCTTTGGCCTCAGCACCTCCTTCTGGCTCAGTTGGGCCTGTCTGTTTGCGGCTGGTGCTTTTGACAATATTTCGGTGGTGGTCCGCCATACCCTGGTCAATCTCACCACCCCTGATCACATGCGAGGTCGGGTAAACGCAGTAAATTCCATCTTCATCGGATCCAGCAATGAACTGGGCGGTTTCGAATCGGGGCTGGTGGCGAAAATTTTCTCCCCGGTGATCTCCGTGGTCAGTGGGGGAGTCGCCACCCTGGTGGTGGTTGCCGTCTGGGCGGGTGCATTTCCACAGTTACGCGAATTTGGTTCTTTGTCGGATGCGGTTGAAAAGAATTGAATTTTGTATATGGAAAGCGTTTAGTGTATGAAGGCCCGGAATCGGTTTATGGAACAGAAACCCGACTTAATCATCACCAAACCTTATCACCCCACACATCTCATTAATTCCGCCGCGACATTTCTGGCGGATTTAGGATTTTAACCCAAAAACGATTCTTGCCACATGCCTTCTTATTTTCTCGGCCTCGACAGCAGCACCCAAAGCCTCAGCAGTATTTTAATCGATCTCGACTCGGGCCAAATTCAGGATGACCGCAGCATCCAGTTCGACCGGGACCTTCCCGATTATAAAACAACCAATGGGGTCTATCGGCATCCAAACGGGGATGTAGTCCACTCCTCCCCCCTGCTCTGGGCGGAAGCGCTGGATCGTCTATTTCAGCAGTTAAAAAAGGACAAACTTCCCCTGGGGGAGATCCTCGCCATCTCCGGCAGCGGACAACAACACGGTTCCGTGTACATGACCGGTAATGCCGAAAAGCAATTCCGGGAAATGGATCTAAACGGATCACTTGCGGACAACGTCGCCCGCGTGCTCAGTCGCCCCACCTCACCGGTGTGGATGGACAACAGTACCTCCAGCGAATGTGCGGAAATTCGCGAAGCTCTCGGTGGAAAAAATGCTGCAGTAGCAGCCACCGGCTCCGATCTGTTTGAACGATTTACCGGACCTCAAATTCGAAAATTCGCTACCGAAGAACCCGGGGCCTACCGACAGACCGGACACATCGCTCTAGTAAGCTCCTTTTTAAGTTCGCTGGTCGCGGGACAAATTTCCCCCATCGACTTTGGCGACGGTGCCGGCATGAATCTGATGGATATCAACCGTCTCACCTGGCACCCCCTCGCCTTGGAAGCCACCGCCCCCGATCTCCGCTCCAAACTTCCCGCCCTGGCCGGCTCCCATACTCACCTGGGAGTAGTGAATCCGTATCTGGTCCTTAAATACGGGTTAAACCCCGCCGCCAAGGCGGTCATCTGGTCCGGCGACAACCCCTGCAGTCTCATCGGTACCGGCCTGGTGAAGCCCGGCATGACCGCCATCAGCCTGGGCACCAGCGATACCCTGTTTGGGGCCATGTCGGAATGTAAAACCGATCCCCGTGGTGAAGGACATGTGTTTGGGTCACCCGCCGGAGGCTACATGAGCCTGATCTGCTTCAAAAATGGTTCCCTGGCCCGCGAAATGGTCAAAGACGACTACGGGCTGGATTGGATGGCGTTTTCCAAGGCGATTCGGGAGACCCCCGTCGGAAATGACGGAAAGCTGATGTTGCCCTGGTTCGATCCCGAAATCGTGCCCCGGACCAAAGCCGGAGTGCACCGTAAAAAGCTCGATAAGGACGATATTCCGGGGAATTGCCGGGCGGTGGTGGAGGCGCAAATGATGTCCATGCGCCTGCACAGCGACTGGATGGGTGATACGCCCACCCGCATCTATGCCACCGGGGGTGCCTCCGCCAATCAGGAAATACTCCAGATCATGGCCAATGTGCACAATGCCCCGGTCTACCGCCAGGAAACCGCTAATGGAGCTGCCCTTGGGGCCGCATTGCGGGCAGCCCACGCCTGGACAAAGGACACCTTCGGCGATGCGGACTGGGAACATATTGTCGCCCCCTTTACCCAACCCGATCTCGAGTCCGTGTTCACTCCGGACCCCCAAGCCGTCGATGTATATGAAAGCCTGGTAAAAATCTACGCGACATTCGAATCCGACAACCTGAACGGAGGGTGACTGCCATGCTCTACATCGAAGAAGGATCTCCCACCACCTGTTTAACCGACGACGACCTACGCCGGCTACTTTTTCAGGCGCTTGAAAAACTGGGCGTGCGAAAAAAAGTGCTGGCGGTGCCTCCCGATTTCACCAGATTGAATTCACGGGCGGGCCCCCTCACCTGCATGGTCCACGACTTCTTCGGCGAGGCCCTCACCGATGTCATGCCCGCCTTGGGCACCCACGTTCCCATGCCCGACTGGCAGTTGGACCGTATGTACCCCACTCTGCCCAAATCCCTGATCCGCGAACACGACTGGCGCAACGATGTGGTCACCGTGGGCGAGGTGCCTGCGGAATTTGTCAGCGAAGCCACCGAAGGAATTTACACCAAACCCTGGCCGGCACAGATGAACCGCCTGCTCTGGGAAGGCGGGCACGATCTCATCTTGAGCATTGGCCAGGTGGTTCCGCACGAAGTGATCGGCATGGCCAACTACACTAAAAATATTTTTGTAGGGACTGGCGGGGTGAAAGGCATCAACGAAAGTCACTTTATTGGCGCCGCCTACGGCATGGAGCGCATGATGGGCCGTGCCGACACTCCGCTGCGCCGCATTCTCAACGAGGCCGCAGACCAATTCTGCACCCACCTGCCTATTGTCTATGTGCACACCGTCATCGGACCCGACGGCAACGGAGGCTTGGTCACCCGGGGACTATTCATCGGCGATACCCACGACTGTTTTGAAAAAGCCGCAGCCCTCTCGTTGGAAGTGAATTTCAATCTGCTCGATGAAGCACCCAAAAAAGTGGTGGTCTATCTGGACCCGGAAGAATTTCACAGTACCTGGCTGGGAAACAAATCCATTTACCGCACCCGCATGGCCATCGCCGACGCAGGGGAACTGATCGTACTCGCCCCCGAGGTCGAAACCTTCGGCGAGGACCCCGAAATCGACCGCCTCATTCGCAAATACGGCTATCGAAGCACCCCCGAAGTGATGTCCTTCGTGGAAGAAAATGAGGAGCTGCGGGAGAATCTCTCCGCCGCCGCTCATCTTATTCATGGATCCAGCGAGGGACGCTTCACCGTTACCTACTGCCCGGGCAAACTCACCCGCGAAGAAATCGAAGGCGTAGGCTACGCCTACGCCGATCTGGAAGATATGTCCGCCCGCTACCCCATCGCCGAACTCAAAGACGGATGGAATGAACGAAACGGGGAACGCTTCTTCTACATCTCCAACCCCGCCCTCGGCCTCTGGGCCCACCGGGATCGGTTTAGGTAGCTCCCTTCGTCCTCGAAGGAAGAATTCCAGAGCCTAAGCCCCCTGCCCAAGCCGCCCGCAGTCCCCCCTCAGCCATAAAAGAGCGTGGACCAGCGGTGGCTGTTGATTAATTCCTGTTTTTGGGCCGCCCAGGTTTCCCGGGATCCTGAGATATCCGCCAATACGTCGTCGAGCTGATCTTCCAGCGAGCTGAGCCCGGCCACGTACACATGGGTTTTCTCGTTGAGAATCATCGCCCATACTTCGGTCGCGTGCACCCGCACGGCCCCCGCGATGTCCGCGGGTTCGTCAAAATGCGGTCGCGGACTGAAGGCTTCGATGGCTTCGAAGGTTTCCTGATCGTAATAGTTGGCCAAATCGTCGTTCTTGTCGTTGAGATACAACTTGTCCATGCCGGTTCTAGCACCATAGAACAAGCGTACTTTTCCTTTCCAGTCGCTGCGCTCGCTGTAAATATGTTTCAAGAACGCGCGGAAGGGCGCGATGCCGGTACCCACCCCGATCATCAGCAGATTGCAGGCGGAATCTTTGGGGGCGAGGAATTGACGTCCATAGGGTCCCACAATCTCCACCTGATCACCCGACCTGAGGTCGCAGAGAAAATTGGAGGCCACCCCGGGATGTTTTTCGCCGCTGATCTCGTCAATGTAAAAGCAGCGTCGCACACAAATCGAAATTTCCGCCATGTTCCCGTCCTCTCCCTGCCTTGCGTTGGCGATGGAGTACAGGCGCATATGATGTTCGTTTCCAAACGAATGCGGTCCCGGCACCAGCACTCCGATACTTTGGCCCTCCAGATAATTGAAGGTGGCGGAGGAAATATTCAGGGTCAAATGGCGTACTTCATCCGTACCCTCCGGGGTAATGCGTTCGCTCTCGGCAACTACGGCGGTGTAGGGATGGCTGATATCATATTCGGTTACATTCATGGTTGTTCCTTTTTTTAGTCAATTGTCATTGGTCAATTGTCATTAGTCATTAGTCATTGGTCATTGGTCATTAGTCATTGGTCAATAGTCATTGGTCATTGGTCATTGGTGATGGGTCATCCGAGTGACTGGTGACGTCTGAAGTGCCTAATGACGACTGACTAGTGACCAGTGACGAGTGACCATTGACTAGTGACTTCTTCCTTGCGCACTTCTTCCAATTCGCGCAGCCGCAGGTTTTGCCGCATTCTCCACCCTCCTCGCGGAAGCGGCCGAACTCGGGGTGACGAAGGGCGAAGCGGCGGCCCCAGAGCTGCATCAGCATCCATCCTCCGAACAGGAGAAACACCAGTAGGGCGGAAATGACCATTTTCGCAATCATCCGCCCAACCCCGCAAAGCCCATAAAGGCGAGTGACAACAATCCGGCGATCATCAGACTCATAGCCGCGTCCCTGGCCAGATCCGGCACTTCGGCAAGTTCCAGTTTCTCCCGCAGCCCGGCCATCAGCAATAGGGCCAAGGTGAAGCCCGCTCCCGCACCCAGCGCGAAGGCGAGCGACTGCACAAAGTTGTATTCGCGGGCAGTTTGAAAGAGGGCCAGACCCAAAATCGCGCAGTTGGTGGTGATCAGTGGCAGGAAGATCCCCAAAGCCCGGAAGAGGGCCGGGCTGAAGCGTTTAATCGTCATCTCCACCAACTGCACCGCCGAGGCAATGACCGCGATGTACGAAATCAACCTCAAAAATTCCAGATCATATCGACTGAGCACGATATTCAGCCCATAGGCACAGACCGAGCTTACCAGCATCACGAAGGTGACCGCGATTCCCATATTTCCGGCGGTTTTGATTTTGCCGGACACCCCTAGAAAGGGACAAAGCCCCAGGAACATCGCCAGCACGAAATTATTGATCAGAAAAGCGTTCAGGAAAATAAACAGGGGCGAACTTGGATCCATTACACCGCCTCCACATGAGTTCTACGTTTGCGCAAATACGAAAAGAGCATCAACCAACCCGCCAACACAAAAAATCCGCCGGGAGGCAAGACAAAGATGGACCAGGGTTGAAAACGTTCCGGCATAATCATCACCCCGAACAAGCTTCCACTCCCCAGCACCTCCCGCACCACACCCAGACTCAACAGTGCCAGAGTGAATCCCAACCCCATGCCCGCGCCGTTCACTACCGCTTTCAAGGGAGTCTTCTTGCTGGCATAGGCCTCCGCCCGACCGAGAATGATGCAGTTCACCACAATCAACTGAATAAACGCTCCCAGGGCTCGGTAGAGATCCAGACTGATCGCCTTGATTCCGTAATCGGCCATGGTCACGAAGGTGGCGATGATGATGATATAAGATGCAATCCGAACCTGCTTGGGAATCACTTTACGCAGCAGCGAAACCAAAAATCCGGAGCAAATCAGCACAAAGGTCGTGGCCAGACCCATGGCCAAGGCATTCATGGCGGTATTGGTCACCGCCAGGGCCGGACACAGCCCGAGCATCATTACAAACACCGGATTATCCTTCCACAGCCCCTGCGCGAAGGTTTCCCAGGTGAGTGGCTCTGTTGATATATCGGTCATCGATTGGTCTCCAACGCACGGTTTA
>JAGYLC010000005.1 GCA_018401235.1 Kiritimatiellia bacterium
ACCATCAAATCGCCTACACCACTTAAACCGACGAAGGTTTCGGGTTTCCCGCCGGCGGCGGTGCCCAGCCGAACCAATTCGGCTAGTCCGCGGGTGACCAGTGCCGCTTTTGAGTTGTCTCCGAAACCGAGTCCGTCGCTGACTCCCGCCGCGATCGCAATCACATTTTTGAGGGCACCTCCCAGTTCCACCCCCACGATGTCGGTGGAGGTGTAGACCCGGAACCGTGGCTGGTTGAACAGTTCCTGAAAGACGAGAGCCTGTTCTTCATTTTCAGAAGCAATGGTCACAGCCGTTGGGGCTTGCAGGGAAACTTCTTCTGCATGACTGGGCCCGGAGAGGGCGGCAATTTGATTGAGCCCCAACAGTTCCTGCGCCCAGTCGCTGAGGCGACGGTCCTCCAGCAGGCCCTTGGAAACGCTGACCACGGAGCTGTCGGGAGAGAGTAGGCCATGAAAACTCTTCAAAACCGGCTGGTAAAATTTGGAGGGAACCGCGATGATATATGTCTGTGTGTCCGCGGTAACACGCTCCCGGTCTGCGGACCACTGAATGGCGGGATCGATGGCGACTCCGGGGAGAAATTTTGTGTTTTCGTGTTTCTCCGTAACAGTGGCCGAATATGCGGCATCATGTCCCCAGATGGTCACGTCGTGCCCGTTTCGATGCAGTACCATCGCCAGAGAGGTGCCCCAGCCTCCATCGCCAATAACCGTAATTTTTTTGCTCATACACAGGTCTCCTCATTCATAATGATGTTGATTTTATACCCTGCAAAGAGGGCGGACACAAGCAAAACAGCAGGTTACCGAGGGTTTACGATTCACCTTCGCGCAGGGGGAGAATGGTAAGGGTTTGGATTTGACGGGGAGTTGCTTTTTTGATGCGGATTTCCCCTTTGTCACAATGGATGGTTTCGCCCACGGAGGGGATGCGTCCCAGGATGGCCAGGATGTAACCAGCGATGGTGTCATAATCCTCTTCGTCGGGAAGGTTGAGTCCGAATTCCTGGTTGGCCTCGTCGATGGACATGGTCGCTTCCACTTCGAATACGCCCTCCCGGACCTTGGAAAAGTTTTTGCTTTCCTGATCGTGCTCGTCTTCGATTTCACCAACCAGTTCCTCGAGAATATCCTCCAGGGTTACCACTCCCGCGGTGCCGCCGTATTCATCGACTGCGATGGCGGTGTGAATTTTTTTCAATTTCATCATGCGCAGCAGATCACTGATGGGCATGGATTCCGGTACGAAGGTTGCGGGCTTCATGAAGTCCTTGAGGGGTTCCTCCATTTTCCCGGAGGCGATGGCCTGAATGAGATCCTTGACATGGACCATTCCCAGCACCTCGTCATAATCGTCATGAAACAGAGGGAAGCGGGAGTAGGGGGAGTCCTGAATGGCCGAAACGGCTTCGGAGACACTGAGGGTGTCCTCGAGTCCGAACATTTTCACTCGGGGGGTCATGATTTCCCGAGTAATGGTTTCGCCGAATTCGAGGGCGGAGCGGATGAAGTAACGCTCCTCAGCGTCTAGTTCGTGATCGCGGGTCTGCTCCACCAGAGTGAGGATTTCATCTCCGGCGCTGGGTCGGTTTCCCTGGTCGTCTTCACTGGCCAAATGTAGATGCAGGGTGCGTTCTACAACTGAAATGAGGAAAGCGAGAGGAAAGAGAAGGCGAAAGAGTACCGCCGCTACAGGGAGTCCGCGCAGGGTAATGCGGTCGGCGTAATATTCGGAGAACACCACGGGCAAGGTGGTGGCCAGGAGGATGTGGGCCAGACCATATGCGGCCATGGCTGCGGCTCCAACCAGGGTAATTTGGTCAAACCAGTCCAGATATAGTAAAAAGGCGGTGCCGATGGTGGTGATCTGACAGGTACCCGCGATCAGGGTCATCAGACCTAAAATTTCCATCCAGTGTTTTTCCCAGCGTTCCACATGGCGTCGGAAGTGGGGGGATTTTTCGGATAGGCGGTATAAACCCGCTTCGTGACTGTGCCGAAAGGAGCGGAGAAGGGTGTTGAGCAAACCGATGCCGAGCAGGCATCCGAGACAGAGAGAGAGAAGTGGGTTCATGTGAAGAGAGGTTGGAGTATCGCGAGAGAGTGGGCTTCCCGGATCCAGTCGGACTCGAGATCGAGCATCGCCCTTTTCCGCTCAGGGGTATCATCGTCGGCTCCCATGAGGTGATGGCAGCCGTGGGCGATGTAGAGGGCAAGTTCCTGATTGGGGGATTCGCGGAGTTTTCCCTCCTCCACGGCCTGCTGAAGATTGACGATGATTTCTCCGCAGGGCTCCCCATCCGTGTAGGCAAAGCTGATGACATCGGTTACGGTATCTTTTCCGAACCACTTCCGGTTCAGGTCGCGGATCCGGTCGTCACAGAAGACAATGGACAGTTCCTGCCAGTCGATGGCGGGGTTTAATCCCCGGACTTTTTCCATGATCCAAGCCGCGAAGCGGATCACCTTCTCCTCCTGTAAGGTGTAGATGGCTTGTTGGTGCGTGAGTTCAATTCTCATCTTCGGCGGCTTGGGTGGGTTCTCCTGTCTTGGCCTTTTCATTACCTTTATTTTTTTCTTTCTGCTCCCCGTTTTCGGATTTTCCATCATCCTTCTTGGGATAGGCAACGCGCCCGTGCAGCATATTGTTGAGGGAGAAAGTAAAGGAGCGGCGGATGGTATTGATTTGCTCCATGGTGAGGGCGCAATGGTCGAGTTGGCCGTCACGAATTTTTTCATCAATGATTTCATTCACCAGACCGTCGATCTGGCCGGGTTTATTTTTATCGATACTACGGGAGGCCGCCTCCAACGAATCGGCCAGCATGAGGACGCCCATTTCGGTGCTGCGTGGTTTGGGCCCCGGGTAGCGGTAATCGTCTGGTTTAATTGATGATTTGTCATTTTCCTCCGCCCGCTGGAAGGCCCGGTGATAGAAATATTGAATCACGCTGGTACCGTGATGTTGTTCGATACCTTCCACGATGATGGCAGGGAGTTTGTAGCGCTTGGCCAGGCTCACGCCCTCTTTTACGTGCGAAATAATCAACAGGCGGCTCATGCTCGGGGACAGATCGTCGTGTGGATTTTGACGGCCCTGACTGTTTTCGATGAAGAATTCGGGTTTGGTGAGTTTACCGATGTCGTGGTAGTAGGCGCAGACCCGGACCAGTAAATCGTTGGCGTGAATTTCGCGGACTGCCGCCTGGGAGAGATGGGCGACCATAAGACTGTGGTGATAGGTACCGGGGGCCTCCAGGGCCATGCGCGAGAGCAGGGCATGGGACATGTCGGACAATTCCAGCAGCCGGATGTCGGTGGTGATATTGAACAGGTATTCAAAGGGACTGATGAGGAGCAGCACGATCAGGGAGGCGGCCAAACCCGCCACGAATGTGGTCACTCCGTGCATGGCAACTGTTCCCGGAGGCACAAATTCCAAACTGCCGGAGCCGATGAGAATGAGGGCTTGAATACCGCCAATCCACAATCCCGCCCGAAACACATTGGAGCGACGATGAATGGCGCGGACACTGATGGCGGAGGTGACGGTGACGCAGAGTCCGCAAAAGAAAATGACCATATCCATATCGTGCTGGAGGGCATGGGCAAGACTGGTGGAGAAACCGACCGCCAGACCCAGACGTGGGCCGTAGAGGATGGTGCCGAGCATGGGGGCCACAGCCAGAGGCAACAGGGCGCGTACATAATGTCCGGGGAAAAGACCCAAAACGGAAGAGAGATAGATCAGGACTTGGCCCAGCAGCAGGCTGGAGACGGTGAGAATGACCCACAGAAAAATCCGGTTGGTTTTGGAGAAGGACGGGGTTTCCAACAGGTAAAGAAACGCCAAACTTACCGCCAGTCCCACCGCAAGGTATAAACCCTGCCCCAGCAAACGGGCGAAGTTGTATTTTCCGTCATCCAGGCTTCGTTGCTTTAATTGATGCGCTTTCAGATCCTCTACGACCTGACGTGTAATAGGGATGCGGGCTTCCATGAGGGTGTCGCCCTGGCGATAGTGGGAAATTACGGGTTGAACGGCCGCGATTCCCTGATCACGTGCGGCTTGACTGGCTACCAGATCTATTTGCAGATTCGGTTCCAGAATGTCCATCATCAATTGCTCAATCATCGCGGATTGGGGGGCGGAAAGGTTGTGTTCCGACTGTAAATGGGATGCGATGCGAACGGCCGTCTCGTTTGGAGTGGGAAGCGTCTCCAGTTCCCGAACTGGGGAAATAGCTCCGATTTGAACTTTCCCGCCGAGGATGCTGCCCTGGAAGCGGGTGCTGCGGTCCGATTCCGAAATCAGGCCCTCCGACCAGCGGGTCTCCACCTGTTGGGTTAGTTCGGGAAGAAGTTGTCTGAGCAGATCTGATTCAAACAGAATGGGCAAACCGGAAAGGCTCTCCTGTAATCCCAGGAGCCGCAGTAGTTCCGTAAAATCTTCGCTGTGGGTGCTTTCCGGGTCGTCCGCTTGGAATTCTATGGCCTTCTGAAGGACGCTCTGCAGATGCCGTATCGCATCCTTCTGTTCGCGGGTATTAACCCGGAGTATATGGGGCACCGTACTCGAAGTTCGTTCACGCATCAATTGAGTGGCGGAAAGATCGATAGACTCAAAATCCACTTCCGCTTGTACGGTGTAGGGTGCAAGCTGCCCTGGAGTCAGATCGGTCAGCACCACTCCCCGGGTGGAATTGAGAATAAACAGCAGCGCAATCAGGGTGAATGCGTAGCATAAGATCAACTGCGTGCTTAGCAGAGGTTCGCGGGAGCGGGCCTGTTTGGATTTCTCCTGGGTCCGTTTATGGCGTGACCGCGAGAGTTTAGGTGTATCATTCATATGAGTCAGGGGGTTTGGGTCGCTGCGGGTTCCCGCAGATCCCGGTAGGCGCGGATGATCCGCTGGACCAGGGCGTGGCGAACCACATCGTCTTCGGTCAGAGGGACCAGTGCGATTCCTTCGACGCGATCGAGGGCCTGCAGGGCTTCACGCAGGCCGGACCGCTTGTTGCCGGGGAGATCGATTTGGGTGCTGTCGCCATTGACCACGCAGCGACTGTCGTATCCGACTCGCGTAAGGAACATCAGCATCTGTTCCTCGGTGGTGTTCTGGGCTTCATCGAGCAGGATAAAACTCTGGTTCAGCGTACGACCCCGCATGTAGGCGAGGGGGGCCACTTCAATAACGCCTCTCTCAATGAACTGGGTGATGGTAGGGGCATCCAGCATATCATGCAGCGCGTCGTACAGCGGACGCAAATAAGGGAGCACCTTCTGTTGAAGATCTCCGGGGAGAAATCCGAGAGCCTCGCCCGCCTCCACCGCGGGACGGGTAAGGATGATACGACTGACCTCGCCTTTGAGCAGAGCAGACACCGCCATGGCCATGGCCAAATAGGTTTTGCCGGTACCCGCGGGGCCGAGTCCAAAGGTGATATCGTGCTTTTGAATTTTCCGCACGTATTCCGCCTGTCCCAGGGTTTTGGGAAGGACCGGACGTTTGGAACTGAGGACCTCGATTTTCAATTCGACCATGGCGCGGAGTTCGGTTTCTTTGCCCGCCAGGTAGTTGCGCAGGATGTAAAAGCGGGAGGGTCCCCTCAGATCTGCTCCCCGACCCCGAAGATCGCGCAATAATTGAACGAATGCTTTCGCCTGTTGTAGAGACTCCTGCTCAGGGGCATTCAACTTCAACCAGTTGTCCCTGGCTGTCACCTGCACCCCAAATGCATCCTCCAGGGCACGCAGGAGCCCACCACAGGGAGCCAAAACCTCCTCGCATTCACCGGGACTAGAAAAATATAGTGTATTCTCGGGCATATACCGCTTCGATAACAGAAACAATTCCGACTCTAGAATAGCGGTGAGAAAAGGCAAGAGCAGACTGATTCCAGTGAAGCGGAGTTACAGCGTGGCGTGCTTGCCCTGCGGATTCCGTTTCTGGAGGAGGCGCGTCCCCGCCGCATTGAAGTGAAAAGTGCGTAAAGGGGTAACACTCTGAACAATCAAACCCGCCGGAGTCTCCGGCGGGTTCTTTTTTGTCTATATGTATTAATGCATGGAATCCGCGATGGACCGGGCGGTTCCGTTATAGAAAAACCATCCCAGTCCGCTAGTAAATACGAGTTGTCCGTAGACGGCGTGTTCCAGGCAGACCAGCAGAAAGCTTTTGCTTTGCCGCCAGGTGCTGGCCAGCAGATAGCCGGCGATGATGGAGAGCAGGGGGGCGAGGGCATTCAGAAAAAAGGCGTGCGCCCAGCCGAAAACCAACGCGTTCACCCATAACATCGTTTGTCCTTCGCCAAACAGAGGCTGATAGCGTTGCATGAAAAAACTGCGAAAAATGAATTCCTGTGGTGCCACGGAAAGTAGTGGATAGAGACACATCACCATTATCCAGATTCGGGGCTGTTCGCGGGGTAATCCCAACAGGAGTTCGGGATACAATATGGATGTAATCAAGGTGAGGATGATCGCAGAGAGGATGAGCCGCATGAGTATAATTTTCATGCGGGACCGAATGACGGAGCCGGTGTGAGTAAATCGAAACCGGACGTTCGGGTCAAAAACGGAAATCACCAGGGTCAGGATCAGCAATGCCAGCAAAACTCCGAAAAACGGGAAGCCGCCCTGAAGTTGGATCAGGATCAACATTCCGGGAATGAGACCGAATAAGATCAGGCATTCGAATGAGAGGTAGAGTCGGGAATACATAGGTAGACTCTGACTTTGGTGGACAATAATAGGTATTGCAAACGGTTATCGCAAACTAATTATTTACCTGCGTGGCTGATTGACTCCACCTATGTCGAGATTTCGCTGTTTTGAAACCGTGACGCTGTCTTGATGCCAACGGCATCACACTCATAAGCCAGGGGCAGCGCCCTGACGAGTATACACATTTTTTTGAATCGGTTTCCTTCACTATCTTGCGGCAGAGAATTTGGTTTATGGCAACGGCTTCTGGCTGGAGTCCTGTATTTGAGGACAAGCGCGCGACTTTTTCGTGCCTGAGTTTGAATCCAAGGAGCCTTAATGAACCCCTGGAGCGTTTTTGGTTGCAGCCTTTGGTCTCTTGTTCGCGTATCCATATCTCAGAGCCATACAACGCCAACGGCACGCCGGAATCCTCGTCGACAAGCAATTGGCTGTGTGCATAGAAGCCCCATTCGGGTGGCGAGATTGAGTATGCGCTGATCCCTGAACTTGTCGCCCAAATCGATATCCATGAGTTCTTTTTTGATGTTTGCAGCCATGGGATGAGGGGAGGCAAAGTTGGGCGAGCGCACCCAGGGCAGAATCAAAAACCGCGCGTTATTGAGGAGCTGCGCCAGACCCATACGTCTTTGTTCGTCGTTCCAGCCAATGAAGTGATCGTGCGCCGCCACTTTCCAAGCTGAAGTCCCGAAACTGATCAAAGCCAAATCCTGTCCATTCGCGGACTTCACGAAATAGCGGGCATGAGCACTAGGCACTGGCGCATAGCCGAGATAATGATGGCGCTCGATCAACCCGTTCCATTCGCGCGAGCGGCGGGTGCGCCCTTTGAGATCGTGCCAATTCAACTGGGCGCATATCCGCCGAGCCACTTCAGCCCGATTGGGAGGTGGTTCTCTGAATAACTCTTCCCGCACGCTTTCAAGGCCAGCTTTCCTTCACCACACAGTGGTGCATCCGGCGCACGGCATCGTGGGCGCTTCGCCATGGTCGATATCCATAGCTGTGCTCGCTAAAGAGAGGTTCGAACACCTCTCCCAGCGGCTGCGCGATCGCTTGTTGGATTACGCGATGTGGTCTTCGAGTTGGTCCACTCCGATCCCGTCCACCCCGGCGGCTCCCTTGTTGGCTTTCACGGATTTCTTCGCTACTTGACTTCTGCTGACTTCCGACACCCCGCCGCAGGCGGCGTGGTCGGGATCTCCCCGGGTAAGCTGCAGAAACATTCGGGCCGGGCCGCCGGATTCTACCGGCAACGTCCTGAGAAGGTTGGATTTCGTATGTCCTCGCACACTGATCGCCCGTTACCTGCCACGCTATCCGTTCGTGTTCCTTTAAATGCACCCTTTCCATGGTTTTATTCGTCCGCAGGTAATGCTCGGAACTTGACATCTCAACCTGGTTTACCTAGCTACAGTCCATGCGATTCCCCCTCTCTTTTTTAAGACCCCTGCTTTCTGTAGACCGCTGTGAAGAGGGTGTTTTCGCGGCATGACTGTGAGTGAGTCCAGTTGGGTGTTGAATGCGGGCGGGGGAACGCTGCTGGCGGGATCGCTGTTGTTTCTGTTGTATCTGGGTATTTCCCTCTATCATTTGAAGCAACTTGGTTTTGCCCGATATCGTCTGTTGACAGAGGGGATTAAATTTCTGGGGGCGGTGGTGTTGCTGCTGACCCTGTTTCAGCCGGAGATCCACCGTCGCTCCCTGCGGAACGAGGCGGCGAGGATTGCGGTGATTCGGGATGTGACGGACAGCATGCAGACCCGGGATGTGTCTTCCGGGAACGATTCGATTTCCCGCAGCGAGTGGGTGGAGGGCCTGATGCAGTCGGAAGCCTGGCAGGCACTGGGGGAGGCGGTGGAGATTCAGATGGTGGAAATGGGGCATGCGGACAAACCGGTGTTCAAAGAAACGAATTTTCAGTCGGCCCTGGCCGCGGCCCGGAATTTGGATCAGTTGGCGGCGGTGTTGGTGCTGAGTGACGGAGGGCACAACGCGGTGGAATCTCCGCTTCCGGAAGGTCTAAGGCTTTCTGAGGAGGAGATTCCCGCCTATTCAATCGAGGTGGGGGAGCGCAACCGTCTGCCGGATTTGGTGTTGGAGGACGTGCGTTTCCCCAGCTATTCGATCATGAACGAGGGGTTGGTGCTGCCCTTTCGGGTTCGGAACACCCTGCCCGACACCGTGCCCGCGCAGCTGCGGCTGTTGGCGAACGGATTGGAGGTTGCTTCGCTGACATTGCCAGTTCGGTCGGGTGCTGCCGGGGAGGGGTCGCTACGCTGGGTGCCGCGGTCGGAGGGTCCGGTGTCCTTGAGGGTGGTGGTGGATCCGCATCCGCTGGAAGTCTTTTTCGACAATAATGAGCGGGAGGCGGAGGTGGACATTCGCCGGACCACCATTCGGGTATTGTTGATCGACAGTGTGCCCCGCTGGGAATATCGGTTTTTGCGTAATGCGCTGCACCGCGATCCGGGGGTGGAGGTGGACAGTCTGTTGTTTCATCCGGATATCGGCGTTCAGAGCGGACCGGGATTTCTGTCCGGATTTCCGGAGGCGCGGGATGAATGGTCGAATTACGATGTGGTGTTTCTTGGCGATGTGGGGCAGGGAGAAGGAGAGTTGAAACCGGAGGATGTACGGAATTTGGAGTTGCTGGTGAGGGAGCAGGGAAGTGGACTGGTCTTTCTTCCCGGACCCCGCGGGGGACAGTTGCGCTTGATGGATACCCCTCTCGGCGCTCTGATGCCGGTGGAATATGATATCGGCGCACCTGCGGGCATGAACAGCGAATTGGAAATGCGCATGGAACTGACCCGGGAAGGGCGGGAACACTTATTGACCCAATTGCACGGATCTCCCAATCGAAATCTGACTATTTGGCGCAATTTGCCCGGATTTCATTGGTATGCGGGGGTGACGCGGGCCCGGGTGGGGTCGGAGGTGCTGGCGACCCATAATTCACGTCGTAACGAAAGTGGACGAATCCCGCTGCTGGCCACCCGCAATGCCGGAACCGGGCATGTGCTGTTCCTGGGAACGGATGCGGCCTGGCGCTGGCGTCGGGGGGTAGAGGATTTATATCATTACCGTTTTTGGGGGCAGGTGGTGCGATGGATGGCGCATAAGCGTCACATGTTCGGGGACGAGGGTGCGCGCTTGTTCACGCAGCCCGAGCGTCCGCAGGTGGGGCAGGACGTGACCTTGACCGTATCGTTGAGGGGCGAAATGGGTCTGAGCGAGGAGACGCCTTTTCGATTGCGGATTAGGTATGAAGCCGGGGATGTGGTGTCCCCGTCGGTGACCGGTTTGGAGGGTGGAGGCACCTATCAGAGTCGATGGATTCCGCAGGCACCCGGCGCCTACGAGGTGGAGTTATTGGATGTGGAGGGAGGGTCGGAACCGTGGTTTCGGGCGGAGGTGATGGTGGAAGGCGAGATACCCGAAAAAATCGGGGAGCCTGCTCAGCCGGGGTACCTGCGCGAAATGGCGCAGGTGACCGGGGGGCAAGCGGTGCGCATGGAAGAGGCGGAGGCCCTGCTGGAGCGTTTGCGTCGATTGCCCCGTGAGCAGCAGGTGTTGACGGTGGAACGGGTTTGGCAACATCCACTTTGGGTGGCAAGTTTGTTTGTATTTTTTGCATTGTACTGGATTCTACGTAAACGGCAGGGCTGGATATGAGCAAAAAAACAGTAACCCCTCAACAATTGCCCGCAGAACTTCAGCGGGCCTTGACACACTTTGAACGAAAATGGCGGTGGGTGAACACGCTACTGCTGCTGGGCTTGTTGGGGCTGATTCCTTTGCTGAGTTTCGGGTTGCTGTCGGTTTCGGACCGCCTGTGGGAGACCCCCGCCTGGGCGCGGTTTCTGCTGGCGCTGCCGGTGCCGATTCTGATGGTGGTGAGTCTGGCTCCCTGGCTGAAACGATGGGTGCTGGATCGGCCCGGTCCCAGACGGTTAGCCGCGTATATGGGGTCTCTCGATCCGAGGGTGGGGGATCGGCTGCTGGGGGCGGTGGAATTGGCGGAAGGCGGCAACGAGTCCTGGGCGGGATCCCCGGCGTTGCGTCAGGCGGCGATTCGACAGGTGGCAACCCAATTGGCGGATGTACATGCGGAAGAGCGGTTGGACCTGCGTTGGGTCCGCAAATTGGGCCTGGCCACGGCGGTGGTCTCAGCACTGGTGGTAGGCTATCTGGTGGTGGTGCCGGACGCGGCGTTCAACAGTTTTCAGCGCTGGCTGAAACCGCATGAGAGTATTGAGCGCTTTACTTTTGTGAGACTCTCCGGCTTTCCCGGTCACTTGGTGGTGCCGCACGGGGAGGCGTTTGAGTTTGAAGGCGAGGTCTCGCACGTCAAGGGCGATGCCATTTCGCGGGTGGACGCGCGGGTGAGCGGTCCTGAAAGGGTCGAAACGGTGACGGAGGCTTCCCGGGTACTGGTGCGGTCGGAGGGAATGACCCGGGATCGGGAGATTGCGTTGTCGGCGGGGGATGCGCGAACCCGGATACAGGTGAATCCGTTGTTGCGCCCGGAGTTGCTGTCGATGGCGGCGTTGATTGAGTGGCCGGCGTATCTTGAGATGGAATCGGAGGAGCGTCCCATGCGTCGGCGTCGATTGGAAGTGCCCACAGGCAGCAGGGTGCGCATCCAGGGAGCGGTCAGCCGTGAATTGGCCATGGTGGAAATGGCGGAAGGTCTGCAAGCGGAGATGGAAGGGGCTAATTTTGCTTTTCCCGGTCGGCTGGTTGAGGAAGGGGAAACGGTGGCGTTTTCCTGGACGGATCGGGAGGGGCTTTCACCGCGTCAGGAGGCGACAGTAGAACTGGTAGCCCGCGTGGATCAGCCTCCTGCGGTGTCGATGAGCGGTCTGGCTCCGGCAGTGGCGGTACTGGCGGATGAATTCTTGGAACTGGATGTGAGTGCCCGTGATGATTTTGGTCTCAAACGGGTGTGGAATCGGTTTCGCTTGGTTTCGGAGAGCGGGGGGCTGGCGCAGGTGTTGCAGGACCGGGAGATTTCCGGGATCTCGGGTGCGGAACGCATCCGTTTTTCGCCCGAACGGCTGGGGTTTGGTCCGGACAGCACCTTGGAGGTGGTGGCCTTGGCCGTGGATGCCTACCCGAATCGGGAACCCAGTCAGAGTGCACGCTTCCGGATTTTGGTTCTGAGCAAAGAGGATCATGCCAAGATGTTGCTCCAGCAAATGGAGCGGTATCAGGCTGAACTGGATGAATCGATCCGGCAGGAGTCGATGGCGTTGGATGCAAACCAGGCTACTTCCGAACGATCGGAGGAGGACCTGATGCACGAGTCAACGGATGAAACCTTGCGGGATCGGGCCATGGAGGAGCGGGCGAGGGCTGAGCAATTGTCCGATACGGTAAAAGGGGTGGAGGGATTGATTGCGGAAGCCACCAAAAACGATCAGATCACCGATGAGCAAATTGCGGATTGGGCCAGGATCTCGGAGGCACTGAAGCAGACGGCAGTGCCCGCGATGCAAGCGGCGGCGGCATCTTTAGATGCGGCGGCGGAGGCCTCGGCGGAGGCCTCGGCGGAGTCGGGTGATGAGGCGGAAGCGGAGAGACGTGAGAAATTGGAACAGGCCATCGCGGAACAGGAGGAGGCACTGGCGGCGATGCGGCAGGGAGAGGAGGACTTGAACGAGTCCATTGAAAATTCGCTGTCCGAAAGTTTTGTGAATCGTTTCAAAGAATTGGCCCGGCTACAATTCGAGGTGCGCACCGACTTGGAGCGGATTTTGCCGGAAGTGATTGGATTGACTCTGGAGCAGGTGCCGGAGGAGTTGAAAAAGGTGATTGTGAAAAAGGCGGAAACCCAAGCGGCGATTTTCAGGGAAAGCCGATATATTTATGATGACCTGGAGGGCTTTTTCCGGCGTTCCCGCAAGGAGGAACTGCGGGATGTGACCGATAGCATGACCGCAGAGAAGTTTACCGAGCGTCTGCCTGAATTGCGGGAGTGGATCCTGGCAAATTCGCTGGGGCGAACCGGTGCGGAGGCGGCGGAGTGGAACCGCCTGTTTTTGGAATGGGCCGCGATGCTGTCGTCGGAGGATGAGACCTGTGATGGCGAAGGGGGTGGTGCCGGAGATGAGGAAGAAGAGGACTTGGAAACCATGATTGCCCTGATACGGGCCCGGGAGCAGCAGGAGAAATTACGTTTGCACACCCGCACGCTGGACGAGTCCTATCCTGAGAACTTCTCCTATGACCGCGAGGCGGTGGAGTTGTCGGATCGACAGTACGAAATGGCGGCGGGACTGCAGATACTTGAAAACCGAGTAAAAAAAGAGGAAACCAAACAGTTGGTGAGCATGGCATCGGGGCAAATGATGAATGCGGGAGTAAATTTAAGACGGTCGGTAACCCGTCAGGAGACCATCGCGATTCAGACCGAGGTGATTGAATTGCTGGCCCAGGCACTGGAGCAGAGTATGGGCGGGGGACAAAGTGAGGATTCGGGGGAGCCCCAACAGAATTCGGCGGCGCTGATGCAGGCGATCATGCAAATGATGGCCGATTCCTCGAGTGCGCCGGGTGGGCCTCCGGGCACCCAGGGCGGAGAGGGTTCCACCGGGGGCGGGGATCCGGGAAGGGGCGATATCACTGGAGAAAGCCGTGTTCGACAGGGACGTGAGGACGAGGGGAGCCGGGCGGGCGCAGTCGATCCCGGTCATTGGCCCGGTCGCTATCGGGGCATGATGGATTCCTATTTTCAGGCGATGGAGGAGGGACGATGAGATTTTTTACACGTTTGGGTTTAGTGGTGCTGGGGATGTTGACGTTGCTGCAGTGCGGGTTTGCCCAGGCGCCATTGAGCGGATTGCAGGTGGGACAGGAGATCCCCCCAGAACTGGAGGACATGTACAAACGGGGGTTGGCTTATTTGGCGAGCACGCAAACAGCGCAAGGGAATTGGGAGGGGAGTTACGATCAGCAGCCGGGAGTGGTGGGATTGGCTTTGCTGACCTTTCTGGCCAGTGGGGAAGATCCGAATTATGGGCCCTACCGGCAGGTGATCAAGCGTGGCACCACCTATATTCTCAGTCAACAGAATGCCGCCACAGGTTACATCGGCAACTCCATGTACAATCACGGTTTTGCCACTTTGGCGTTGGCGGAATTGTATGGTCACCTGCTGGAGCCGGACGTGGGGGATGCCCTGCAGAAGGCGGTAAAACTGATTTTGGAATCCCAGGAACAGAACTCGCTGGGGGCCTGGCGCTACACTCCGGTCTCCAAAGATGCGGATACCACGGTTTCGGGTGCGCCGATGGTGGCGTTGTTCGCGGCCCGGAATGCGGGGTTGAGTGTGCCGGAAAAGGCGTTTGAACGCGGACTCGCGTATTTTGCCAGATCCACCGGAGGGGATGGCGGGGTGTCGTACACCAGTCATTCCGGGGGTGGAAATACGGTACGCACCGCTATTAGCAGTCTGGTGTTCAGCCTGGCGAATGATTATCAGTCGGAGGCCTCCCGTGCGAATTTCCGGTATTTGCGTGAGAACAAAGATCAGACTTCCAGTTCGTATCCCTATTATCAATTTTATTATTTATCACAGGCCCTGTTCCAAGGGGATATGCAGGAATGGGAGTTGTGGAATCAGCGTGTGTTCCGGGTGTTCCAGGCTACCCAGGGACGGGATGGTTCCTGGAGCGGGCCCCGGGGTTCCACCTTCGCCACCGCCGGGGCCTTGCTCTCTATGGCCTTGAATTACCGACTGATGCCTATTTATGAACGTTAGGAACCTTTGGATTTTGGGAGTCCTGTTCGGATGTCAGCTGGCGGCCCGATCCGGGGAGACCGCTATGCGTTTCGGGTTGGTGTTGCAGGGCGGGGACCGGCTGTCTGGCGATCTTGTCGCCACTTCCGCGGATACGCTTCGGATTGAGCCATATTGGGCTGAAGGAGTGGTTGAAGTACCGGTTTCCGAACTGTCTCATTACCTTCAACCGGGACAAGCAGGCGATCTGCTGGAGTCGTTTTTGATTCTGCACCTGAAATCGGGTGACATTCTAATGGCACGGGAGATTTCCGGAACGGACGGGATCTTGAGGGTCACTACTCTGTGGGATCAAATACTGAGG
Organism: Kiritimatiellia bacterium; assembly: GCA_018401235.1. GTDB lineage: Bacteria > Verrucomicrobiota > Kiritimatiellia > SS1-B-03-39 > UBA6053 > UBA6053. The sequence goes on from JAGYLC010000005.1 coordinate 14,840, forward strand.
GTGCAGATGGAGAAGGTACATGCGATCCGATTTTATGATCGGCAGCAGCTGTGGGCGCAACCAATCTCGCCCGACGATTCGTTTCCTTCGCTGTCGGGACGGTCGCAACTCCGAACCGGTGGCCCTCTTTACCAAACGCTCCCGATCACGTACCCCGATTCTTTCGTGGTCGAGGTGGATCTGCAGGTTCCTGACGAGGATTTTCAAGTCCAGATCCAAGTCTTTAGTGATGAATCCCGAAATAATTTGGGGCGCGTGGTGTTGGAGCTGTCCGAGCGCCGGATTTCCGCGGCCTGGTTTCGGCGGGTCGTGGATCAGGGTTTCCGGGTGGAATCCTGGCAGACTGAGAATCCGGTGAAGAGTTCCCAGTACCATCTCCGGTTGTTCGGGGACATGGACAAAAATCAGTATTCGCTTTACCTCAATGAACAACTGATTAAAACCTGGGAAGTGGACCATATGAGCACCTTGCTGGGTGGGTCGAGTACTCCGATTCAGATTCGGTCCACTGCGGGAGTTGAACCGATCTGGTTGAATTCCCTGCGGGTGCTGAACTGGAAGGGAGATGCGGCGGCCCCCGCTTTTTTGATGCCCGCAACTCACCCGGAGACGGTGTTGATTCTTGCCGACGGTCGGAAAGTACAAGGAACGCTGGATGAAATCATAGCCGATTCTATTCGGTTTCAACCCGTGGACCAGCCGGATGTGGTCGTCTACGACCGCACGGAAATTGTCGAGCTGGTTTTTCCCGCATCGGAGCGGGAAAGGGCCTCGCCTCCATCCCTGGAGTCCCTTCGAATTTTTACCAGCTATTCGGACGAACGACTACAGGTGGAGCGGCTGAGGGTGGAGCATGGCACCCTTCGAGGGGATGTGGACTGGACGGAAGACGAGTTGGTGGTCCCGATGAAACAGGTGCAGATACTTGATTTCAAGCCGGGACAACGAGAGGAACCTCCGGTGAACCCTTCACAGACGCATCCCCACCATCTTCGCTTATTGAATGGAGATCAGGTGTCGGGCACCTACCTGGGGCAGTATGCGGAACAGGTGATTTTTCAACCGGGTTGGCAGACCACGCCACTACATATTCATGGCAAATACGTGGATCGTTTGCTTTTTGGGCACCGTCCTCCGCCGCCAGGCGAGGGGTGGACTCTTACGCTCTCAAATGGCGATACCCTCTCGGGACAGTTGCTGGAAAAAATCGGGGACGAACTTCTGCTGAAAACCAAGTGGAGCGATTCGGTGCGGATACGGATGCCGCAGATAGTGAATCTTCGGAAACGTTTGCCGGGTGAAAATCTACGGGAGCGGGGGCCGTCCTCCATGGATGACTGGGTGCATTCCAATCGCAGGGACTCCCTTTTGGCGGGCGAAGAAACCCGCTTCCGGGCGTCAACGGACGGGTGGTGGCTGTATCGGAGGGGGATGGTGCAGAAACGTCTTTCCGAAGTTCAGGAATCATTCCGGGTTTCGGTCCACATCCATTTACCGACCACTGGGCGGGCGAGTAGAGGGGTCGGCATCGCTCTTACCGCGTTGCCGAATGAAGACGGGGGCTATCGAATGTTGCAACTCACCCAGCGTGCAGATCAGTGGATCCTCAACGTGACGGATCCCCGTCGGACGGGTTCTCAACATAGTATGCTTTCATCTGTGGTACCCAATGAGGATGGAGATATCTGTTTTGAATTCGAATTCGACCACACCGAAAAACATGTCCGGATCCGGGCGAATGGCGTGTTGGCCTACGAATGGAGGGAACCGGACGGCTCGTTCACAACGGAACGGTACCAGCCGATGATCACCTTCTCGGTGAACGGAGGCCATACACGGGTGTTGATTCGGGAATGGAGACTCTATGATCTTCCTGCCCCGTTTTTATTCCAATCCGATGTCGAGTCGTCTGCGGGAGTGCCTCAGGTCTGGCTTTCAAACGGAGACCAACTGCAGGGAGCTTGGAGGGGCCTGTCCGATCAGGGGGATTGGCTGATAACCCCGAAGGAATCTACGGAGGCCTTTGCGCTGGCGGCGGAGCGTATACAGGGCTTCGATCCTGCCGTGGTTCGGGAAGAACGAATCGTGCGAAAAGCCAGTCATGTTCGACTGGTTTTGAATGGGGGAATCGAGGAGTTCGTTGTCGAATTAGTGGCCGCAGACGCGGAGGGGATTCGATTTCGGCGTGAGGGATGGAGTGGGGAGGAGACTGTACCTATGGAACAGCTGGAGCGGGTGGAGTTTAATCCCTATTGGCGGGGGGCGAGAGGGGTGAGGTACCCGGAGGGTGGTTGGATAAGGGGTAGTTGGTGAGAGGGGCAAGATAAATCTTTCCGTGCAGGGACTAAGGTGGAAGAGCCGTCCCGGCTCTTATTCAGCAGTGGACGCCGCAACCCTTGCAAATCGTCTTGCTCAGCGGCTGGACAATCTAATGGAAGGTGGAAGAGCCGTCCCGGCTCTTATTCAGCGGCGGGACGCCGCAGCCACTTTGCAAATCGTCTTGCTCAGCGGCTCAGGAGATAGTGAGCGGCGGCGCTTCCGGAGAGCATGGCGCTTTCGATACGTGGATGCAGATCGGGGGCGACGCTGTCGTCTCCGGCGCAAAAACCGTCTCCGGCCAAAAATAGGCCGTTGGACAGTTTGAGGAAAGGATGGGGAATGCGCTGAATGGGTTTGGAAAATTTCCAGCCGTGGATCTGCGCAGTTAGAATGCGGGCCTGTATTTTTTCCTGCACCGCCGCCCGGATGACGCTGGCGGCGGTGGAACGGTCGCGGTCGTACCATTCCAAGCTGAAGGCGGGCGAGGCGTGGGCCACCAGAGTGGGTGAGGGAGAAATTCCTTTGAGCTGTTGATCGATCAGAGTCTCCAGAATTCCACTGTTTATTCTCCGATATCCGTTGTCACCGAGACCGGAGGGCCCGTCCAGTTCGGCCAACAGGGTGAGCGTTCGTTCGTACTGGACCTGTTCAAGCACTTTTTTTTCGGCATCATCTATCTCAAGTGCCGACTCCCGGGCCAAATCGAGGAATTGCGGGATGGGGAGGGTGCTGATGATGTGGTCGGCATGAAATTGTTCGCCGGATTCCGAATGAGCGGTCCATCCACGGGCGGTTTTTTCGAGACGAATGATGCGGTGGGAGCGATGAACGGGTAAATCACCCGCCAGGGCTTTGGCGAAGTCATTCATTCCGTCTATGGGTCTATTACGTGCAACGTCGGGGTCACTAAAACCTGGAATCCAGGGTTGCATGACATCCAGACAGCTCCAGTCTTTAAGTTGTTTTAGGAGGGAAGGGCTGCGAAAAGTGGCGAATTGGGCTCCATGGTCCCAGCGACCGCGAATGTCTTCGCGGTTTCCCAGCCTGCGGGTCGCTACGCGGCCACCGACTCCACGACCTTTGTCAACAAGGTGTACATTCAAATTGCGGGTGGACAGGGTTCGGGCTGCAGTCAGGCCGCTTACGCCGGCGCCAAGTATAAGTATGGGTGTGATCATGTGAAGGGTTCGAAGCAGAGCTCCCGTCCTTACCGGGAATCAGGGAATTCGACGAATCATGAAAAGGCCCGCGAGCTGGGTTCCGATAATGGGGACCCAAATAATATAATCCGGGAAGAGCCAGGGGAGGTCGCGTAAACTGTTTGCTGTGACGATAAAGGCATAAAACACGATCACCATGCCGAGTCCAATGGGAATGCCGGCATGCGATTCTTTGCGGCTGGAGGTCATGCCCAGAGGGATTCCGAGCAGAGTAAAGCTGAGGCACGCCATACTCAGTCCAATGCGTTTATGAAACTCAATCAGTGCGCGCATCCGCATTCTCTCCCGCCGGACAGGGTCGAGATTCGGAAAGAACTTGTCCACATCCCGAATAGTGGCGGCCAGATGTCGAGCCCGCATATCTTTGATGCTGCGTGAGATACTGTCACTGTCCATTAATTCCTGGTAACTGACATCGAATTCGTAGGTGTCCATATCGATGATACGTGCGAGGGTGAGATCGCCCCGGTGGTCGGAATCCGGGTATTGTACCTGGACGTCGTTGAGTCTCACCCTCATCAACTTTTCGTCTGGATATAAAATGACAGTACCCTCCCGGGCCCGAATGGTTTGAACGGCCTGACGGGTGGTTGCATCATCCAATTCAATCACCTCCACTTCCTTCAAGAGATGCCCGTTTTTTTCGGTCACATAAATGTCCATTTTGGGAAATTGGACAAAACGCCCCTCGTCGAGGAGGTCTACTGGGTCCAGTTCTTCGACGTTGACCAGAGCCCGACGACGCGCAAAGCGGCTTTCGGGGGCAATTTCGTATTGAATAAATAATGTTAGCACGGAGAGCAGGGTGCCTGCGAGCACTACCGGGGAGATGATTTGCCAAGTGCTGAGCCCGCCGGACCGCATGGCGGTGAATTCGCCATCTACTGATAATCGCCCAAAGAGCAGCAGGGTGGCTACCACGGTGCTGATGGGAATACTGAAGGTGAGAATATAGGGAATATTCAAGGTAAAAATTAATATCAACAGCCCTCCTGGAACCCCCCGGGCCACGTAATCGAGTCCCCGCATGATGGCACCAAGGTAAAGCACCAAGGTGGTTACGGCCAGGGCCATACCAAAATTGACCAGGTAGTCGCGGAGGATGTAACGGTGGACGGTTTGCATGGAGGGAGTATTACACCCCCGCGGAAAGATGACGACGGGCGGATTCCAGGGTGTTAAACAGAAGCATGGTGATGGTCATGGGGCCGACACCGCCGGGTACCGGAGTGATCGCGGCCACCTTGTCCAGCATGGCCCCGTACTCGCAATCACCTACCAGACGGTAGCCGCGGGGGCGGGTGTCGTCCTCGACGCGGTTGACTCCCACATCCACTACCACCGCTCCCTCGCGAACCATATCAGCGGTAATCACGTTCGGACGGCCCACGGCGGCAATTACGATATCCGCCTGCCGGGTGAACGAGCCGATGTCCGGGGTGCCCGTGTGGCATACCGTGACTGTGGCGTTCCCGAGCTCATGTTTTTGACTGAGCAGGTTGGCCAGGGGGCGACCCACAATATTACTGCGTCCTACCACCACCACATGCGTGCCGGCAGTGGAAAACCCGCTTCGTTTGAGCAGATGCAGGATGCCGTGGGGGGTGCAGGGAAGAAAGGTGGGCAGCCCCAGCATCATTCGTCCTACATTGACAGGGTGAAAGCCATCCACATCTTTTTCCGGGAGAATGTTATTTAGCACCTCTTCTTCAATGGAGGAGTCGGGGAGGGGGAGCTGAACCAGAATTCCGTGTATGTCATCCGCCTGGTTCATATTTTGGACTTCCGCTAAAATCTGTGCCTTGGTCGCATCAGCGGGAAGCAAGACCTCGCGACTGAGAATACCCGCCTCGGCACAAGCTTTTTCTTTGGCGGATACGTAACTGCGACTGGCAGGATCCTCTCCCACCAAAATCACGCCCAGCCCCGGACGCATGCCCCGGGCGATCAATGCTTCCGTTTGCTGCTTTATTTCCGCCCGCATTTCTGCGGATACCGATTTTCCGTCCAATTTTTGTGCTGTCATGACGATCATGTAAGACATTATCGCCTCATCGTCAAGCTATCAGACCTCTAGCCTTTACTTGGAAATAATTTGGTTAGCACCTGTTGCCGATGGCTAAAAATGGAAGCCAAATCTTTTTGGATTAGCCATTTTTCCACCAGTCGCCCGCCAGGGGCTTTATATCGGATGGAGTCCTCCACCAAGGTGCCGTCACCTTCGGCCCTGAAATGGTGGGAATGAACCCATTCGGTGTAAGGCCCCTTCAACTGGCGATCTGTGAATCCGTAAGGAGGGTTCCAGTTTTCGATGAGCGAGGTCCAATGTAGAGGGATTCCGTAGAGTTTGAGTCTATACTTCAATTCAAGCCCATTTTTCATTTCAATGGGTGCAGGGTTTATGATTGTGAAATGAAGGTGTGGTGGAGTAATTTGCTGTAGATTTTCGGGTCGGCTGAAAAAGTCGAATATCTCCGACAAGGGGGCAGGCAGCCATTGGGATGTTTTCAGGACGTTTATAGATTTTGATTCGGTCTGGAAGTGAATGGATGGTGTTGTCATGCTATAGTATCGCCAGCAGCTGATTTCCCTTACAGTCCTATCTCGAACCCGGGCGCGCATCTGCTTCTATCCCTTCTTTTGCTGTAAGTTTTAGAAGCCCGCAGTCGATTTAACGTATATGCTACAATCCATTTTTTTATCAATTTCTTTGGTCGCTATACTCCAGTTCTATCTGTGGAGATATGCGGTAAAAACCAGCAATGCGGGCTGGGTGGACTTTGGCTGGTCAGCCGGGATGGCTGTGTCCGCATTGGTGATATTCTCAACTAGCCCATTTTCGGTGCGCTCGCTAGTGGTCTCGCTTCTGCTGCTTGCTTGGGCGTCACGACTAGCCTTGCATATTCTGTTGGACCGTTTGTTGAGAGGTAAACCCGAAGATGATCGATATAAGAATTTGCGTGAGCACTGGGGAGCACAGGCAAATCGTAAATTTTTGGGCTTTTTCCTGGGGCAGGCCTTGCTGGTGGGCGTGTTTATGATTCCCGCTCTGGTGGTGGCACATCGGTCCGGACCCTTTCCGGATGTGTTTGATGTATTGGGCTTGGTGCTTGCGATTTCCGCGATCACGCTGGAATCCATTGCGGATCGGCAGCTCGCCAGGTTCCGGGCCTATCCCGGCAGCAAAGGCCGGGTATGTAATCGGGGGCTTTGGAGATATAGTCGTCATCCCAATTACTTTTTCGAGTGGGTACATTGGTTCGGGTACGTGGTGATGGGCATAGGTGCCCCGTTATGGTTGTACACGTTTCTGGGTCCCTTCTTTATGTTTCTTTTTCTTCGGTTTCTCACGGGTGTTCCCCATGCGGAGAGGCAGTCACTTCGCTCACGGGGGGATGCCTACCGCGCCTATCAACAAACCACATCGGTGTTTTTTCCATGGATTCCACGCAAACTCTAAATTCAGTCCTACCAAATAGGAAAGATCTCTCTAATTGGGATCGGCTCCTCATTCATGCGTTTCAGCAGCTGCAGGGTGGTCAGATTGTCTTGACCCTGCATGACGGTACCCTTCTCGAACTTGGGAAAAGCAGTCAGGCCCGGGCGGATCTTCGTATTCACGATGTTGAAGTGTCCAAACGGGTTCTTTTGGGAGGAGCGATGGCGTTTGCGGAAACCTTTATTGAAGGTAAGTGGAGCAGTACCGACCTTACGGCCTTAATCCAAATTTTAGGTCGAAGTCAGCAGGAAATGGGACCGATTGCCCGGGGCACATCGACCATGCTTCGAAAGGTGGATCGGATGATGCACAAACTTCGTCGCAACACCAAAGAGAATGCGCTCAAAAACATCCAGGAGCATTACGACCTCAGCAATGAATTGTATGCCACTTTCCTGGACCCTACGCTTACTTATAGTGCGGGTATTTTTATGGAGCCGTCCGACTCGCTTCACGACGCGCAATTGAGAAAAATGGATCGTTTGATTGAGAAATTGGACATTCACCCGGAGGATCATGTGTTGGAAATTGGAAGCGGCTGGGGAGCGTGTGCAATTCGGATGGCGCAAAGCACGGGATGTCGGGTCACCAGTCTTACCTTGTCCGTACTGCAGGCGGAAGAGGCCCGTCGGCGGGTACGGGAAGCGGGTTTGGAAGACCGTGTGGAAATCCGTTTACAGGACTACCGGGATATCACCGGGCACTTTGACCATGTGATCAGCGTTGAAATGGTCGAAGCGGTGGGCCACGAGTTTCTTCCCGACTATTTTAGGACAGTTCATTCATTGCTCAACTCTGGTGGCCGATTCGCTCTGCAGGCGATCACCATTCCCGATGAGAGGTATGAGAATTACAACAAGAGCGTGGATTTTATCCGCAAACACATCTTTCCAGGCGGACATCTGCCCAGCCCGGGTATGCTGGAGGAGCTGAGTCGTTCGGTCACCGGCCTCGAAGAGATTGATCATTATGAGTTTGCACCGGGGTACGCGGAGACGCTGCGTCGCTGGCGCTACAATTTTTTCGCCAAACTGAATGAGGTTCGGTCATTGGGATTCGATGACTCGTTTATCCGGAAATGGCATTATTATCTGGCGTACTGCGAGGCCGGATTTGATGCCGGGCTGATTCATGTCCGGCAAATTTGTTATCAAAAGCCCTGATTACTTCAATAAATCCTTTCGCAACTCGTTTTTTTTCAATTTAGGGGCAATAACCAAGCGGCAATAAGGTGCAGAGGGATTATTGGCATAGTAGTTCTGATGGTAGGCTTCCGCGGGGTAGAAGGTTCCCGCGGCTTCAATCTTGGTTACAATGGGGTCTTCGAACACGTTCTCTTCGGTCAACTGCCGGATGGCCGCCTCGGCGGCGGTTTTCTGCTCCTCCGAAGAATAGAGGATGGTGGAGCGATACTGCGTTCCCACGTCTGCACCCTGACGGTTGAGGGTAGTGGGGTCGTGAATCTTGAAGAAGACTTCCAGCAGGTCGGTGTAGGAGATGACCGAGGGGTCGAAGCTTACCTGCACCACCTCGGCATGTCCGGTTTTGCCGGTGGTGACTTCCTGGTAGGTGGGATTGTCCGTGGTGCCCCCCTGATAACCGGAAACCACGGAATGGACCCCTCTAAGTTTTTCAAAAAAGGGTTCGACGCACCAGAAGCATCCGGCACCAAACGAGGCTTTTTGCAGGGAAAGTTCCGAATCACTCATGACAATTGTTCCTGTAAAAGAAGATAATAAAAGCAGGGCGAGTAGTAGTTTCATAGCTAAGCTTACGGCTGAACGGGTAAATCTCCAGTTCGGGTCGGGTTATTTATCCGTAATCCAAAAAAGACCCGTCCGGGCTCGCGGGGGAGGGCATAAAACTCCCTGGTATCCAAGTCAAATCCCACCGAACGGGCGTAGCTCCGGATGGATTGGAAGGCTTCGAGGAAGGGGGGGTGGTCTCTCTGTAAAAGTTCAATGTCCGCATCCAGCCCCAGTAGGGTGATGGGGGGAAGCGGGCTGATATCCACTCCGAGGGGGAGCGAGTCGTGTTTTTTCTGAGTGAGCACTATGGCTACACTAAATTTAGAATCCGCATGCAACACCACTTTTAATGGAAATCCTGATGAAATGTCCATTTCAGCAAGCGTTTCGGCTAGAAGGTGGTAGGCACTGTCGATGCGGGGCGGGTTGGGGACCACCAGATAGTCGGCGGCGGGAAGATGAAGAATCTGGAGCTTGCCATCCCCAATCGGTTGCAGTGAATCCTCCCCTGGTTCAGACAGAGGAGTCAATGCCTCTATGCCCGCAAACAGGTGGGTGTGCGGGGAGGGGGGGGCGGTCTCAACCGGTTCGGATGGGACCTCGCGCGGTTTCAAGGTGGACAAATCCACTTCACGGGACAGAGTATCCAGATCGGGAAGTTGCGCGGAGAGCCGCACCGTCAGGAGTAACAGCAGAAGAAAATCAACTTTCATTGGAGATACAGGGTGGAATGGGTACATCTGTGAGGCAAGATAAGCGGTTTGTCCACAAAATTATGGAAAATGCGGAATGTCCTGCTTCCAATTACCGCTTGCCCCGTGGCTCATTTCGGGATACAAGGATTTCTATGCGCTTCGGGTCTCTCCTCTTCATCATCCTACTTTCTCTCGCCGTGCGGGGAGGGAACGGGCTGGACACCCTTGAATTGGCGGAAATGGCCTTGAGGGACCGTATGACCGAATCCGCGGAAGCGCGGTTTGCGAAGTTGATAGAACAGGCAGAGGATCCGGTGCTACGGTTTCAGGGGGTATTGGGGCTGGCCCGTACCCGCCTCGCGCAAGGCCGGGTGGATGAGGCCTCCGAACTGCTGTCCGAATTGCCGCCCGCCCCGAATCACCTGTTGGGACATCGGGCAAATCTGTTGCGTGCAGATGCGGCTATTTTGCAGGGGGACGTGGAGCAGGCGGATGCGTTGTTGGCCATTACCCCCCCTCTATCGGGCCAGTGGGAGGTAATGCGTATTCGATTGTTGGCACGAAAGCACTTTTTGTCAGGGGATGTGGAGCGCGCGATTACGCTTTTGAAAGAGGAGAGGGATGAACCGACGTTGGTTCTGGAACATGCGGCGTTATTGTCCCGATCCGGCAGGGAAGAAGAGGCGATGGATCTGTGGAAGCACTTGTCGGAGGGTCCCCAAAATCGCATGGAAACTCAGAAAGGCCTGCTGGAAATGGCCAAATTTCATATGGCCCGTGAAGAGTGGACAGAGGCATCGGAGCTTCTGGACCGATTGATTCGTCAGGAAGGTGTTCGGGAGGAGTTGGAGACCGAGGTGTATCCGGTACTGATCCGAAGTCTGGAACAGGAGGGTGCGTATGAAAAAGCCGCCGCATACCTGCGGGCGTTTGAACAAAAAATCGGTGATGAGTCACTGAAGGGGCTCTTGCAGGCAAAACGGGTTCAGAACCTGATTTTCGCGCGGGATTTAGAGGCGGCGGATCGTCACCTGCAAGAGTGGATTGCCTTGAGGGGGGATCAGCCGGAATTAGCGAAGGCGCAATTGCTGCTATCCAATACGTACATGGATCGAGGAAAATTGGAAGAAGCGAAAGAGGCCTACCAACGCTATTTATCTGTATTTACCGACCCGATGGGGAATCTCAAGGCCGAATCCGGTCTGGCCAAGGTCGAGGAGTTGCTAGGAAATTGGACGGAAGCCGAACGATTGTATGAACGGGCCTGGAAGGCTTCGTTGGAAGAGAGTGAACCCGCCCCGGCCCTGTTGGTGAAATGGGGGGATATGGCCCTGATCCGGGATCGAATAGAGGCGGCGATCGAACGCTATGAACTTTTTTTGGACCGCTACCCGGATCACGACCTTGCCCCCTTGGCCCAACTCCAGTTGTCTACTGCGATTGCCGCCACCCGCAATGTAACCGCGGCACTGGATTTGCTGGCCCAGCTTCGACTCAAATACCCGGGCACCGACTATGCGGAAAGAGCATTGTTGCATCGTGCGGTTTTGTTGGATCGCGCCCTGCGTCTGGAGCAGGCCCTGGGCGCTTACGACGCCTATTTGGAACGGCACCCGCAGGGCGCATTCGCAGTGGATGCGATGACCGACAAAGGGATCGCGGCCTATCGATTGGGATTGTTCGATTTGGCGTTGCGACTGTTCCGTCAGGTTCAGGAAACCTATCCCTCCCATGCCCGGGCCGAGCAGGCGGCCTCACTGATTGGGTGGTCGTATTATCTCAAAGGCATGGATTCGGAGGCACGCCGGGCCGGGGAGGCCTTTCTGACCCGGCATCCTGATTCCTCCTTCGCGCCGGAAGTTCGCTTCTGGCTGGCGGAAGTTTCGTATAATCAAGGGGAGTTCGAGAAAGCTTCAGAGGATTTTCTAATATTAACCCGCGAGGAATTTCCCGTGCCTTTGCGATCCAAAGCCCATTATTTGGCCGGGAGATCCTTATTGGCGGCGAAGAAACTCGAACCCGCCCTGGAACAGTTTATCAAGTCCAGATCCGTTCATCAGGATGCTCCCCACGCGGAAGACGCCCTTTTTTATACCGGAGACGCATTAACCGAACTGGGGCGTTTCGATGAGGCCATCCTGATTTTCGACCAATTAATCAGAGCGTATCCTGATTCCTATTTGGTTTACGCCGCCCGTGGGCGGATGGGAGACTGTCAATACACGCTGGGAGAAAAAGACCCTACCCGCTACCTGGAGGCTCTGAATACCTATAAATTGGTTGAGGAAAGCCAAGAAGCTACAATGGAACTGCGTATTCAGGCTATGTTTAAAATTGGACGCACCCTGAATGCGCTGGATCGAAGCGAAGAGGCTAGATCACAGTTCCTGAAAATGCTGCACCTGTATATGCAACATCGCGGGCGTCTGGGAGCGGAGGCCGGGGCCTGGTTTGTGCGTGGTGTGGCGGAAACCGCACAGTCCTTTGAGCGCAAAGGGGAATACCGGGAGGCGATCAAAGTCTATCGGCTGCTGGTGGAGTCCGGCCTTCCCCAGGCGGGGGAGGGTGCACGCCGCATTGAGGATTTACGTCGGGAACATTTAATTTTATTTTAAGAGGAGAACACGGTTATGTACGAAAATTTATTACAGGGTGGTCCGGTGGTGTGGGCGTTGTTTGGCGTGAGCCTGCTGGCATTATCACTGTTCCTGAACAAGCTTCTCGAGTTGCATCGCGCCCAGATCGACACCAATGATTTTCTGGTGGGGCTGTACAACGTACTGCGCCGGGGAAATACGGTGGAGGCGGTCAGCAATTGCGAGGATACCCCCGGTCCGGTCGCGCAATTGGTGAGAGCGGCATTGTTGAAGGTGGATGAACCTCCGGAGGAAATTGCCAAGGCCATCCAACAAGCTGGAATTTCCGAAATCCCCCGCTTGGAGCATCGGTTGAACCTGTTGGCCACTCTGGGGAAAATTGCTCCCATGTTGGGCCTGCTGGGAACCGTGCTTTCCATGATGGGTGCCCTCCAGGAAATGCACGCGCAGGCACCTCTCGCCCATTCCGGGGACCTGGCGCAGCATTTGTGGCAGGCGCTGTTGACTACCGCGATGGGATTGACCATCGCCATGCCCATTTACGCGGGCTATAATCTCTTGGTCAGCCGAATCGAATCCCTGGTGATGGATATGGAATTCGCCGCTTCCGATGTGCTGGCATTCCTGCATTCCAACCGCAAAATTCTGGGACAGGATTAAATGAAACATTCGGATATCGCCCATTATCGCCAATTAAACAGCCTTCGCCGACGGTTTATGAGCCGGGGGCGACGCTTCCCCCCGTCGATCGAACCCGCAGCGATGGTGGATGTGGTATTACTGGTGCTGATGTTTTTTATGATCAGTTCCTCGTATGTCACCCGCCCGGGGGTGGAAATTTCCCTTCCCCGGATAGACCAGAGTAACGGATTGCAAATGAATGCGCTGGTGGTGACGCTTACCCGCAACAATCTGGTCTTTTTCAATGACCAGCGGATCGAGTTGGATCGGCTGCCCCAAGCGCTCTCCCGGGCCAAAGTTGAACACCCGGATGTGCCATTGGTAATTGAAGCTGATGAGCAGGTGCCGGTTTCGATGCAGATGCAGGTGGTGAGAGACGCCACCCGGGCGGGGATTGAACACATCAATCTGGCCACCCGTGGGGGGGGCTCGGGAGCCGAAAGGATCGAAGTGCATGAGCGTTAGATTTTCGGAGGGTAAATCAATAATTACTCCCTGGGGACTTCCCGTCCTGTCGATGGCGTTCGCCCTGCTGGTGCACGCGATGTGGCTGGTAATGCCCCAACCCTGGATTTCTCCGGTGGAATCGGGTAAACCGGTACGGTTGGTGGCCTATTCCAATTTGGACTCCCAAGTATGGTCCCCCACCTTGTTTTCGCTTCCGTCCAGCCTGGGATTTTCGGGGGTGATGAGGCAACGTACGTCCAGCGTGGTTCCACCTCTTAAAACGCCTTTGAAGGTCACCATGCCCTATGATTTTCAGCCGCGGACCTATTTCAAGAGTCACGAAATAACCTTGCCGGATCCGGCGGAGGCTTTTCAGTCGACATCGAGTGAAATTCCAGGCCCCTCTCCGGTTACCGTGAGAGAATCCCGATGGATTTTGCGTAATCTGGGGGGCGATATTAAAATCGAGTTGACCCGCCAGCCACCTGCGGTTTCAAGCGGAAAACCGTTGGTTATGACCGGCGTTCTCGAATTTGACGCCGCAGGGCAGGTGAAGTCTCTGATTGTGGATCCGGAGCTTCCCCCGGAGCCATGGCGCAGTGAAATGCTTCATTCTCTCCGCCGCGCCCGAATTCCGCGCGGGGTTGGTCCGGTTTCGATCCGTTTTCGTTTTGGGTATGAACGAGGAGGGGCGGACGCATGACCTACAGTATCGAGGATGTGTTTTTGATCCCCCTCTTCCTCCAGTTTCTGGCGCTGATGTTCCTGGGCTGGCGATATCGCCGGAGGGGTTATCACGATCTCCGCGCCCCCAAAGCCCATATTTTCCGTTGCAGCCAGTGTCGGCACATCTACATCGACAACCGGCGGGTACCCCTGTCCAAATGCACCAAATGCAATACCTTGAACGAAATGATCCGCCGCTGATGGGGCCCAGACCTCAGTTTGAAAAGTGTTTTGACCGAAAGGTATCGCAGATTTAAATGAGTCTTTATGATCAACTTCCAAACTCTGAGCTCGCTCGGAGTGCGGAGAAATTCACTTCACGATACCGCCCTCATCTCTTCACTCACGCCGCCGGTAGCTTCCCGCAAGGGAAGCTACCGTGGCGGCGGGGTGGGTGGGGCGGGTGTGTGGTACGGGCGAATTCCTGTATTGAATCTCTCCGCACCCCGAGCAAGCTCGGGGTTTGGTGTACTCTTTGAACACCCATTTGGATTTGCGATGGAATTTTGTAAAATCCCACCTCAAACTGAGGTCTGGGGGCCGGGAGTCCCAACTCGGATTTAGGGCTCGTCCTGAAATTAGTGTCGAAAGATAGGTCCCAGCCGAAAGTATTTTGTGGAAGGCGACAATAAAGTGTAGGACCACGGATGACCTTGCCGGACAATGGATGGAAGAGAAGTAAAACCTATCTGTTGTCCGGCGAAGCGATCCGTTGGTTTATATGGCGTGATCGGTTGAACTCATAACTTGTAGTGCTTTTGCCGCGGCTTGGGCTTCGGCGGCGCGTTTGCTGGGGGCGGATCCGCGGGCGAGTTCCTGCTGATTCCAGTAGACGGCGGCTTCGTATTGGCGGTCGTGGGCGGGTCCGCTTTCGCCGACGATTTGGTACACCGGCGCGTCTTTGCCCTGTCGCTGCAACATCTCCTGCAGGCTCCCTTTGGGATTGTCGCGTTCCACCTGCATTTCTTTTTCCGTGAGCAAGCTGTGCAGGCGCGGTTCAAAATGGCGGGAGAAAAATTTGCGGCAGGCATTCATGCCGCCGTCCTGGAAGATGGCTCCGATCACCGCCTCTACCGCATCCGCAATATTGGATTCGCGTTCCGCGCCTCCAGACTGGGCCTCGCCTTTTCCGAGACGAAGCAGGTCCCCAAGTTCCCAGGAAACGCCCACTTCCGCCAATCCGCTGCGGTTGGTGATCATGCTGCGGAATTTGGTCATGGTGCCTTCATCCAGCGCGGGTTCGAGGGTATAGAGACACTCGGCGGTGAGCAGACCGATCACGGCATCGCCTAGAAATTCCAGGCGCTGGTTGTCTCTTTGCTCCGCGCGGTCGCCCTCGTGTCGATAACTGGGATGGGTGAGGGCGGTCTCAATCCAGTGACGGCGTTTAAAGCTGTAGCCAATCTTTTTTTGGAAACGTTTGAGGGGCGTTGAGATCATGAGGGAATTCGGGTGGGGGTCAGGCCCGGGGATGGAAAGACTGGTGGACCTGTTTGAGGCGTTGCTGATCGACGTGGGTGTAGATTTGGGTGGTGCTGATATCGGCGTGGCCGAGCATTTCCTGAATGGTGCGGAGGGGGGCGCCCGCAGAGAGTAGGTGGCTGGCGAAGCTGTGACGCAGACAGTGGGGATGCAGGGTGTGAGGCAGATTGGCCTCGGCGGCCAGTTCGCGAATCAATTGCCAGATCCGGGCGCGGGTGAGAGGACGCCCATTCATGGAGAGAAACACATGGGTCCCCGATAGCGACGCATCCTGCACTAATCCGGGCCTGACGACTTCCAGATACTCACGCACCAAACGTCCGGCACTTTTGGCTACAGGCACCAATCGTTCCTTGCGTCCTTTGCCGGTTACGCGGATATACCCGTCATCGAAATGGAGCTGGTTCAGTTGCAGATTCACCAATTCGCTGACCCGGAGTCCGCTGGCGTACATCAGCTCCAGCATAGCCCGGTCCCGTTGACCTTTTGCGGTCTTTTTGTTTGGAGCCTTCAACAGGCGTTCCACCGCGTCCGGAGATAAAATTTCCGGAAGATGCCGCCAGAGTCTGGGGCTGTCCAGACATTCGGTCAAATCCGTTTGAATCAGATTTTCGGTGGCGAGAAAGCGAAAAAACATTTTCACCGCGACCAGGCGGCGGGCGATGGTGGTGGGTTGCAGGCCCCGTTTGCGGCCGTCCATAAGAAATCCGGTGAAGCGGCTTCGGTCCACCTTGGATAAATCTGCCTGTTCCTCAGGGGTCAACCAGTCTTGGAAGGCTTTTAGATCCCCCGCATAGGCACTGCCGGTTTCCGGAGAAAGGCCCCGTTCGATCAGCAGCGAATCCAGAAAAAGGGTGATCAGCTCTTGCATGAACCTTCAGGGTTGCCAGAGCGCGATGGCATTTTTGCCCCGAGCCCTGTAGGCGGGCAGTTCCTCACCGTATTCGCGAATAAATTCATTCATGGCCTCCACCGCTTCCTGAATCTGGCCCAACTTGGCATGGGCCTGGGCCACATTCCAGCGAGCCTTGTACAAATAGGCATCCGGGTCTAATTCGATGGCCCGGATATAGTCATCCAACGCTGCCGGGTAGTCTCCGTTATGATAATGGATATTTCCACGCTGAAAATAATACTGATTTCGACGGGATTCGGCCCTGGACAGCTCAATCAGACGCGTGTACGCCGCTTTCGACTCTTCGAGATTTCCAATGGTGTAGAGGGTCTCGGCGAATCCGGATTCCAGACGTTCCTCCGCGTGATTGAAATCGGGGCGGGTGGCGAAATAAATTCCAAAACCGGCGGGAAGCAGCAGCAAAATAGCGGCGGCGGTTCCCAGGAGGACGGAACGGTGTTTTTCCAGAGTGCGTACCCAGGCCGGATAGCGTTCCAGATTGGGATTGATTTTATGGGCGTACGGAATCAATCGAATAAACAAGGCGGCGGTGGAGGGGTCCGAAAAGGAGGGGTCTCCTTCCACAGCCCGATGCCAGTCGGCGGAAAGCACGGCAGAAGATTCCGCCGGAAGTGTGGAGAGCAGGGGCAAGAACAGATGCTGGGTGCCCATACGAACCGGAGGCGGAATCGGATCGTCTTTTTTTTGCTGCCACTGGCGGATACCATTGAAATCCCGTAGGTCTTCCGGCGCGTGCAGACATTGTCGCAACTGACGGATTTTTTCCTTGTCCGGGTTCTTCCACAACAGGGGAATCAGGGAGGCGACACTCACCCGTCCGGCCCATTCCTCCTGGACAGTTTTGTCCAGAAGCCGCTTTCGTTTCTCGGACCAGAAGTCGTTCCAGATTCGGTGGGTCAATTGATCCCGTTCGGAGCGAAAAAGCACGTTTGACCCGGGGTCGGCGGAAGCACAGGTTTCCATTTCCAGTACCAGCAAGGCGGCCAGATCGAATTGAATCAGTTCCGTCGGGTCCGTGATTTCCGGCGTGAAGGCACGGTCGGGATCCGGCCAGACCGGAAGGGCATCCTTTTCGGGAAGAAACCCTTCAAGGTGTGCCCGGCAACGATCCAGAAAGGACCTTTGCAGGTCGGTGGATGCTTTCAGTGCAGGCAGTCGCAGCAGATGGTGGGCGATCGTGGGTAAAGCGGGCGCGGTTGAGGTATCCGAAGAGGAATCGACGCTATAGACCGCATTCCACCCTCCGGTCCCGGATGTGGGAAGGGAGACCAGTGTTTGAATCAGCTCCGGCACGAGATCCGGCCTGAACAATGACAGGGCGGGAATCACCGCGCAGCACAGTTCCATCGACATTCCTCTTGCTTCCAAGGTATCATCCCGAATCCAGGGACCCGTGAAAGGGCCCCTGGCGGGTTCGAGCACATCTAAAAGTCGTTCAATCGCGATGCCGGTGAGGGAATGGTGAAATTCCGCCGGTAACCGATCCAACCACTGGGACCGCTTTTTAAATTCCAGAGTCAGCAGCGTTTCCAGGTGTTCCGCTTGTACCGCGTTTTCCTTTAAGCGGGCTGCCAGTGCGTCGGTGGTGCCGGATTGAATTCCCAGGACAAAGAAGATCGAGTCCCCAACCGGTTGTTGCAAGAGGCCCACCACATCCTGATCGAAGCGCAGAATCTGTAGGTCTCCCTCATGTTCGACCGCCCGGTCGGCGGCGAACAGTTCGGGCCGGGCCCTGGCCGGAATTTTACCGATAACCAACCCGGGCGCCAGGTGGAGCAATTTGTAGGTTTGGCCATTTGAAAAGGTGAACTCAAAGCCTTGGTGCAGGAGCAGCATCGATTCTTCTTCAATATCCACTCCCAGTCCAGGGTCGAACCTCCAGCTGCCCTCGCGTGCTTTCAGGGAGCCGTGAGAACTGTGGGTTAGAAAACGGTGTCGGAGAGACTCGGCGCGGTCATCCGACAGGGGGCCAAAGGGAAAATTCTCAATCCAATTGGGTGAATAGCTTTGGGTGTCAAAAATCAAAATAGGGTCCTGTGGGGTGTCGGATTAGCCTCTGCGAATTTCGGATCCAAGGAAACGAATTTGGATCCGGAATACTTTTTTCTCACGACAGGTAATCTGCCCGGTCGTGAGATCAAATTTTTCAGGAATTTCAATGCGATGTAAATCGATCACCGCCCGGTATCCGCGTTCCGAGAAAATATCAATCAACATGGACATGGCCAGGGTGTCGTCCAGCAACGGATTCTCGCTGTTAATATAGGACATGCCGGTGATGGCGTGTCGTTTGACGATGGGGAGCAGTTTGTGGTCGGCAAATTCGAGGACCTCCTTAAATAGATCCGGGTTGTCCATGGCATAGGCATCCAGGCGGTTCACAAGTTCCTGACGGGCATGCACCACGATTTCCTGTGCCAGCGGGATTTTCCGCATCAAATCGAAGGTAAGGGGATCGAGTTCCAGCGAACTCTGGTACTGCAACTCACGCTTGATATTCTCTTCCACCTCTGGGATGGTGCCCTGAGCATTGATGAAATGGTAAAAGAATTTTTCTTTAAGAGAGGTCAATGCCTGCCAGGTTTGCTCCTTGAAAACCTGATAACGGCGGCGTGCGGTTTCCTTCTCCAGGTCCGTAGTGCGTACCTCCATCAATTCCCCGACCCCTGAGGCCAGGACTTCCTCATTGTGGTGCAGAATTTCTTTGCCGCGTTGGATCTGACGTTGTACACTGACCGACTCCTCCACAAACAAAATCACCACGTGAATGGTGGGTTTGCGGAATTGTTTGGCCAGAGGCGTGGTGTGATGAGTGCGCCAGAGTTCGTTCATCTGGTGGGTCAGCAGCTTGAGACATTCCACTTGTACGGTGGTGCGGGGGAACCCGTCCAGAATGACCCCATCCCGGTATTCGGGCTTTAGCAGTTCACGAAACAGGATATCCACCACTTCGCGGTCGCCGACCATGCCGCCATGGTTTTTTATTTTCTCGGCCTGCGGGCTGGTCAGCAGACTGCTCACCACGATCGGCTCGCAGGTCAGCCCACGTAAATTACTTATAAAACGGGTTTGAGTGCCTTTACCCGAACCGGGCGCCCCTCCCAGCAGAATTAATTCTTTTGGAAAACGGAGATTCTCAACCCCGAATTCGTTGAGTAAATCTTCCCAGGCGGTGCGGAAAATTACCTGGGCATCCTTGATCTCAAGGTCTTGCGGATTGGTAGGTGTGGTCGATGTTGTCTGCATACTTAGTTACCGCTTTGAAATTGTATAAGGAACCCCAGGTCATGAAGGTGTTCCATAACGAAAACTACTTCCTCGTAGGTCGTGGACGGGTGGACGCGGATCAGCACGGTTTGCTCACCGGGGAGGGAGGCGGGCTCCAAATCGTCGAGATTCACCGGCTTGTCCTCTAACAGCAACGTGATTCCTTCGGAAACGGCGGTTGTCTGCAGGGGAGCAGGTTCCGGAGGAAACAGCTCTGATTGGATTCGTTCCCGGGGTGGGGGGGAAGGCGGTATCTCGATTGTGGCGTCAGGGGGGTGCATACACGCCGTCAAACCGGACACAACCAGTAACGCCGGGAAATAGATAAACCATGGAGTGTTAGAAAATTTGCTCATATAAGAGAATGTCTCTGTCGATTTCACCCGCTTTAGTCAAGTTGAATGCGGGTTTCATCGAACTTCCTCTCTGAGCCCTGCCGGGTTTGAGGGTCGGAAAGGTTGAATCTGTCTCCTGCATCCCAACGGGATGCCACTCGACAGGGGGAGCCCCCCCCTAGACATGCGTTCCTACAACCGGAACCGCATCCGGAAGGCCCGCGTAGATCATCCTTGCCACTGCCGAGGTGATCTGCGCGGGCTTACAGCCCGTCCTGTCTTGCGGGTACGTTACTCCCCACCCCACGTCGCTTCGCTTCTTGGGTGGGACTGGTATCTTCTCGGGCCTACGGCCCGAAAAGCCTGCTGGCTGCATTTTACACTTTGCCATCACACCTCAAAAGTCATTAGCTTGACGCGCATGCCCTTTGGGGGCGGCACACAGATTGGCGGTCAAACCAACGGGGCGTTTCCCCGTGCTGACGGGTTAAACCCTTGGGGTTCCTTTTGAGGTTCCCTTTGGGGTTCCTTTTACCGCAAATCCCCACATACCCTCAAAAATAAATCCAAAGCATCCTGCATTTTGCGCAGGTTCGAACCCTGTCGTAGTCCTGGATGTAAAAAAATGGTCGGAGCGACAGGATTCGAACCTGCGACCCCTTGCCCCCCAGGCAAGTGCTCTACCAGGCTGAGCCACGCTCCGACCGAGACTATGTGTTGATATGGATGATTTTAATAAAATCAAACCTTCATTTGAAAAAACCGCTTTTTAACGTTCAAGTATGCAGAAGGGTTCCTCCGCGAAGGCGTCGCCATGTACGGCCCAGGCCCGGGAGCGGGAGCCTCCGCAGGTCGCTTTGTATTCGCATCGACCGCATTTTCCTTTGAGTAGACGGGGATTGCGCAAGTTGACGAAGAGTTCGTCCTGGCGATAGACCTCCTGAAGGGAGTGGGTGCGGGTGTTTCCTCTGATTTCCGAGAGAAATCCGCTGGGGCAGATGTTTCCGGTTTGGTCGATGAAGCAAAATCCGTTTCCCGCATTCACCACTTTGGAGGAGCGTCCGATGGCGTGGGGATGTCGGCTGGACGCGTGCACCTCCTCCACCGGCTCCCGGTTGGCGAGGCTTCGGCGTGCGTGTTGCTCCTGTTGCATCACGTGGCGTCGGTAGTGTTGGGCTTCGGTGACTTTTATGACAAAGGGGGTGGTTTTGGAGAGAGCATAGAGTTGGCTGAAAATGTCTTCCATTTCCTCCGCCGTGCAGCCTTTCAGTTGGGAGCCGCGTCCGGTGGGGACCAGAAAAAAGACTTCCCAGAAGACGGTGCCTAGGTCGGCAACCAATTCCGCCAACGCGGTAACCTCATCAAGATTTCCCTGATGAAACACGGTGTTGATCTGTAGAGGAATGTCCAGTTCTCCCGCCCAGCGTGCCCCCTGGAGGGTGAGGGCATAGGAGCCGGGAACCTGTCGAAAGGCATCATGCGCCTCCGCCCTAGAGGCGTCGATACTGAATGCGACTTGGTCCACCCCGCTCTCCTTGATGGAGTGCATTCGGGCATAGGTCAAGCGGGGGGTGCCGGCGGGAATCGTGCCGATGCGGAGTCCGATGGACTTGCCATGGTGAATCAGCTTTTCCAAATCATCGCGTTGTAAGGGATCCCCTCCGGTGAATACCACGATTGGAGTGCCCATGTCCCGGATGTCGTTGAGCAGTTGTTTTCCTTCCTGCAGGGTAAGTTCCCCCGGATCGCGTTTATCGATGGCGCTGGCCCTACAATGCCGACAGGCCAGCGCGCAAGCCCGGGTGATTTCCCAGATGACCAGGAGCGGGGACTGATGGAAATCGACATCAAAAGCTTTTTTCATTCGGGTGCGGGAAGGGGAGTGTCGGTTTTCAGGGTGAAGATGAGGCCATTCTCTGCAACAGAAACCTTGGCGCCCATGGGGTGGAGGCGTTGGTTCATTTGGTTGAGAAAGGCTGTACCCGGCGCTTCGATGGGGTCGGACGTTTGGACCCGAATTCGGAGTTGGCTTCCCTCCGGTTGAGTATGCAGGCGGCATGGAACTTGAGGGGAGCTAAGCATATCCAGCCCGGTCAGCAGGCAAAGGGTAAGTAAGGCCTCATCCGCGAGCATGAAGATGTCGTCTTCCGGAAGTTGAAATTCCGCCTGAGCCGATGGGGAAAGGACTCGCCTGGTTAAAGCAGAAAGTTGTTTTATAAAAGGGACCAACGAGACCGGGTTCGGCACACAAGTTGCATCGGGATTCATGGCTTCCAATATCCGCAAAAGCTTTTCTGCCTGTTCGGCGGCAGTACGAATATCCGAAAGGATTTCCTTTTCGTCACCCAGACAAGTATCGGTCAGCAGGGGGAGATGACCCTGGATTGTGGTTTGCCGATTATTCAAGTCGTGCAGCACCTCGCGTTGGACACGAAGAAAGAAGGACAGGGGATTCCCTCCGTGAACACTGCCTGCGCCCTTCGGATGGTTCAGGAGGTACGTAATCAGCGAAGTTAATTCCGCGGATCGTATGGGTAACAAGATGCACGGGTGGGGCTGAGGGATTGGTGGCGAGCTTTCATCGTCCACCACCAGAACAGGAACGTCCGTATTAGCCGGGACCATGAAATATCGGAGATCGACGATTAGAAGTTGAACGTCAGTTACTGATTTCAGCACGTCTTCCAGTTCTTGGTCGCGGCCGACAGGAAGCAGGGTCGGGGGCGAAGGAAGCAGGGAGAGCCCGCTTTCCATCTCCGATGGCAAAGAGGCGTCTCCGGTTAGCAGGAGGCACAGGGCCATTTCGAATCAGCCAAGCAGGTTGGTTACCGCTTCGTAGTCCGGTTCCTGGGCGATTTCCGGGACCTGCTCGGTGTGGAGGATGGTTCCCTTGGGATCGATGACCAGGATCGCCCGGCTCAACAGGCCTTTGAGAGGGCCATCCTCAATAGTGACTCCATAGTCCCTGCCGAATTCGGGATTTCGGAAAGCGGACAAGTTTTCCACGTCCTCCAATCCTTCGCTGCCGCAAAAACGTCCCTGGGCGAAAGGTAGGTCACAGGAGACATTGGCCACAACTACATTTGTTAACCCGGATAGGAGTTTATTGAAACTGCGGGCCGAGGCCTGGCAGGTGCTGGTGTCCAGACTGGGCACAATATTCAAAACGATAGTTTTGCCGGCATAATCGGAGAGGCTGGCGTCCTCCAGGGATCCGGTGCAAAGCGTGAAGTCCGGAGCGGCGCTCCCTTTTGGAGGGAGTGAACCACAGGTATGAATGGGGGAGCCTTTGAGGGTAATTTGGGTCATGGATGTTTCCTTAGGTTGAATATGAGAGTTTACTATGCGCTTTTATGGGAAAATTGCAATCGGTGAATTCCAAGGACTTACCCCATTTTTCAGATCAATTGAAACTCCCCGCCTTTGTAGACAGGGATAAACTGCGTTCTAGAAGTGAATAGGCGCTTGAGTGTGGCAGAGTGGACTTTTGACAGGATAACAGGATTGGCAGGATGGTTTGTTTGCCTTCCTACTCCTGTATTTTGCCTCTTTCAGGCCCTGATAGGCTGTTTTGATTGACAGATTTTCGATCCGGATCATCCTGTTATCCTGGTGCGCCAAGAAAGTTAAGTAAAGCTAGCAAAACTCCGAACGAAAATGTACCGTGCGCAAGCGGTAAAACGTGTGATGATCCCGAAACCGGATGGGTCGGAGCGGCCGCTGGGTATCCCCGTGTTGAAAGACAGGGTGGTTCAGACAGCGCCAAACTGATCCTTGAGCCGCGATTTTCGAGCCGATTTTCGAGGCGGACTTCGAGGAATGTTCCCAATTGATTTCGGGTCCGGAAACGCTCAGCGAAGATGCGCTTAAAGCCATTGAACGTTCGGTGAAGGAAGGACGCGCAGGTCTATGATGCAGACTTGAAAGGATACTTCTTCGGAATGATCTGGGGTCATCTCCAATCTCGTGAGCGGACTTCACTTCGACAGTCTGAAGAAGAATCAACAGGGAAAGCCGGATGCGGGAAATCTGCACGTCCGGTTTGATGAGGGGGAGGGGCTTCTCCGCCTTCGGGCGGGAACCTCTCTACTCTACTCAAAAACCACATTCTGAATGGTGTTTTGGATCGGGTCAAAAAAATTTGGGGAAAGTCCTGGTGAATTCCTTCCAAAGTACCCCGCACACCCAGAGGCTGGGTTCTACCCTTCGACAAGCTCAGGACAGGCAAAGCTCAGCATGTAAAACTCGAGGTTTGGTAAAAAAATGGGGTATACCTGTCAGGTTCAGCTTTGACGTTTGCAAATTTACTATGTATGGTATTGAGAACCCGTATATATTTATAGCCAAGTAAACAGAGGCGTTTCACATGAAAAAATCCGTTTTGATCCTTTCCACACTCTTACTACTCCCGTTGAGCGGTTTCTCAATGGGGAAGCCACCCGATGGGATTTCGTTGCTTCTGGTTCCGGCTCAACCCACCATGGTCCAGTTGGGCAAGGACATGGCGGAACGTGGGCATGCGATTTTGATGACCTACGCGGATTCGACATCCCCGGATGAGCCCTTCATCCACATTTGGGACGGCAATCGATGGCTTCGCGTATCCCCTGAGAAATATCAGAATGGTGATTTTATCCGCAATCAGGCATCCAAGCTGGTGGTAGTGGGGGATGAAAGCGACCTGACCGGGCGTTTGATCGAGCAGGGACTGAATTGGAGTCCCGAAGTATTGCATCTTGGTTCACGCAACGTCACAGAACTGATTAATCAGATGGGCCAATTGTATGAATTCGATCGACGGGAATGGGAATGGGTTGCCAAGCGCTATGACCTTGATGTGGAGGATGCGGGAACCGACACGGAACGAGTAAGTTGGTATGATAGCCATCGAGGCAGCACTCTTCCGCCGCCGGATCGTCCTTGGAAAAGAGACCAAACGCCCCCGGCTCAGGCGCCTCGCACCAGTTTGACCCCGGTGATGCCCCCCGCAGAGGAGTGGACGGAAATGACAGACGAGGACGTGCCCGGGGAAGAGAGCCACATCGCTCCTCCCAAGGAATCTGGATCCACGTCCACCAACCCGTTTCACCTAGAATTGGAACCATGAGCATCCGAGGGGGAGTACGTTTTTTTCGGTTTGCATGCCTGATTGGGTTGCTTGGTTCCGGCGTTCTGCATGGGTGTGTGCGAGTGGAGGCGGCCCGGGACACCCGGGAGGGGATTCGCATGCTGGTCACCCGCGACATCAATGGAGTTCACATGCAATGGGAAAGCGAAGTGGGTAAATGGTATACGGTCTATTACCGGGAGCCCTGGATTCCAGTTCCAAATAATACATGGAAGGAATTGCCGGGCGGGGTCGAAATAAAAGGCACGGGCAAGCTGATTCGCCTGACCGATGACAGCACCCATGCCCGGCATCGTAAATATCGGATTGAAACTCTGATACCGGTTCGCAAAGCGAGGTAAGGTCACGGGTCAATTGTCATTGGTCATTTGGAAAGGTGACTCCTTATATTTCGACTCCGTCGCTGGCAGGGCTGACTCCTGACCAATGACGAATGACATGAGGGTAAGAGGCTTAGGTTTTCTTATCCACCACGAGATCTGAGATTCGCGAAAAGAGGTTTTTTTTCCACTGTGATTTCCGTTTCGCCAGTCGGTTGCACATCCCCGGGGTATAGGTTCCGTCCTGCAATTGTTCAAAGCAGGCGATCGCCTGCTCATAGCTTGCAAAGCGGTCATCCGGCTTTTTCTGCATCATTGATTTATTTTACATTCCGGGCACAAATGTGTATTCTTATTTATACCACAGTAGTTTTGAAACCAAATCGGAGAAAATGCCATGACGGACGCAGCGCAAGAACCTGATCAATTCACCGAAGACGACATTATATTTGAATGTCCCTTTTGCTCGAAAAGCATGGCGATCGATAAACGAGGGATGGGGTTAACCATCAATTGCCCGCAATGTGACGGTTTGGTGCGGGTTCCCACCGTATCGGAAAGCACGGAGGCCACCCCGGATTCAGTCACCATGCCGGTGGAGGGGCTGGCGGATGCCCTGGATGAAAGCCGGGATGAAATTGAGGAGTTGAAGCAGAAAATCCAGGAGTTGGAGTCTCTGCGGAACTCGCTGGAAGAACAATCCACGATTCAGGAAGAAAAGTTGATTCTCCTGCGCAGGGAATTCTCACATATTCAGTCCGCGTTAGATCAGGTATCGATGATGATGGTGGATCCCAGTGCCACTGACTAAAAATATGTGCATAAAGCCGCAAGTCATGCACAGGCAACTGTTGATAGTTTAAGTTGTTCTTATTTATCGACTTACGATAAATTAGTGCTCGAATTCAATCCAGTTATCCACAGCCTGATTTGGTATTTTTCTAACCTGCTTGATTTTCAATAGGTTAGGGGATTATGAGCGTTTTTATCGCTTACCCAAACATCAGCGAAGCCTGCTCGACGGCATCGGAAAAGAGTTCCTGCACATTCCCCTCCAGTCTCAAGGCGACATGGGGCAGTCCATCGTGTGCGGTTTCTCCCCGATTGACGATAATGTAGGGGATTCCCGCCCGGGCGGCCATGATGGGAAAGGTGGCGGCCGGTTGAACCTGCAGGGTGCTGCCCAGGGCAATCACCAGATCCGGGTCTTGCATGGCTTGTTGGGCGCGGGTGAGATCCTCCGGTCGCAGATGCTCGCCGAATTGGATGACTCCCGGTTTCAGGAAGGCCTCGCAGGTCGGACAGTGGGGATGCTTCCCGGTTTCCAACCAGCCCGCGTACCAAGCATCGGCGGCATCCGTGAATCCACAGTCGATACAGAGCACCTGATCCATGCGGCCGTGCAACTCAATAAGCACATCTTCGGGGGTTTGCGCACGACGGTGAAGTCCGTCAATATTCTGGGTAATGACCGCCCGTACTTTCCCCAACTCATGCAAGCGGGTAATGGCCAGGTGTGCCGGGGTGGGCTCCACCTGTCCCCATTTCTGCCAATCTTCACTTTTATGGGTCCAGTACGATGTCCGTTTCTCAGGGAAGTCAAAAAAATCCTGGAAGGAGACTTCCGGTCGGCTTTTCCAGAGGCCTTGTGGGCCACGATAATCGGGAATGCCCGCATCGGTGCTGATGCCCGCTCCGGTGAAGATGACCATGCGCTCGCATGCCACCAAATATTCGACCAGCGTTTGGGGATTTTTCAATTTTTCCCTTCCGTGCTTATTCGCCCAGCAATTTTTTAAGTTCGGCTTCCAGAGCGTCTCCCCGGGGGTCGAGTGCCACTACGGTTCCGGTTTTATCCACTAGGAACAAGCTTGGAATACTAGTGATACTGAATTGTTCCGCCAAAGACGCGGTTTGATCCTGATCAAACAAATTCACCCACTCAATCCCGTTTTCGGCGATGAACTTCTTTAAGGGTTCGACGGATTCATCCAGGGAAATACCGATGATTTCGAAACCCTGGTCATGATACTTGGCGTAGGCTTCCTTCAATTTCGGTAACTCCGCAATACAGGGACCACACCAGGTCGCCCAGAAATCCACCAGCACGACTTTTCCTTCATAGTCCCTTAGCGAAATTTCTTTTCCCTCCAGGGTGGTTCCCGAAAGCTCAAGATGGGTGCCAATTCCGGGTTTGCTCAGCATGTCGCCCAACATGGAACTCACCTGTTGCATGATGGGATCCCCAGTGGTTTCCGCCAATTCCGCAAAAGCGGTTTGAACGGTTTTCACGGTTTCGGAATTACCGCTCTCCATACTGAACTGCGCCAGCATCATGCCGGTTTGGGCGAGTTCCTGGGAGGGGAGGGGGGTCTTGGTTTTGAGGGAATCAAACTGATTTTGCAGGAGTTCAAGCATTGCGGGCTTGTTGTCCGCGTAGTAGGCGGATTCAATGGCTTTCGACACCGCCTCATTCATATCCTCCGCCCCGGGATTCGCTTCGATGTAGCCGCGCAGTTCCGTCAGCATGGCATCGTAGTGTTTTTGGGTGATTTCCTGTACAGTTTGCGCACTGAGAGGGGAGAGGAAACAGGCGGCAATTGACAGTAAGCTGGTGATTTGTTTGGGTTTTCGCATAGTTTATTCCTTTTTGTGCGGTGAGTTGGGGTTTGATTTCGAACCAAGGTCGTCGATTAGATATTGCGATGGTTACATCCATTTACATAAAAAGCAAATCACGATTGCCAAGTGAACCCAAGTAGTGGTACTAGACAAATACATGGTCGCATCAGGAACAGCCACAATACAAAACGAAGCCGGGATTCACTGCCGGCCCTCTTCGCATATCATTAAATCCGTGCAGGAGTACCCTGGAAAAATACGGGTCTTTCATGCGGAAAACGGGGAATGCGACTTGCGTTCCATGTTGGATTTGATGATGATGGGGCTGACCTGTGGAACCAAGGTGGAACTGACGGTGGAGGGGCCGGGGGAGGAGCATGAGTTGTCAGTTGTCACGGAGTTGTTTGAACGGGTGTACGATTTTCCCAATGCGGGCAGTGGTCAATAGTCACGGGTCACGAAAAGCGGTCAGAATTCAGAGGTCAGAGGTCAGGAGTGCTCCAGTTCGTCGGGCCTTCCAAACCGACAGGCAGGAATGCCTATCTCACTCTGACCTCTGTTCTCTGACCTCTTGCAACGAATTATCACCCAGTTCCTGCTTGCCAAAGCCGTCTCAATCCCTCATAGAACCCCGCTCTTAACCGGAAGTTTTTTGGCTTCCCGATTTTTTTATTCTCCCTGAATCCCCGAGGACCTAGACTATGAGTATTGACCTGAAGATGACCCGAAATATCGGGATTTCCGCCCATATTGACAGTGGCAAAACCACCCTGACCGAACGTATCCTTTTTTATACCGGCCGCATTCACAAGATTGAAGAAGTGCGCGGTGGCGGCGATGGAGCCACCATGGACCACATGGAGCTGGAGAAGGAAAAGGGCATCACCATCACCTCCGCGGCGACCACGGTTGCCTGGAAAGACCATAAAATTAATATCATTGACACTCCCGGGCACGTGGACTTCACCGTGGAAGTAGAACGCTCCCTGCGGGTGCTGGACGGCGCGATTCTGGTGCTGTGTGGAGTAGCCGGCGTTCAGTCCCAGTCCATCACGGTGGACCGTCAGATGAAACGCTACAAAGTACCCCGGTTGGCCTTCATCAACAAACTGGACCGCACCGGAGCCAATCCCGACAAGGTGGTCGGAGATTTGCGCGAAAAATTGCACTTGAACGCGGTTGCGTTTCAGGTGCCGATCGGTCTGGAAGCCGATTTGAAAGGATCCATTGATTTGTTCACCCGCAAAGCCATCTTCAATAAAGGCGATCACGGTGAAATTCTGGAAGAGGGCGAAATTCCTGCCGATCTCGTGGATACTGTCGAAGAAAAGCGCACGATCATGCTGGAAGCGGTTTCCATGTTTGATGACGGCATTATGGAAAAACTGCTGGAGGGCGAAGAGCCCAGCGAGCAGGAATTCTACAGCGTGGTCCGTAAAGCGGTGATTGCCAACGAATTGGTTCCCGTCTACATGGGCTCCGCCTTCAAAAACCGCGGAGTGCAGTTGATGCTGGACGCGGTCAACCGCTACCTGCCCAGCCCCATGGATGTGAGCAACTTCGCCCGTAAAGTGGGCGCGGAAGATGAAACCGTGCAGTTGAAACCCGACGCCTCATTGCCCATGGTCTCTATGGCCTTCAAAATCACCGATGAAACCTTCGGACAGCTGACTTATACCCGGGTGTACCAGGGAACCCTCAAGAAGGGGATGACCATGGAAAACACCCGTACCGGGAAACGGATTCGGCTGGGACGTCTGCTGCGGATGCACGCCGATGACCGCGAAAACATCGACGAGGCTGAGGCCGGGGATATCGTGGCCATGGTGGGCATTGATTGCGCCTCCGGGGACACCTTCTGTGATGTGGACGTGGACCTGACCTGTGAGTCCATGTTTGTAGCCGATCCGGTGATTTCCTTTTCCGTGTCCTGTCCCGACAGTGCGGATTACGAAAAAATGTCTAAGGCCCTCCAACGCTTCATGAAAGAGGACCCGACCTTCCGGGTGCACACCGATGAAGAATCGAAAGAAACCATCATCAGTGGAATGGGCGAATTGCATTTGGAAATTTATGTGGAGCGTATCAAACGCGAATATAAAGCGCTGGTGGAGGTCGGACCCCCACAGGTGAATTACCGCGAGGCGATCACCACCACCACCGCTTTCAATTATACCCATAAGAAACAGACGGGTGGATCCGGTCAGTACGCGGTGGTGATGGGGGACATTGAGCCCATGGAAGCCAACTCCGAAGAAACCTATGAATTCGTGGACCTGATCAAAGGCGGAAACATTCCCAGCGAATACATTCCAGCCATCGATAAGGGTTGCCAGGACGTAATGGGGGAAGGCCCGCTGGCGGCGTTCCCGGTGGTGGGTATTCGCGTGAATCTGCGCGACGGCAAATACCACGATGTGGACTCCAGTGATATGGCGTTCCGAATTGCGGCCCGTAACGCGATGCGCGAAGCTATTCGCAAAGCGAACCCCAAAATTCTGGAACCGATGATGAAAGTCGAAGTGGAAACTCCCGAGGAATATCAGGGATCGGTCATTGGTGACCTCAGTTCCCGCCGGGGCATCATCGGCGCCATGGCCAGCCGCAGCGATGTCTGCGTGGTGAACGCCACGGTGCCCCTGGCTGAAATGTTCGGGTACTCGACCGCTCTACGTTCCATGAGTGCCGGTAAGGCCACCTATACCATGGAATTCGAAAGCTTCTCCCCCGCCCCCAACAACATCGCGGCCGACGTGATGAAAGCCCGGGCCGAGAAGCTCAAAAACGACGACTGATTACCGCCGTCATTCCGACGTTGCAACACCCCCGGTCCCACGACCGGGGTTTTTGTTTTTCCCGGATGCCCCGGGATTTTTAATGTTTGATAGTAACTTCCAAACTCTGAGCTCGGAGTGCGGAGAGATTCACTTCGCGATATCGGACGGGCAAATTCCGGTATTGAATCACTCCGCAGCCCGAGCTCAGGGTTTGGTTTCGTTCAATCTTCGGATTCCAGATCGCCACTGAGGAATTTCTGGATATCCCGGATTTGTTGGGTGGTGATGACCGTCGGGTTTTCGATCCAATCCTGCCAAGCTCCGGAGATGCGCTGGGGGTCGGGAACCTCGCCCGCGGCCTGCCGGATTGCGCTGCGGAAACTTTCCATCAGATTTTCAGTGGCCACGAACAGGTGATGATCCGGAATCCAGTCGTGGGCGCGGGCTCCGTGAATGGTTTTGCGGGTGCGCTCATCGATACCGCTCATATAGACCTTGCCACCCACCTTCTGAAAGCTCTGGGCAAAGTCGAAAATCGCATTCCAGCAGGAGAAATCGATGGAAAACGCCTGCCGGATCCGCATGATGATGATTTCCGGGTTTTGGTCTTTCGCGATTTCATTCAATTGATCTAACAGTTCGTGGGAAACGCCGTAACTCAAATCCCCGTGTACGGTGAGGGCGACAATAGCGCTTTCATCGTGTTTGGAGCCGGGAGTGTAGGGGCGCTCTTCAAAGGTGCCGTCGGGGCCGGGCAGGAGTTCCCGGAGATGCAGACTGCGGCTTTTTTGGATCAGCAAGAGGGCGGCCAGGATAATTCCGGTGAAAATCCCGTATTCGATTCTGATAAAAACGGTCACCAACAGCGTGCCCATCATCACCCCGGTATCCAGGGTGGAGGTTCGGCAAAGCCGCTTGATCCGGACCGGATCAATTAAACGGACACCGATGAACAGAAGCAACCCGGCCAGCGAGGCGGCGGGAATCAGGTTGATCAGACCGGGAAGGGTCAGCAGGGCGAGGGCGGTGGCGAGACCGAACACCAGGTTGGCGATGAAGGTGCGCCCGCCCGATTCTTCAAGTAGCAGGGAACGACTGAAACTGCCCGATCCGGGTATGCCCTGAAAAAAGGAACAGACGATCATACTCAGGCCTTGTCCGAAAAATTCCTGATTGAAATTCAGGTGCATACGGTGTCGAACGGCCAGGGTTTGTCCGATGGACACCGCTTCGATCAATCCGATCACCGCCACCGCCAGTGCGCCCAGGGCCAAGTCGGGCAGGTGGTGGGTCCATCCCTCGAAAAAGGGATTTGAGAATGGAGGAAGGCCGGTGGGTACTGGAGAGATGTCCCGCACCAGCATCAGTTGGTTACCTGGAATTAGCACGCCATAGGCGATGGCCAGGGCCATGGCCAGGAGAGCGACCGGGAAGCGTTTGGTGTACCGGTTCAGGCCAAACATGACAGCCAGAGTGAGAGCGCTCACGGCCACCGCATGTGGATCCGCATCGCCGATGCGGCTTAATTTATCCATAGTGGCGGCGGGAAACCAGCGGGTATCTCCGGCAGAGATGCCCAACAAATGATGCAATCGACCCAGGGCGATCATGCTTCCCACTCCCATGGTGAAGCCCAGGAAGGCGGATTCGGGTACAAAATGAATAAACGAGCCCATGCGAAGGAGTGCCATGACCAGTCGGATGGCGCCCACCATAAACGTAAACAAAAAGACCACCTGCAAATGCGCATCCGTCTGGTAAAATCCGATCAGGGCGGCAGCGGTCAGTAGGGAGGCGGAATTAGTGGGCCCGGTATTTACGAAAGGGGCGCTTCCCCACAGAGCCGCCACCACCGAGGCCACCATGGCCGCGTATAGACCGTGAATGGGAGGTACATCCGCCAGAATTCCGTAGGCGATGGCCTGGGGAATGGCAAAAATGGCCACGGTCAGACCTGCCAACACATCCCCTCTCAGAAACCCGATACGATAGCCACGCAACACCTTGATAAAAGGGGCGGGGTGAATGCGGTCAACGGGTGGATGAATCATAAAAAACGGATGTACCTTTGATCCGTATAAGGTCAAGTTGAAAAAGGACCTTGCTGACCAATGACACCTGGCCACT
>JAGYLC010000050.1 GCA_018401235.1 Kiritimatiellia bacterium
TCGATGGGGTCTTGTGTGTACCCGGTTGCGTTGCAGATTGAGCAACAGCGGGTCGTCGGGGAACAGCAACAGTCCCCGCTCCAGGGCTTCGGGCTCCACTTCGACGCTGTCAATGTGCAGGGGACCAAACCCTTCTGTGAGGAGCGCTTCCCGACAGTTGACACCCAAGCCAAAGCCGACATCGAGAATGCGCACTGGGCCCTTTAGTAGGCGCTCCCGCAGATGCGAGGGAGTGATGAACTTACTGTGTGCTTCGCTCTGCGCTCCCTCTTGGGCGTGATAGGTCTCGCCCAGGTCAGGGTGGCGAAGGGTGAAACTGCCGTCGGCGGTTTTGACAATGTTCGAATCTTCCGAAGAGAAATTCATAAATGCGTCTATGATTTTGCCACAAACTTCCCCAGCGGTGTATAGCCGAAACCAAAAATTTTGCCAAAGAAACAAGAAAACCACGGAGGAACCAGAGCGGTACCGCGACCCTAAGTTCTTGTTTTAGAAATCATCCGTGGACTGGAAAACTCCCACTTTCATGTTTTTCATGGTGTAGATTTCGCGGCCGTCCACCGAAACCACCCCGTCCGAGATGGCCATGACCAGGCTGCGGTTGAGTACCCGGCGGATGTGGATGTGGTAGCGGACGATTTTGCTGGTGGGGAGCACCTGTCCGGTGAATTTGACTTCCTCGACTCCGAGGGCGCGTCCGCGTCCTTTGAACCCCTGCCAAGCCAGAAAGAATCCGGTGAACTGCCAGGTAGCATCGAGTCCCAGGCAACCGGGCATGACCGGGTCGTCCTGAAAGTGACATTTGAAAAACCAGAGATCGGGGTGGATATCCAGTTCGGCAATCACTTCGCCGCGATTGTAGCGTCCGCCGGTTTCGTTGATTTCCACCACCCGGTCCGCCATCAGCATGTTGGGGAGGGGCAATTTTGCGGATTCAGGATGAAACAATTCCCCGCGGCCCGCGCGGAGCATGTCTTCTTGATTATAGCTGCTTTGTTTTACAAATTCGGTCATGCACGTTCTCCTGTCCCCCCTGAAGGAAGGCGTTGGGTTAGTCAAATGGATCTTTCGATTGAAAGTTGAAAACTCTTGTCGATTTAAAGTCCTTCGGTCAAGGAAGAGTTTTTATTTCCTTCTGCCCTGCCATAGCACAATGAACCCCAATCTACCACTGGAATTCCTACAACAGATATTCACCGATCCGGCCTGGCCGCATGTGGCACTGCTGTTGCGGTGGCTGTTTCTGGCTGGATTCGCGTGGTTGCTGATGCAACTGAACGGCGGGCGTAGAGGAGTTGGCAGGTCGTGGCTGTCTCCGATGTGGAGGATGGGAGTGGGGCTGTGTTTCCTGCTGATTGCGCTGCGGCAGGCGCATTGGCAGCTTATGGGCAGGCGTAATACCGAGTTTGTGGCGTTTATGCAGCGCTACGATCGCCGCGAATTCAATCCGGCGCATCGGGTGCGGGCGGGGCGGATTTTGGATCGGGAAGGTCGCAGCTTGGCCTTGAGTCGGGTGACGCCACAGGGCGTGCGACGGGTGTATCCCTACGGACCGATCTTTTCGCACGTGATCGGATATAATCACCCGATATATGGTCTGTCCGGTATTGAGAGTGGGGGACGTCGCCATCTATTGGGTCAGCAGCGCCTGCAATCCAGGGAGGCCTGGGTCTCGCTGGGTGCGGAGTTGCTGGATCGGGAGGGCTATGCGGAGGGGCCGCCACTGCGCACGACACTGGATTTGGCCATGCAGCGGCGGGCTAGTGAATTACTGGGCGATCACCGGGGTGCGGTGGTGGTGATGGACATTTCCTCCGGTGAAATTCTGGCCATGGTCAGTCATCCCGTGTTCGACCCTAATCGGCTGGTGGATCCGCTGTTCGCCGGACGATTTCCCCACGCGCCCTTGTTGAATCGTGCGGTGGCGGGACAGTATCCTCCGGGATCCGCATTTAAGGTGTTGATTGCGGCGGCGGCTCTGCAAAGCGGCTTCGCGGGAACCCTGGACACTCCGCCGGACGGATTCACCACCTCGGCGGCGAACCCCCGGATTCGCGATCACAATTATTATGTGGCCAGGGAAAGGGGGCAGGTATGGCGCGGTCACGGTCGGATTGGCTTGGGCGAGGCCCTGGCAAAATCGTCCAATGTATTTTTCGCCCAACTCGGGGTAGATATCGGTGCGGAGTCACTGCTGAGGGCGACCCATGCGGCGGGGATGCATCGCGGATTTTCCCTGTGGGACGGCGCAGATGCCACGCTGCGGGTAAAAGCGGCCACCGTCCCGGATTTACGGGATAACCGTCCCTACGACATCGCCCAGTTCAGTATCGGACAGGGCCGGTTGTTGGTCAGTCCCTTGCAGGTGTGTATGATCACGGCGGCGGTGGCGAATCTGGGACTGGTGGTGAAACCGCGTCTGAACCCGGATCAGCCCATGGAAATATTGGGTCGTTTGTGCGGACCCGAACAGGCGGATACCTTGAAGTGGATGATGTACAGGGTGGTGCAGGAGGGGACGGGACGGGGGATTCAGATGCGAGAGCTGGCGGTGGCGGGTAAAACGGGTACGGCCCAAACGGGTGGCGATCGACCTTCCCACGCCTGGTTCACCGGATTTGCGCCGGTGAGTGAGCCCCGCTGGGCCTTTTGTGTGATGGTGGAAGAGGGGGGCTATGGATCCAGTACGGCATTGCCGATTGCCCGTGACCTGTTGCGCAGCGGGCTGGAGGAGGGCTGGCTGCGGCCGTGATATGGGTACTAAACGCAAAAAGAAATCGGCAACCCCATCGCCAACCGCTGTATCCCGGGGAATTCCGCTTGGCGGGGTTTTGACGCTGATGGTGATGGGGTTTGTCTTGGTGCTGGGGGCCCGGGCGCGGCAGGGTCAGATCCTGCGACTGATTGATCTGCTGCCATTTGCATTGTGGATGGTTTCTTCTCTGTTGCTGATACTTTTCCTCCGAATAGGCGGGTATAAAGGTCCGCCCGCATTGCCCGGGTTTATTCTGATCTTGAGCGCGGTGGGGGTGCTGGTGCGCAGTCGAATGGAAGGGAGTGTGGAGGGCGTGACGGGATGGTCGCATCTGATGCAGCCCCTTGGGTTTTTGTGGGTGTGGGTCGCCTGGTGGTTTTCACGCCGGGGTCGGGTGAAGTGGCTGCGGCCCTTTTGGTTCCCCGCATTTTTGCTTTCGGTGGGTGTCGTGGCCGCATTATACATGCTTGGCAGTCAATTTCGGGGTGGGATATATGCACCGGGCGGCATGACCCCAAGCGAAGTCCTCAAAATTCTGGTGCCGATTTCTTTGGCGGGATTCTTTAGTTGGCGGACGGCTGCCTGGAAGAATCGGCCCTGTTGGAACCCGCCCCCGGGTGAAGTGATGCTGCTGGGGTTGGGGTGGGCGGTCTTGTGCGGCTTATTGGTGATGCAGCGGGATTTGGGCTTGGTATTGCTGCTGAGTTTGATGCTGGTGGTGGTGCTGGGGTCGGTTACCCGGTCTGGAAGCTGGGTTGTTTTGTTTGCAGGAGTAATGGCGGGCAGTGGATGGTTGATACTTAACCATGTAGCCCACGGTGCCCGCAGATTTCACTCCTGGTTGGACCCCTTTGCGGACCCCACGGGAGCGGGTTGGCAGGTGCTGCAGGGGTTGACCGGATTGTATGCCGGAGGGTTGACCGGGACCGGACTCGGGGGCGGACAGCCGGACCGCCTGCCCATTGCCGGGTCGGATTTTGTCTATGCGGTCTATGGGGAGGAGATGGGCTATCTGGGCTGTGTATTGCTTCTGGCCCTGTTCGCGGGGGTGCTGCGGGAGGGTGCCCGGGTGGCAAATGCACAGGAGGAACCCTTTTCAGGAGCTGTTGCGGTGGGGGTTGTGGCCCTGTTGGCGGCACAGATAATTGTCAACATCGCCGGAGTGGTTACCCTCCTGCCCATCACCGGGATCACCTTGCCTTATATCAGTCAGGGAGGAAGCAGCTATTGGGTCACCAGCATTCAATTTGGTCTACTGCTGGGGATGGGGGACCCTAGTACGCTCCGAAAATCGCGGAAAAGGTGACTTCCGCGGAGCAGCTGAGGAGAAGACGTATAGGTGGGTTTGGGCGAAAGAAGCGACGCATTTGGCTGCGCCACCCTTACAGCCCCACTAGCTTTTGGGCCTCTGTAAAGTCCTTCGGCAGAGGCGCAAAGATATGGATGGGTTTTCCGCGGTGTGGACAGGTGAACGATACCGATGAGGCGTGCAACATTTGCCGGGGCAGGGTTTTTTCGAGGGGATGAATCCCGTTTTTTTGGTCATAGTGTCGGTCCCCGGCTACCCGACAGCCGATGTTCAGGGCGTGACGGCGGATTTGGTGCTGGCGTCCAGTGGGTATCCGACACTCCACCCGACAAAAATCCCCTTTTCGGTTAATGACGGTAAAGGTGGTTTCCGCAGTTTTCCCGTCCAGGGATTTTCTAACCACGGTTTCCCGGGAGGGGGGTTGTCCCACCAGTAAGGCGATATACAGCTTTTCGATTCGTTTGCCCCGGAACAGCTCCAGATAGGGTTCCCGCATGGACTCGTCCCGGTTGAATAGTAAAACGCCGGAAGTAGGGCGGTCGAG
Organism: Kiritimatiellia bacterium; assembly: GCA_018401235.1. Lineage (GTDB taxonomy): Bacteria > Verrucomicrobiota > Kiritimatiellia > SS1-B-03-39 > UBA6053 > UBA6053. The sequence goes on from JAGYLC010000050.1 coordinate 4,609, forward strand.
ACGGTGCAGCGCTCTCAGTTGAGGGAGATTTTCCTGGGTGCTCAGTATGGATTCCACACTGTCGGATGCGCGGTCACTCACCCGGTACGGAGGCTTGTTGATTGCCAGAATCCAGGGATCCTCGTACAGGACCGGAAGGGCTTCCTTGTGTACAGGAGAGGGGGAGGGGGTACCTGCGACCTCCACGATATCCCCTTTTTTCAGGGGATGCTTAGCCATCCACACCCGCTGGCCATTCACGAAAACGGATCGACGGTTCAGGAGATCTTTGGCCAGCCGACTGCTGATTCCGAGGCTGTCCCGCAGAAACGGCTGCAGACGAACCCCCGCATTCGCCGGAGTTACGTGAAATCGGGTTGGAGGGGTGGGGGGCATATCCGACCTTTATAAATCAGTTCCTTGTGGTTTGTGAGAGAATAATGAAATAAAATATCCTGTCATTCTACGGTTGATGGAATGCGGAAGTTAGTGCATAAGCTGTGACAATGAAGCTATCCGATGTCCAATTCAAACAACTTGAACTGCCCCTCGCGGGTATTTGGGTGCTGGGTATAGCCCTGATGTCAGGTGATCCTGTTCGCATGGGGTTGACGGCATTGACGGGTGCTTTGTGGTTGGCGATTGCCTGGAAAGCGCGGCTCTCGTTGGTGCTGGTGGTTTTCTTGTTTTTTTTGACCATGCATGGGCCCTTGGGCGATCCGCTGCCACTGCAGTGGACGCTGGCACTGGTGGCGGGGTTGGGAACCTGGGCCTGCAGTATCTGGTCCCGACACCTTTTCTCCGCTGCAGTATCCAGTTTGATGTGGGGTGCCATGACGCTGCTGGCCCCGCCGCTGTGGTTGCTGAGTGTATGCGGTCTGCCGCGTCTGGCCAAATTGCACGGGGAACATCCCAAATGGGCCGTGTGGCCGGGTCTGTTGCTTACGGGAGTGGGGGTGGGAATGAAGGTTGCGAAGGGCACCTTTGTATCCATGGTGAATCAACTGGCGGAGGCGGACACCTATTTGCGGATCCGCGACATTGGGATAGAGCTGAGTCTGCAGGAACAGCTCTGGTTGATCCTGCCGATAGTTGGACTGTTTGAATTGTCGCAGCGGCAAACAGACGACCATCGGTTTAACTGGCGGAATGTGAGTCTGGCGGGCGGTCTGGTCTCCCTGCTGCTGGTCCCGGGCGCGGTGGTGATTCCGCTGGTGTACGCGGTAGCGCTGCCCGTGTGCGCGTTTATGCTGACCCGATGGATTTTGGCACTGCCGGACTGGCCTACACGAATCCTGGTTTCCGTGGGCCTGCTTGCACACGCTTACCCCCTGATAGGAGGGCTGTCCTGATGCTGCGTCTTCATCCCCCTCCCCATGAAGTGCCCGAAAACGTTTGGCACACCCTGTTGATTGTACTGATTGGAAGTTGGTTTGTCTGGCAAACCGGAATTGAGTGCACGGAGCTTTTCAGAACCGAAACCGCAGTGACCGCCACAGAGCAGACCCTGATGGACGGCGGAGGTCATCCGCTTTACCAGTGGATGGAATCGCTGACCCGCGATCTCGAATGGAACCCGCTGGTGATCAATCGCTCCTTCTCATTGGCGGGTTGGTTTCTGGCGTTACTTGGTTTGGCCCGTCTGTTGATGCAAGGAAAAGGCCTGGTGGTTGCGGTTCCTTCGCTGCTGGTTCTATTGACGGCCCCCGGGCTTACTTCCTATATGAGCACGGGTGGTGCGGGAGGATTTGCGGTGTATTTCTTTCTGAAAGCACTGAAGGCCGTTTCCAAAACTGACGAGAAATGGACCTGGATTCGAGCCGGAGCCTATGCGGCGGTGGCGGCAGTCCTGAATCCGCTTTGGTTTTTGCCCGGGCTGGGGTTGTTGGCAGGTGTGTTCGAGGTGTATCGCAGCCGCTGGATTCGGGTGGGATGCGCCTTTGCCGGAGTGGGGATTCTGGGAGCTCTGGTAGTCGGGTTCAGTTCCGACAGTGGATTCTCGGTGCTGTGGATGGGCCCCGCCGCGGCGACGCAATGGCCGGAAGGCTGGATGGGACTGGTGTTCCACCGCTATTTCTTTGCGGTGGCGGTTCTGAGTGCCTTGGTCGCCTACGGAGCCTTCCGGCGGGGGGTCGGCTGGTGGAGTTTGGTGATGACGTTACCGCCGATCCTGCTTTCGTCCTTCCTTGCATCGGACTACACCGCGTTGTTGATCCCGCTGTGGGTGATGGGTGCAATGGGGCTGGCGAAGCTGCCCATGGTACTGAATTTCAAATACCCCCGTTCTTACCTAAGTGTGTGGCTTTGTCAGCTTTTGCTGTGGGTGCCGGCGTACCTGGAAACTCTTTTATAACGGATCCGGAAGGCCACCGTTTGGCGGGCACTTACTAAAGCCGCGCGCAGCAGGCTCAGTTTTCGGATGGAGCAGACCCCGGTTTGGCGGGGGTGATGGGGGACGGAAAGTTCGCGGATGCGAAGGCGGTCCAGAATACCAAAGCCTGAAATAAGCACATTGGGAGCGAAGCTGTCCTCCGGGAGTTGATCGAACAGGGGGCGGAAGGCCTCCGAGCGCATGAGGCGGTAGGGGCAGTTGCTGTCCCGCAGGCGACCTCCGAACAGGATTCGGATCAGTTGGCGGAGAACAGTAGTGATCATCCGTCGGCTGGGCGGGGATGTGCGGTGTTGACGAAATCCCAGAACGAAATCGGCTTTTTCCCGTGTCCGCCAGAACTCGGGAAAGGCGGAGGCCGGAATTTCGCCGTCCGAGTCGCACTGGAAGATCCAGGAACTGCGACTCGCGGCTACTTTATAGGCTCTCAGAATAGTGGGGCCATGCCCCCGGTTGCGGGCGTGGTGAATCTCCAGCGACGGATGGGAAAGCTGATCCACTATGCTTGCGGTTTCATCGGTACTCCCGTCGTTGCACAGATGCAAACGATACGAAACCGTCAACCTGTCCAGTATGTCCAGCCACTCGTGCACGACGGACTCCACTACTTCGGCCTCATTGTACACCGGCATCACCACAATCAGTTCGGGCGGGGTGATTCGATGCAGCGGGGCGGGAGTGGGGGACGTCATTGCCTGCTCCGTAAGGGGTGTGAGGGGGAAGTCAATTGCACGGGAATTGTGTTTGGTTGATCTCATAGACATTCGGGATGTAAACCATCTTCCGAAGTTTGTCTTTATCGCAATTTCGACACGGATGAAACGAGATTTTCCGGTCAATTTTGCGCAGTCATTTTACTCTGCGTCATGGCTCACGGATGCGCTTTCAGCGCGTTCTGTGCAGCCAATTGTTCAGCTTCCGCATAAGGGATTTTCCAGACGGTTTTCTGCCCGTCCCACAGAGGGATGGGTTCTTTATCAGCCACGGCCTTCTGCAGGACTTTTAATGCGGCTCGGTTCATGGCCTGATGGGCCAGGAGGGTGTCTGGGTTTCTACTGGTCTTTTTCATCGATAAGTTCCGGGTTTCCAGTTGAAGTATCCCACACTTTCCAGTCGTCTGCAATCTGTTTGTAACGATCAAGATTAACAAGGCCTCTCTGAAAGCGTCTTTCGATCACATCGGCGGGGATGTGATGACCTCCCTGCCTCACGCGTTGACGAACTCGCTCTTGGGCCAGTTCGACGTTGGGGAGGGACAGAAAATGCAAAACAACCCTGTAACTCTCCGACTTTGCCCGTTGCAAGAGCCTGAAATGGCTTTTACCGCTCAGTGTGCTCTCCAAGGCAAAGGACTCGCCTTTTCGCAGACATTCATGAACCCGGTCCAGCAAAATTTTCGAGGCTTCAATCGCGACTTTTTCTGGAGCGAAAGGCGAGAGTCCCGCCGCAATCAAATCGGCATTCAGAAAATTTTCCATCGCGGCTTCTGCCGGAAGAAACTCCGTGGCAAACGTGGTCTTCCCGGCTCCATTAGGGCCTGCGATCAGGATACAAGTTTTCATTGGACTGTTTATGGCTTACCAACGAGGTCCTGTCCAGTATCATGCGGGAAAACCTTTAGCGTGAAAGGCCCCAACACAGAACGATCGACCCCGAAGAAATCAGTTTCATCTGAATATTCAATCACCTCAAACACCTCATAGAGCCATTTATGATCGGAGGTCCAATTGTATTCGCCCTCATTGTCTACGAGCCAGATGCAGTCGAGTCCATCTTGTCTGGAGCAGTACCCCACCCTTAAAATTTCTCCTATTTTATGCCCATCTTTTCTCGCATGAGGCCATAATTTCTTGAGCCGCAAAACACTTCTGGGAGGGATGGGGATTTTACGTTTCATGGCTGAACGCCGCAAATCAGCGACGAGGCTTGCCGAGTTTGCTGGATTTGTCTGGTTCGAATTCTCGGGTTCGATGGAGCACAATGGGAAGGTGCTTTGCAAAAAGTGGGAAGTCCTTGTCTGTGGTGAAAATGGAAAGGTCCCGGCGGACAGCAGCGGCGCAGATCAAGAAATCAGTGTTGGAGCCCTGGATACCCCGGATACGACATGTATTGAAACACTTCGCAGCCATCGTGTAGTCGGCGGTTTCAAGTAAAATGTCAGGGAATGCCGCGATTTGTTTTTCAAGCCTCTCGAATTGCGCTTCTTCGCGCAGCCCGGAAAGAATTTCCTGCCTGATGGGGCCGATGATCTCAACCCGGTGCTCCAAAATCAGACTGCGGAGTTCCCTTACAGTATCGGATTCCAGCTTCTTGCGTCGGCGAAGGGCCTCGGACCACACACTGGTATCGACGAGAACCCTCATGTCCGCGCACGCTGCTTCTTGTAGTCGTATCCCGTTTCATACTCTATCGAGCCAAACATGGACAGGATGTTTTCCTGCTCAAGGTGATGGATGTAGTCCGTCAACGCCTGCGTGACCGCGGCCTTTTTTGTGCGGTGCTGCCCGAGCTTGACCGCTTGGGTAATGAGTTTGTCGTCAATCTCTAGGTTTGTTGCCATAATGATCACCTCTACACAGAATCTCACACAACCTAATGTGTATGTCAAGGGTTTTGTTCAGTATTAGCTTTCTTTTACAACCACATAGATCCGGTCAGAGATCTTGCGAACGTTGCGGTGACCCTTTCCAGGAAGTTAGATTCAACTTCCTGAAATAGGTGTCCACCGATTTGTTGGCAAATCATTTTTCGTTCCAAGCCCCTGTGACAAATGCAGATTGAACATAAGCCAATTTGATCCCAGCTTCACGCGAGGCGGGGAATGAGCGTAGCATTTTGCCGGAATCATCTCTCATTAATATGGCTTCGTGGTGTTCTGAACCAAAAGCGTGGCAATTCAGAAAGAATAATTCATGATCCTCTATTACGACTGATGCAACAAGGTCCACTTTGTCAAAGTGTTGCCATCTATTGTTTTCGTGCGTCAGACCCGAAGGATTGGATAGATTGTATTCCCTGTATTCTCTGGTTGAGTATTCCAATTCACCATCAATGTCTCCATTTGTCTTGTGGATGACAATCTGCTGAAGCGTGCGAAGAGTTTCATTCTTTACGTTATTTGTTAGCAAGTCAATGGGTGGCGATAATTTCCGAAGTGGCAACGTAATCTCGCTGATTTCGTCAAACTCCGGCATATGCAAATGACCATGCTTGCCTCTGCCATGGTCGTTGTTGAAGGTAACCGGTTTGTACTCGGCACAGGATAGCATTGCGAGACAAGCAAACGGCATTATAGCTATTACGATATTTCTTATCATTTTTCTATCCTAACGTCTCAAACCACCGGACCGAGGCACGAGGTGCGGTGGGTTTTGTTGTTGGCTTTTAGTTTTAACCGCGAATGAACACGAATGGACGCGAATATCATTCATTTGTTGTCAAGAAATGTCGCTTAGATTTCAGTTGGGTTCCTTGTTTTGCCTGTATATTTTGCGCAAACCTCGCCCGGATTTCCGGGTGTTATGCGCCCGGCTGACTTTCTTTGTTTTATTCGCGTTCATTCGAGTCCATTCGCGGTTTAATTCTTCTGGTTTTTAAAGGCAACGTCTCAAATCAGCGACGAGGCTCGCCGAGTTCGCTGATTTTGTCTGGTTGAGCGGTTCTGTTATCCATGAAGCGCATCCCGAACGGCTTCCGGATTGCGGGACGCCACTCGCAATAATGCTTGAGCAGGGCCTTCCGGCTGACGGCGGCCCTGCTCCCAATTTTGCAGGGTTCGGGCACTGACACCGATCATCAAAGCGAATTCACTTTGTGATGCATGCAGTTTTTCGCGCACCATTTTGATCTGGGGCGGGTCGATTTCATACAACCGACTGGGTTTCTTTTTCCCGGCTTTGATTTCGCCAGCTTCTTTGATGCTCGCGACCAGATGATCGAAGTCTTCATTTTTCATAATAGCCATTCCTTGACGAGTGAACTCAAAATTTTCAGTTGCTTGGGTGACAAGTCTTCCTGTTCGGTTTTTCCGTAGGGCAGAAGCATGAAAATCACATCCGGGGTGTCCCAGTAGTAAATCACACGCAACGAGCCTCGCTTCCCTTTACCGGGAAGATTCCAGCGGATCTTCCTCAAACCTCCGCTTCCACGAATCAGATCCCCCGCATCCGGCCTGAGAAGCAGTGCTCCTTGCAGCGCACGATATTCCTCATCCGGCAACAGGCGCTTGATCTCCTTGGTGAAAATGGAGGTCTCGATAAAGATCATACATCATTCATACGCCATTGACGTACTTTGTCAACTCTTATTCCACTTGCTCAACGTTTACCCTGTCTGACGCGCGTCAGCGTGTTTAGACCAGGTTTTGGTTGGGCTTCTTCTCTTTGGCTCCAGATGAACCATACGGTCACCCAGGTCTTTTTCGAAGGCCTTCAAATCTTCTGAGATTTTCCTCAGATCAGACTGAAAAGCCCGGGTATGTTCCATGCGGATATTTCGGATTTCTTCGACAAACGGATCTTTCATGTTTCTTCTCCAAGAAATGCTTCAGGACTCACGATCTCAGGGCAGACATAGCCCGCTTTTTCCACGGTATGCCTGATCTTCGTGATGGTAAACGGATTGTTGATGTGACTGAAATTCCATGTAACGATATAGTCCATGCCGGTTGTGGAGGCGATTGCGATATGCAGAGCATCATCCGGAAATTCTCTGGGCACGCTCTTCGTGTTCATGAGAGCCTCGGCCAAGTTCACCGCCTCCTCGCTGGAGGCGACAACCGGAAAAGCTTCTATCGCCTCCAGCCGTTTGGTCGCGACAGACGGGTCACCTCCGGAAGCTTCTTTCACGACCAAAGCTGAGACGAAAGGGTCAAGTGTTCGTCCCAGGAACTCCCAGAACGAGCGGGTGCTTTGCTGATGGCCCGCAATTACCATGTCCCGGCTGAACCGGCCTGTCTGATAGCTGACCACAGTGGTTTCGATATACACACGAGGTATCATGGTTTTGTCTTACGCCTAATGATTCCGGGTATCAAGCGCAATGCTGGTAAAGCTTATGTGTTTGCTTGTACCGGGCTTGGTTATAACCTGATCCGGGATCATCCCTCATTTCTCGATTATCTCATTCTATCACTAAATCCAACGATGTCGAATGGCGGGCCATAGGGATAAATCCGCAGGCGAAACCAAACCTCATGACCTTCCGAGCGGACGAATGCGGTATGCGTGACGCGAAGATCGTACTCTAACCAGTCGAATGGTATAATGGTGATCTTGTAGTCGGTCCCTTCAAATTGCGCGAGGGTGTGACGTGTGGATGACCCGATAAATCTGTAGGTCCCATCAGTCTCCAAAGCAGCAGGGGAATCGATGGCAACGCGAAGCCCAAGCTTTGCCGTCCGGGAAGTAACGTAATTCACGCCGATTCCAACGAGGATGATTACCGCGCTGATCTTGAGCATCTTCTGTTTCATTTTTTCGGCCCAACGTCTAGGCTGTGAGACGCGAAGCGTTCTTACCAGCCTTTGGTTCAGCATTCAGGCCAATTGGATTTTCAATTTCTTTCCGAGTGCGATGGCAGCACTCTCCATCGTCACTAAAGTCACTGAGGGATTGTCCGGATCCAACAACCTGTCTAAAGAGGACCGGCTGGTGTTCATGAGTTTGGCCAGTGCACTTTTCGTGAGCTGACGTTCTTCCATCTCCTTTTGAATTTGGAAGGCGAGTATCCGCTTAATCGCGGTTGCTTCAGCTTCGGCCAACAGCCCCTCGTCCTGAAGGAAGTCGTCAAAATCGGAACCTAGGTGTTTGTTTTTCATGATTCGGCCTCCTGGTAGTTTCGCAATCGGGTTTTGGCGGTACTGAGTTCCTGTTTCGGAATTTTTTGTGATTTTTTGATAAAGCCATGTAGCAGAATCATCAGGTCTCCATCCACTGTGAACAACACTCTGGCAATCCCACTGGGGAATTTGGTCCGCACCTCCCAAAGGTATGGGGACAATTTCTCAACCAGAGGCATACCCAAGGGCCAGCCAAATTGAACAGTCTTGATGTCTTCACCAATCGCTTTCTTCTGCTCAACAGATAGGGATTTCAGCCAGCGGCGAACAGGCTCAGAGCCTGTATCGCTCCGGTAAAACCGGACTGTTAGCTTCACGTTTCCTATCTCCATATGCGCAAAGTACCATTATAGGTACGTTTGTCAAGTGTCAATGATAGGCACCGAATATGGGCTTATCGTGGGGTTGCTGAACGCCGAGGCCAGCGGACGACGCGATAAAGCGGCGTTCGCTGGGCCTGATGGTTGAACTAAGCCGCTACGCGGCAGGGTGTTCGTGGGTTTGTGGTTAAAAGTGTTCTGAATAAATAGGCAGGAGCCACGAAGGATGTCATTGTAGGGGTCTATGTCATACTACAACACCCCCCGCAACTCCTCAGCACAGTCTGAGGGCCGCCGCCCCAAAGGGCAAGTCAAAAACAACACTCCGCATCAACGCCGTCGTCATCCTGATGTGGACCGGCGCGCCAAGGTCGACCCGCTGTCCTATGATCATCGGTATCCCTGTATGAAGCAGTTTGCCGAGTTGCTGGCACTTCGTTATGATGCCACGACGACTCGAAAAGGCTATTACCGCCAGGTCCGTCTGGTCGGCGATCATTATGCGTGTGATCCCTCCACTCTTTCGGAGGATCAGATTCGCGGGTTCTTTCTGCATCTGAAAACAGAGCGGAACTGGAAGCCCAAGACACTGCGATCCTCTGCGGCAGCTCTCCGTCTATTTTATGAGGGCCTGCTCGAACAGGAACATTGGGACATCTTCAACCAGCTCCGGATCCGCGATCACGACGAACTCCCGGCGGTGCTCACCCGCGAACAGGTCATCGCTCTGCTCAACCACATCCGATTGCGCCGCTACCGTATTCCCGCAAAACTCATCTATGTGTGCGGTCTGCGGTTGTCGGAATGCCTGAGCCTCACCGTGCACGATATCAACGGCCATGAGGGCAAGCTCTGGGTGCGCGGTGGCAAAGGCGGCAAAGATCGTATGGTCCCCATTCCCCCGGTGATGGTGGATGATTTGCGACGCTACTGGGCCTTTCACCGCAACCCCGTCCTGCTCTTTCCCTCTGTGGGTCGGGGACGATGCGACCAGACCGGACTCAAAGAACGCAGTTTATTTAGTATTTTGACAGCAAGGGTTCGCAGATTCAAATGTGTGTTTATGATTAACTTCCAAACTCTGAGCTTCGCTCGGAGTGCGGAG
>JAGYLC010000051.1 GCA_018401235.1 Kiritimatiellia bacterium
CGCGTTCCCGGGATTACCCGCCGGTGAGCTGTGCCCACACGCGTTTTTGAACATGGCCGTATTCGGCTTCCATGGCGGGATGGCAGGGACCCAGATGCGTGACTACCCGGTTCGCCCAGGCTACGTACTCGCGTTGGCGGTTCCAGCTCCAGTTGCGGGGAGGGTCCACTATGAGACTTTCCACGTTGTCGATTTTATCCGCCAACCGTATCCATTTGGCTGCCGGAGTAAGTAGTTCGGCGCGTTCGACCTGCATTTGCTTTCGCTCGGATTTGAGCAGATGTTTGTTGTCTGTGAGTTCCTGGACCCATCCGAGTACAGTTGAACCCGCGATGGCCTCGATTTCCTCCGGAGGGCAGGCGGTGTCCTCCAACAGGTCGTGGAAAATTGCCGCACTGAGAATGTCCGAATCCCGGATTCCGTGTCGACTCAGAATTCCGGCCACCCGCAGGGGATGTTGTACAAAGGGCTCACATTTCACTCCTTTGCGGATTTGCCCGTGATGCCACTTCCGGGCCAGTTGCAGAACTTCGGACGGGATCGCCATCAGCTTGCCTTGGTTGCGCCGAGATAGCAGATCCAGGCTAACATGTCTTTATAGGTCTTGCGGATTTTCAACTCCCCGTCGGTGGTGCCCGACTCGTCGCACCAGCCTTCAAAATAAGGATCGACGCTGATAAATCCGACTTCCATCAACAGATCGGTGATTTCGGTAATGCTCCACAAGCGCCAGTCGTAGGTGAAGGCTTTCCGGATCGGGACGATGTTTTTGCCTTTAAAGTGAATATGACAGGTGATGTGTTGATTGACCGCGTTGAAGTCCGCCTGATCCCATTCGTAGGTGAAATCGGGGTAGGGTGCTTCGGAGAAATCGGTTCCCGCTGGCACTTTTTTCTTTTCCTTCATCACCGCCTGTGCATTGGGTCCGCCAAACAGGTCCAACACGAATACACCCCCGGGGGTCAGGTGATCAAAAACGTTTAGAAAATACCGTTTCAGGAGGTCGCGCTGCTCGAAAATCATATAGGAAAAGTTCAAGGCCGCGATCACGTTCACGGAGGGCGACTGAACCGTCAGCACATCCGCCGCAAGCAGATGCACGCGGTCGGCATCCTCCCCCAATTCGGACAAACGGTGTTTTTCCGCCCATTTCAGGGTGGGATCGTGCAGGTCCACTCCCCAGGATTCGCGTTCCGGATCGGATTGCACCCAGGCACAGGCCAGCACGGCGGTGCCGCAGAAATCCTCCCGCAGGGTCTTGGCGGTGCCGCCGGTGGAGCGGGCGACCATGCGGTCAATCAGGGTGATATCCACTTCGGTGTCCTGCACCGAGGCTTCATACAACACATGTTTGGATACCCGTACCGGTTTCATGGTGTTTTTGAGTCCGGTTACACATTAAAGAGGAAGTGGCAGACATCCCCCGGACGCATCACATACTCCTTGCCTTCCACCCTCAGTTTGCCGGCTTCCTTGATCGCATGTTCGGTGTTGTACTGAACCAGATCGTCGATGGAATAGATGTTGGCGCGGATGAACCCCCGCTCGAAGTCGCCGTGAATCACTCCCGCCGCCTGGGGGGCGGTAGCTCCCCGGGGAATCGTCCAGGCCCGAATTTCTTTGGGCCCGGCCGTGTAATAGCTTTGCAGGCCGAGCAAATGATACACCCCGCGCACGATGCGGTGGAGGGCGGGTTCGGCCATGCCCAGCGACTCCAGCATTTCGGTGCGTTCCGCCGCGTCCAATTCCACCAGTTCTTCTTCGATGCGGGCGGATACCCGGATCACCTCGCTGTTGCGTTCCGCCGCGTAGGCTTCCAGTTTGCGGGTCTCCTCGTTTCCGCTCTCCACCTCGTCTTCGCCGACATTGGCCACGTACAACACTTTTTTGGCGCTGATCAGGGCCAGGCTGCGCATGAGTTTAACTTCTTCGGGGTCGGAAAGTTCCAGGGAGCGGATCGGTTTTCCCTCTTGCAGACAGATGTCGCATTTTTCCAGCAACTCTTGATACTTGATGGCTTCCTTGTCACCGCTGCGAGCCTGTTTTTTTACTTTGAGCAGGGAATTCTCCACCACCTGCATGTCCGAGAGCATGAGCTCGGTTTCGATGGTGTCCACGTCGCGTATCGCATCCACCGATCCGTCCACATGGGTGACATTCTCCTCCACGAAGCAGCGTACCACCTGCAAAATGGCGTCCACATTGCGCACATGACTGAGAAACTTGTTTCCCAGACCTTCCCCCTCTGAGGCCCCTTTCACCAGACCGGCAATATCCACAATGCGGGTGGTGGCGGGGATGACTTTCTCCGTTTCGATATGCTCCCTCAGAATCCCCAGCGAGGGATCGGGCACATTCACAATGCCCACATTAGGTTCAATGGTGCAAAACGGATAATTACTCGCTTCCGCTCCCGCTTCGGTGAGGGCGTTAAATAAAGTGCTTTTTCCTACATTCGGCAGGCCGACAATTCCAGCTTCCATAAATTTTAGAGGTCAGAGGTTAGAGGGTAGAGGGTAGAGGTCAGGGGAGCGGTCAGAGGAGAGAGGTCAGAGGGGAGAGGGTAGAGGTAGGTGAGAGGTCAGGGGAGAATGGGACTCCTAAGCTCTGACTTCTGAATTCTGACCTCATATCGTGACCTCTGATTTCTGTTTTCTGACCGCTTATCCTGACCCCTCATCTATTCCAGCGCCCGATTATCGTTTTCGTCTTTGACGGCGTAGCCGTCGTCCTGGCGTTTAAAATTGAGTTTATTCTTTTGGTTGTACAGATCGTGCACATCCTGTGCGTCCATGCCCAGCACCTGGGCGAGGCTGATGATGAAATGAAAGAGGTCCACCACTTCGACTTTGGCATTCTGCACGTCGAATTCCTGGTATTTCGCCCACCATTTCCAGGGCACGCTGTCGATCAGCTCGGCCATTTCCTGGGAGGCGGCCCGGGTGTAGTTCAAAATCCATTTTACCTGTTCGTCCTCGCTCATTTCCTGCGGATGCACGCCAATCCGCTGGTTCAGCGACATTTGCTTGTCGAAAAGGTCTTGTAACATATCGGGTTGTTCACTCATGCGTCATTTCCTGTTTAGAGGGGTTTCGTCGGTTGTTCCCTATACATTGTGAGACTTTCCGCAAGCCCTCCTTCACGATTCCTTTGTCGCCACAGGTCCGCGTGTGCCTGTGCGGCCTCGTCGGTGAGAGCACGGGTCTTTCCGACACCCCGCGCCTCCAGCCCACGGGCCAGGCCCAGTCGGAGATTGCGCAGGGTCTGTTCCCATTCGGCGGGGTAGTTTCGGGGAGTTGGAAGAGTGTCCAGGGTGGCGAGGGTTTCATGAAATAGTTCCGGTATCGATACACCCCGTTGCCGGGGCCCATTTTCGGGGTTTCGGAATGAATGGAGGGGTTCTCACTCGACCGGAGGCAAAGGTTCCAATTGAGATTGAATGTGTTGCAACTGTCTGCGTAACGCTACTTTGTCCGCCGATTCCTTTTCCAAGGAGTGTTGCATGTCATCCAGGCGGGTGGTCAGGGTTTTTTGAGTGGCCTGCAGCAGATCGCGATGCCGCTGCACCCGTTCGAAATCTTCGCGCAAATCCGGAATCTGTTCGCGGCGTTCGAGGTCTTCGCGCAATTTCTCATTTTCCGCTAAGGCCTCCCGGAGGATGGACGGGACCTGTTCCAATTCGGCTTGGGGCACCCGGGTGGATTCGGCCTCGGATAAACGTGCTTGCAACTCGGCAATGATCGTCTGAAGGCGTTCCTGTTCCTGTTCCAGTTCGCTCCGCATTTCGTATTGACGCGCCAATTCGGACTGCAGGTGGTCCAGACGGGACTCCAGGGCGGCCTGTTTCGCGGTGGCCAGCGACTCCGCCCGTCGGACATCGCGCAGTTCCTGTTGCAACTGGGAATTCAATTGGGCTAATTCGGACTGTTCGGCTGCGGACTGTTCGCGCTGGGCATTCGACTCCAATTGCTTATTCAGTTGCTGTTGAGCTTCGCTGAGGGCGTTCACCCGCAGTTCGGCATCGGACTGTTCCTTCAGAAGCTGTTTGCGCGCCTCGTCCCGCTGGCGGGCGGTACGCTGAATCTCTGTTTTCAGGAAATCCAGCGCCTCATCAGCGCGAAGAGTCTGTGTGGAGAAGATCAGAACTGCCAGAATGGGAAGAAAAGAGACAGAAAGAGATTTCATTAGGTGCAGGTATACCGATTCTTTTGCCCGTATAAAGGAAAAGTTCGCAAGACCTTTTTATATTCTCCCGGCTTGCGACTGGACAGAGCGGATTATTTTTCGCATAGGAGCGTTATGGAAAACATCGTTGGAACGGATAAGGTCATTGGGGTGTTGGGTGCCGGCCAGTTGGGAAAAATGCTGGTGGTGGCGGCGGCTCCCTGGGACCTTAATTTGCATATGCTGGATCCGTCGGAGGTGGCCCCGGCCGCGCATCTGTGCAGCCGTTTTGTGCAGGGGGATTTCCGCGATAAACAGACCGTGCTGGATTTCAGCGAGGACTGCGATGTGATCACCATCGAAATCGAGCAGGTGAATGTGGATGCATTGGAGGAAGTGGAGGCCGCCGGAAAAATCGTGCATCCCCGCCCCGCCGCCTTGCGGATCATTCAGGACAAGGGCCTGCAGAAAAATTTCTTTCGCGAACAGGGGCTGCCCACTGCGGACTATCAGTTCTTTGACGGGCCGGAGGCCCTGCGGGCGGCCGGAGTTACCTTTCCCTGCGTGCAGAAAAAGCGGACGGAGGGCTATGACGGTCGCGGAGTGAAAATTCTGAGAGAGGCTGCTGATCTACAGGATCTGCTGCCGGGGCCCTGCCTGGTGGAGGACGCGGTGGATGTGGTCATGGAACTGGCGGTAATCGCGGCCCGAAATTCGTCGGGGCAGGTGGTGACCTACGATCCGGTGGAGATGAGTTTTCATCCGGAGGCGAATTTGGTGGAATTTTTGGCGGCTCCGGCCCGGATCAGCCCTGAACTGGCCCGCGAGGCCCGGGCGCTGGCGGAGAAAACCATTCAGGCCTTTGATCTTTGTGGTTTATTGGCGGTGGAGCTGTTTGTGGATCAACAGGGACAGTTGTTGATTAACGAGGTCGCGCCGCGTCCGCACAACAGCGGACACCACAGCATCGAGGCCTGTGTGTGCTCACAGTATCAGCAGCACCTCCGCGCAATTCTGGATCTTCCGTTGGGGAACAGCTCGTTGCGTCAGCCGGGGGTGATGACTAACCTGTTGGGAGAACCCGGGGTCAGCGGACCCGTCCGTTATGAGGGAGTGGATGACGTGCTGTCCACCCCGGGTGCCTATCTGCACTTATACGGTAAAACCGAAACCCGTCCCTTTCGTAAAATGGGGCATGTGACCGTATGTCACGCTGACCTCGAAACCGCGATCACTCTTTCCCGATCTTTACAATCCACACTCAAGGCCACCATATGAGCACTCCACACGTCGCCATCATCATGGGCTCCGACTCTGACCTCCGGGTCATGGGCGAAGCTGCGGAATTTCTGGAATCACTCGACGTTCCCATCGAGGTCACGGTGGTCTCGGCCCACCGCACGCCCGAACGTCTGTTCGAGTATGCCACCGCCGCCGAGGGACGGGGAATTCAGGTGATCATTGCCGGAGCGGGCGGGGCGGCGCATTTGCCCGGGATGGTGGCGGCGATCAGTCCGCTGCCCGTAATCGGGGTTCCCATCAAATCGCGAAATTCGATCGACGGCTGGGACAGTTTGCTGTCCATCCTGCAAATGCCCGCCGGGGTGCCGGTGGCCACGGTGGCGGTGGATGGAGCCAAAAACGCGGGAATTTTGGCGGCACAGATTTTAGCTACCGCCCGGCCGGAGTTGCGTGAAAAAATCAAAGCCTACAAACAGGACCTGAATCAACAGGTGCTGGCCAAAGTGGATGCCATGGCCACGCAGGGGTGGAAGAATTAAAGCCACTCCCGCGCCTGATAATCCTCGATAATATCCGAGATTTCCTCTTCTGGGGATTTTGCGGGATTGAATCCGATTTGCTCCCGGGCTTTTTCGGAGGTGAAGAAGCGGTCTTTGGTGTAGAAATCGACCCGTCGACGATACAGGGGAGGGGAGATGCCCAGGGGGATGCAAATGGTTTCGCAGAGCGATCCCGCCCATTGCATGGGTGCAACCGGGAGTTGCAGACGGGGAGGGTTCACTCCCAGTTTTTTGGCGGCGATTCCGCAGAATTCACGCAGGGGCATGGCCCGCTCGCCTGAGATGATGTAGATCTCCGCGTTGGTGTCTGTTGCCTCCATGGCCAGAATAAAGGAGCGTGCGAGGTCGCGCACATCGATAAAATGCACCAGATTCGCGCCCTTGCCGACATAGAAAAAGCGTTTACGGGCGATCATGCGGAATAATTTGCGGGTGCGGGTGTCGCCGGGTCCATAGATCATGGCCGGGCGAATGACCACGCCTCTGACCTTTCCTTCTTTGAAGGCGGCCATGGCCAGTTCCTCGCCCTTCATTTTGGTGCGTTGGTAGATGTCGCCGGGGTTGTAGGGGGTCTGCTCATCCGCGGGGGGGGGCCGACATGCCCCAACACGCCCACGGTTGAGCAATGGATCACCCGCTCCACCCCGGCGGCGGCCGCGGCATCCACTACGTTTTGCACGCCTTGGACATTGGCGGCTTCATAGGCGTCGTCCGGCTGATCGGCTTCGCGGAACATGGCGGCAATATGGTAGACTCCGGTTACCCCTTCCATTGCGGCAGCGAGTTCTTCAGGTTGGGTGATGTTGCCCAGGACGGGTTCAGCCCCCGTTCCCGGAGCGCATCCATTTGCTCCGGCTTGCGAACCAATCCGCGAACGCGATGGCCCTCCGCAACCAGTTGCCGTACCAATTCGGAACCAACAAAACCTGCGGCACCGGTGACGAGATATAGGGGGGAATTCATAATCAAAGAGGGGGATGGGGATGAGAGAGGTTCGCGGGGAAACCTAAAGTCCGGCAGACTGCCGGGCACTATAGAAATGCCACGGTGGAATTGCACCGCTATAGAAGTTTCTTTTGTTTGTCTCTTTTATTTTCAGGAGTTTTACGTGTCTAAACTTGAATCAATTACCTTACTGGGCTCATCATCCGGACGTAACGCCGGCGATGCTGCTTTGATAGCCGCGATTATGGATGGCGTGGACGAGGCCTGCGGGCGCCGTCTGCGATATGAAATCCCCACCATTCGACCGGACTATATTCGGGATCAGTATCCCAACGACACTCAGCCGGTAGGGATGATGCCCTGGCAGGGGGCCCTGCGCATGCTGGGGATCCCCACCTGGCGCTCTATTCGACGCACGGACGCCATTCTGATTTTCGATGCCTGTCTGTTTGATCGATCCCTGTATAATCTGCTGTTGCCCCTGGCCAAAAAAAGAGGGGTACCGATTATTGGTTTCAACGTGGGCGTGGGCCCGGTGCACACCCCGGGCGGCAAAAAGATGCTCAAGCGGGTGGCGGAGTTAATGGATTTCATTACGGTGCGGGATCAGGATTCGTATGATCTGCTGCGGGAGGTAGGGGTGGAGAATCCGCGGATTCAACTGGCAGCGGATGCGGCCTTGAATGCTCCCTCGTGTGACGAGGAGGAGGCCCGGAAGATTTTCGGGAAAACCTGCATCAAAATCGAGGAACCCAAACTGGGGATTAACGTCAATCGCTATTTGGACACCTGGGCTTCCGCGGATCGCGAATCCATGGGTAAAGAGGTCTTTTTGAACGTGTTCTCCAAAGCCTTGGAAATCGTGTGGAAACAGCTTCAGGTGCCGAGTGGTTGGACTGCTTTCGAACACTGCCGCCGATGACCAGGGCGGCGGCGATGAGAATGAGGTTTTTGATAATGTATTGCCCTTCGAGGGTGAGTCCGAAAGGGAAATGCGTAAAGCAGACATCGGGCAGCAGGATCAGCGGCAAGAAGGTGCCCGGCATCTGCAGGAAGAGCAGGGCAATGGCGGGGCGGATGAGGGGGCGCACCAGAAGGCCCACCCCAATGGCGACCTCCCACCATCCCAGAAAGGGGATAAACCATTCCGGATCCACAAAATAAACTGTAGTGGAGACCAGTTCATGCGCCGGGCTGAGTCCGAAGGGCTTCAAAGCCCCGAACCAGATAAAGATGATACCCAGGGACCAACGCAGAAATACTTGGCCATATCGGTTCATCGAGCTTGAAATGGCTCTGTCCACTTTCGTGAACCATGATGCTTTTTGCAGGTAGTTCATGCTTATACCATACAGTCGGATTTTAAATCCACAATCGAAAAGCAACTCCTGGTTTCTCTTGACTTTCCAATCGGATTCGCTATAGCCCTATCCCTGTTTTTACATAATTTTGGAGGTTCTTTTGAACGAAAAAGCTGATTCCGCTGCTGAAAATACGCAGACTACCGCCTTTATTTTTGAATTTGATCATCTGGTTGCCACCATTCGTGACGCCTCATTCGAGGTATTGCAGAGCATTTTCGATGATGTGGATCTGACCCCGATTCATTATTCCCGTTTCTGCCTGACCAACGGGCCGCACAAAACCATCGACATTTTGCAGACCGGGCTGGGAGTGAAAAAAGGGCAGCCGAAAAAAGTGTCCGAGGAGCTGGTGAGCGGTATCAAGATGCACCTCGAATCCGGGAATGTACAGGTAAGCGATGCCTTGCGCGATGTGATTGTGCAGGCCCGCGAGCGGGACATGAAGGTAATTGGCATGACCGCACTGCCGCCACAGGCCCGGGATGCCTTGGCCGACCGTCTGGATCTGTCCGGCCTGGGGATCGAGCTGTACCCCTTTAGCAAAGAACTGGACCCGTTTCCCAAGGCGGATGCCTGGTTGCGGATGACCAAGGAACTCGAAGTGCACGCTTCCAGTTGTCTTTCTCTGACCACCAGCGCGCAATCCTGCAGATCTTCTATTACTGCGGACATTCCCACGATCGTGTTCCCGGACGCGTTCACGACCTTCCAGGATTTTGGCGGGGCGTTGGATGTCTTGGAAGGCCTGGAGAATGTGAAGCTGGAAAGTTACCTGAATCACGAAATCACCGTTTCCTGATTCAAATTCATTCCCTCTTTCGGGTTGTGATTTGCTTCGAATCACTTCACAATGGAGTCAACCTTAGATAGGAGATTCTATTATGAGCCATGTACCCACGGTTGAAACGATCATGACCAAGAAAGTGGTAACGCTTTCCCCTGATTTGGATATCTATGACGCGATCATCAAAATGATGAAACACGATGTCTCCGGAGCCCCGGTGGTGGAGGAGGGATGTCTGGTGGGGATGTTGTCCGAGAAGGACTGCATGGGGATTTTTGCTTCCGCCGCCTACAGCAATATTCCCGGCGGTACGGTTGCCGAATACATGATAATGCACCCGGAAACCATTGGTCCGAAAGCGGACTTGTTTACGGTGGCCGGAATTTTCATGCACCGGGCTTATCGTCGATTACCGGTGGTGGAGGGGGACGAGCTTTGCGGAGTGGTGTCGAGAACGGATGTGTTGCGGGCCAGCGTCGAATTGTGGAAATATCCTGACGGGCGGGATTGGACGGATTCCACTTATTTAACCAAAGAGCTGAAGGCGATGTTGAAGCGCTGATGACGGTCGATCCCGAGCTGGATGCGTTTGGGCAGTACCTGGAGGGAGAAAAAAATGCCTCCGGACATACGCTGGAAGCGTATTTTCGTGACATTCAGCAATTCGCTGATTTTATCTGGCCGGACCAGGCCCCGCCCTATGCCTGGGGAGAGATCACCCGTCCCCGGGCTCGGAGTTTTCTGGTAGAAGTACAAAAATCAGGAGCGATGCCGGCCACCACCGGACGAAAACTGTCCAGTCTGCGCAGTTTTTTCCGCTTTATGCTACGCGAAGAACGGGTGAAGGTGAATCCGTTCGCGGGCCTGCCGCAGCCCAAGCGAAGCCGAACCTTGCCGCATATTTTAAGTCCGAAGGAAATCGGCTCATTATTGGATACACCCAGACTCTTGTTTGAGGCTTCCGAAAAAACCGATCCTTTTCAGAAGTATCGAGTGTGCCGGGACACCGCCATTCTAGAGATCCTCTACAGTAGCGGGGTCCGGCTCAATGAACTGACCCAATTGCGGGAGGAGCGAATCGATTTGGTGAGCGGAGTCATTCGGGTGCTGGGCAAAGGGCGAAAGGAACGCATGTGTCCTCTGGGAGACCCCGCAGTCTTCGCTTTACACGAGGCGTTGGAGGCGAGGGGGGATTTTTTGGCGTATCTTGGAAAACCCCTGCGAAGCCAAGCCCTGTTTTTGAACAAAAACGGGACCCGATACAGTAATCGTTCCGTGCAACGGATGATGAAATCCATGCTGCAGGCGGCGGGATTGCCCAGTGAGCTGTATCCCCACGCGCTCCGTCATTCTTTTGCCACCCACCTGTTGGATGCAGGTGCGGATTTACGAAGTGTTCAGGAGTTGTTGGGCCACAGCAGCTTGTCCACCACCCAGATTTATACCCACGTTTCCATCGAACGCATGAAGGACGTGTACAATCGAGCTCACCCCAAGGCGGGTGGTTCACGAAAAGTCACAGGCTTATCGACAAACCGGAAATGATGGTCAGATCGTTTCGCTCGATGTCCGGTTCCGGATCGTTATTGTGGGCGTTTTTAGCGACTAGGCGCAGGGCCATTCGGGAATTGAGCTTCGACTCCACCCCGATTTCGGCATTCAGGAAATAATTTTCGGTTTCAGCCAATTCACTCAGCACTTCCACGGACTGCCAGATCCGGGAGCCGTTGGCAAATTTCCGGCGGTATTCCTGTTTGAATCTTATGGCGGGATAATTCTCGCTGTCGTCCCGGGTATTTTCAATGACATACACGATACCCGCTTCGGTGGAGAAGATATGGGTATCGTCTCGGAGGAAGTAATACCCTAATCCGGGACCCGCAATTATCCGGTGATCGATTCGGGCGATCTCATCTTTTTCGACGGTCATGTTAGCGAAGCCGTACGCTTGTTCCGACAGAAGCCAATTCACTTGCAATTCGGCTTTCGCTTTGTCGAGGGTGGTTGTGTCCTGTTTACTGGCATCGGCCAGGGTGCTGGTGGTTTGACCATAGGCATAAGTGCCCAAAAGCGAAATTTCGCGGTTATCAGTGATGTTTTTGGACTCGGCTCCCAGGGTAAATAAAGTGGTTTCGCTGTTTCCGTCGGTGAGCGTAAATCCCGCATCGAGCTGGGTCTCAAAGCCTTCGGTGTTTTGAGCGTGGAGAATAGGTGCGAGAAATAAAAGGGAGATGAGAATTCGGTTCATATTCGGAGGTGTTTTAGAATTAAGTAGTTTTTTCCTGTATGTATTAGAGCCGGATTTGAAAAGCATATTTCTCCTTTTTTTACCAAACGTCGAGCTTGCTCGGAGTGCGGAGGAATTCAGGTACCGATTTTTGTTCACCCCGTGCCGCTGGCCCGATTCGGTCCCGCCGGGCGGGACCGAAGCGCCAGGCGGAGGGCCGGGGAGTGCGCAGCCTCTACTGAATTGCTCCGCGAACCCCGGCAAGCGAGGTGCTTGGTCCTACATGAACGTTTTGAATGCAGGTGGTACTGACTGAAGAACCTGTCTCCCGTCTTGACCCTGTTCATTTCGGGTATTAGAGATGCATGTCGGAACCGAAACTCGTAAAATTTCCTTATTTGTCTGCACAGGAAACACCTGTCGGTCTGTGATGGCGGAGCTTGGCCCGCCACCTGTGCCGGAGCCTGTCGGCTGGGAATTCGCATCGGCGGGACTTTCGCGACGGATGGATCCCCGGCCTCCCAGGGTGCGATTCAGGTGATGAAAGAGCACGGTTCTGGAGTGTCCGGTCACACATCCCGATTGCTGACTTCCACGATGATTGAAGAAGCGCAAAAATCATTGCCCTGACCGGTGCCTCACCAGGAACCGATTCTGCAGACGGCGCCGGAGGCGGCATCGAAAACCCGCACCTTGCACCAATTTACCCCCGATCAGGCGACCCGGGACGTGATGGATCCCTATGGCGGCCAGGTGGACACCTATCGAAAACCCGGGACGAGATTGAAAGTGCATTATCCGATTTTATTTTAGCGGTATTACAACCGGAACAGAACTCCCACACTTCCAGCAGGACATAACATGAACGTATATTTAGGATCCGATCACGGTGGTTTGGACATCAAAAACCAAATCATCTCATTATTAAACGAGCAGGACATTTCCACGGTCGATGCCGGCCCCACGGGAACCGAATCCGTGGACTACCCCGACTTTGTGGACGGCGTGTGCACGGCGGTCACCTCGGGAGGGGCGGACTACGGGATCCTGGTCTGCACCACCGGTATCGGCATGTCCATCGCCGCCAACCGCTATCCGGGAATTCGGGCCGCCCTGTGCACCAACGCCAAGTTGGCGGTGCTGTCACGCACCCACAACAATGCGAATGTGCTGGTGTTGCCCGGTGAACTGGAATCGCCGGTATTGTTCGAAATCATGGAGGCCTGGAATGCGAATAGCTTTGAAACCGGTACCCGGCATGAGCGTCGCATCCATAAAATTGATCTCCTGGCGGAGAAGGCTTTTGATCCGCTGGCGATAAAAAACACCGATTCCGAGATTTATGACGTGATCAAAAAGGAGGCTCGGCGTCAGCGTGAAAACATCGAACTGATTGCCTCCGAAAACTATGCCAGCCGCGCCATTCAGGAATGCAGCGGCAGCGTTCTCACCAATAAATATGCGGAAGGATATCCGGGCAAACGCTGGTATCACGGCTGTGAATTCGTCGACCAGGCCGAGCAATTGGCCATTGACCGGGCCAAAGAATTGTTTGGCGCTGAACATGTGAACGTGCAGCCGCATTCGGGATCGACCGCGAATCAGGCCGTGTATTTCGCGGCCCTCGAAGTTGGAGACACCATTCTGGCCATGGATTTGGCTCACGGGGGTCATTTGACCCACGGAATGAAGCTGAATTTTTCCGGACGCTTTTTCAATGCGGTTCATTACGGGGTGGACGCCACCACCGAACAACTGGATTACGAGGCGATCGCGGCTCTGGCCGAGGAGCACCAGCCCAAAATGCTGGTGTGCGGAGCCAGCGCCTACAGCCGAATCATTGATTTCAAACGACTGAGTGAAATCGCGGACAGCGTGGGGGCCTTGCTGTTTGCGGACATCGCCCACATCGCCGGACTGGTGGCGGCGGGCTGTCATCCTTCTCCTTTTCCTCACTGCGACTTTGTGACCACCACCACCCACAAGACCCTTCGCGGACCGCGTGGGGGGATGATCATGTGCAAGGAGCGTTTCGCGAAAGATATCGACAAGCAGGTGTTCCCCGGGGTGCAAGGCGGACCTCTCATGCATACCATCGCCGCGAAGGCGATTTGCTATTCCGAGGCCCTGCAACCTTCCTTCAAAGAGTACTGCGAACAGGTGGTGAAAAATGCCCGGGTGTTGGCTGCGGGCATGGAGGAGCAGGGACTGCGCATCTGCTCGGGAGGCACCGACAACCATGTGATGCTGGTGGATCTGACACCTCTGGGTATCACGGGGAAAGTGGCCGCGGAAGCATTGGATCAGGCGGGAATTACCGTCAATAAAAACGCGATTCCCTTCGATACCACAAGTCCCTTCGTGACCTCCGGAATTCGGCTGGGGACGCCCGCTATGACTACCCGTGGGATGAAAGAACTGCAGATGGCGCAAATCGCGGCATGGATGGGGCAAATTCTCAAAGCCCCGGCGGATGAGGACCTGCAAAAGCAAATCCGGCAGGAAGTGATTGAACTCACCGCCGATTATCCGGTGCCGTGAGGATCGGAGTTTTTTAGAAATGCCACCCACCTTTCGAAATCTGACTCCGGGCAACCCGCACGGCTGCTTTAGCGGCTGTGCGGAACGATTCACTAGGTCAGACCCGAGTATGACACCAACTACTTGTTGCGGGAGAAGGCGGGACATCCCGA
>JAGYLC010000052.1 GCA_018401235.1 Kiritimatiellia bacterium
GGGCTGTCCCAAATGCCCGCCAAATCCACCCGTTCCTGTCCGCCGCTTTGCGCCGACAACACCCGCAACTGACGCAGCGGCTCGGGATCAAACGCCCACTCTGCGCCCGCCAACCCGTTCACCGGACCGAAGGGCAACACCCGGCTCCCGATTCGGATGACACCTTGCACCCGTTCCGAGGATCTCAGGGGCAGATCAAGTTGCAACTGTCCAGGCACGATTCGCCGCCACTCGTGTCGCTGCGGCTCTTCCTCCTCACTGGATTGGGTGATCAATCGGGGGGGATGCAGGGCAAAGCGTTCCTGCCAGTCTTCGTTGGCATACAACTGAACCCGCAGCGCCTCTCCGATCCGCTCCAGGCGCAAGGACAGACCCGGAGGCAACTCTCCCCGCATGGCCCAGCGATTGAGACTGCGCACCAGATCTCCGGTCTGTGCCCATGCACGCATGGTTTCTGAAAAGGGCCCACCCAAAGGCGCAGTGAAGGCTCCAACTTTCCCCGCCCCGCGCTGCCAGTGGGCCAACATCGGTGCCTCGTATTGATCAGTACTACGCAGACTCTCTGAGGCTCCCTCCCTCAGATAACTCAGATTGTATCCATCCACCTGTCCCGGCCAGTCCAAGGGAACCGCCGCCACTTCACGCCAGCCGGTGCTTGATTCCACCCCCACCGCTTCCTCCAAAAAGGCACTGCGGGTAATACTCACTGTCTCCTGGGCGAACACCCCCGGCAGACTGTCCGCATCCTCGTTGTAAAATATTCGCCCCTGCCCGTCCGTGGCGATTTGCTCCAGAAATGGCGCGTCCCGATCGAATTTATTTCCCAGCGCAATCACACTGACCGTGGTCTGATTGGCCAGCATCTCCCGCAGCAATCCATCCACCCCGCCCGGTTGCTCGGAATCCGCCGCATCGGAAAACAAAATAATATGTCGACGGGCCTGGGGCGCATTCTGTAACTCCTTCCATACCGCCGACAGGCCGTTGAATACATAAATCCCTCCGCCCGCGCTCTGGATGCGGCGCACGACCGAGGTCAATCGTTCCCGGTCGCGGCCCGCCTGACTGAGCGGCAGAATCTGATGCGGTTCCGTATCCACCGCGAACACGGTCACCGAATCCATTTCACCAAGCAATTCAATCGCCCGGGCCGCCCCCTCATTGGCCAATTGCATCTTGCTCATGCCGCTGGGCGTCCCGGCATTCATACTGCCGGAGCGGTCCATCACGATCCCCACCGCCACCGACAATTTGCGATCCTCCTCCCTCAATTCCATCGACACCGGCAGCAACTCGTCCACCGCCGATTCAAAATACCCGCCCGATCCGAAACTCGCCTTACCGCCCACCATGATCAATCCGCCTCCCTGCTCCCGAACGTAAAACGGCAAGGTGTTCAGAAATGCGGACGGCAGATCCGCCGCGTGCACATTGTGAATCCACACCATGTTCACCCCGGCCAAACTCCCCTCGGTCAAACTTCCGGTATCCGTTACCAGTTCCACTTCCAGTCCGCTCTCCCGCAACAATCCGGCGACAGGATCGTCCCGGTACGCGCTCAAAACCAAGACCCGCGCGGGGCCCGCCGCCTCCACCCAGTGCGTTTGACGGTTATTGGCGGCGAAGGCGTCCTGTTCGGCTTCCACCCGCACATCAAAACGCGCGGCACCCGCGCGCGACAGCCGCACCGTCCATTGCGCCCGGGCCTCTCCTCGACGGAACCGTACTTCCTGCTCATCCATTTCCTGTCCGTCCCTCACGAGCGTGACGTTCGCCGTGGTTCCGGTGGGACCCGACAGTTTCGCCTCCAGCAGAAAGGGATCGCCAAGACGAACACGCAGGGGCGCGATAATGTCATCCACACTCACATCCACAACCGACTCCGGACGCATCAATCGAATATCCAGCGGCACTCCTTCCCGCAGCAAGCGCTCCCCGGCCAGCTCCAGACTGTCGGTGGCATAGCCGTCGCTCAGCAACAGCAACCGGGAATTCCGATGTGATTGCAATAAAGACAGGGTGTGCTGAAGGGCCGAACCGATTCGGGTGGAGTCGAGACGTCCTTCCAGCACCGCTTGAGAAAGAGGATCGCGAAGTATCGCCTCATCCGCGAAATCCACAAAAAACAGCCGGTCCTCCGCGCCTTTCGTTTCCAACAGCACGCTTTCGATTTCTGCCAGACGCGGTTGTACCGAATCCCGCGCGGACAACGATCCGTCCGCCATCACCCACACATCCAGACCCGGCGTGGACCGATCCACAAAGGGATTCGCCCAGGCCAGCACCAACAACAGCACAACCGCCACCCGCAACGGCTTGAGCAGGCGGGCTCCGGGGCACAGCCACGCCGCCATTCCCCACAGCGGCACCAGCAGAAACGCTTCAGGATGCGCGAATGCCATCATGCGCGCCCTCCCCGGTTTTCACTCCACCACGCCGCCACCAGGGTACCCGCCAACAAGGCAAAGAACAGCGGCAGTAGAAACTCGGTTTCACTGTTGCGCCTGCGCAATTCCATGCGCACATCATCGGGGAAATCTTGCGGACGCGCGGACAGGAAATTTCCCTCCGCACTGTCCCCCACCCCGATGCCCGCATGTAATCGAAGCTCCTCCGAGGCCCACAGCTTCAAATACCCCGGTCGATCCGGAGCCCGATTCCGCCAGGGAAATACCTCGACGGTCCCGTCCACCGCCGTGAATTCGGCTCGAATCGGAGCTTCCGAATCCCCCGCGACCCGCAGCGGCTGGCGGGTTTCCACATTGAGGGACTCCGGACGGGGTACTCCCTCCCGAACCCGGGTCAAAAAACGGTTCAACAACAACACCATCGCCGGCCACCGCTCCGCGTTGCTTGCCGCCACCTCGAAATTGAACCACAGCCCCTTCACTCCCGAAACTGAATGTAGGACTATCAGCGGATGCTCCCCCATCCACAACAAAACCTCATCTCCGGGAGCGGGCTCAAAATCGGTATAGGGCTGCGCCAGAAAGCCCTCCCAAGAGAGGTCGCGCACTAGGGCATGATCTCCCGGGTTTACCCGTGCGTAGGGTCCGGTTTCGTTTCCCATAAGAAAACGCAGTTCCGCCGAATCCGCAACCGGGGCATCGGCCGACGCCTCCCTCCATACCACATCCGCGAATACTTCAGGTGTGGCCCCGGAAACCGTGCGCATCACCCGCTCCGCCCATTCCTGGGCCAGCAGCTGTTCCATTTCGATTCGATAGCGAAGCTGCTTGGACCTCGGCAGCACAAAGGGTCGCACATCGTCCCATTCATACCCATCCGGCTCCAAACGAAACACGCCCCGACCCTCGCCCGGGAGCGCAGGCATCCTGCCTGCATCATCGGAAGTTGCAGGCAGATGCCTGCATCACGGGAGTTGCAGGCAGGCAGGATGCCGGAAGTTGCAGGCAGGATGCCTGCGTTCCCGGGTACGTGCAGAGTTCCTGAAACCGTGGTGATCGCTCCCGGATTCAGCTCAAGTAAGTGCGAGCCTACGGATGACCCGTCCAATTCCACCTCCAGTCTGCGCTCCATCGCCTCTTTCCCAAAGTGAACCACGCTGACCTGCCACTTCACTTCCCCGTTTTCAGTTGTCTCAATGCGGACTCCCGAAATCCCGCTGTTGTCACGGGGAGTGCCCACCGACACCGCCTGACCGGGCATGTCTGCCGTCGGGTGATCGCTCAGATACACCACCAACCCCTCCGGGCCCACCACCTGGCGGGCCCGGGAAAGTGCCTCCCGGGGAGAATGCGGACCGCTGAGTGGATCAATCGCAGCCAGTACCGCCAACGCCTCTTCTTTTCCCGCGCTTCGTGCCCACCCTGCCCGGCCGATATCCGACGGCAGAATCCACCATTCCGTTCGGGCGGCGGTTCCGTCCAGCAACTCGATCAGCCGCCGACCCTCTTCAATTACCTCCTGTTCAAAAGCCCGCATCGACACCGAACTGTCCACCACCAGCGCGATGGATTGAATCGATTCCTCGTGCAGTCGCATCGGTCTGGCCAACAGCAGAGTGAAAAGCAGCACTGCCAACAGTTGCAACCACAGTTGCAGGCCATTGCGCAGATAACGAAACACCGCTCCCCGCCGGGTTTCCTCCACCAGCATCTCCAGCAGAAACAAGGTGCTGACCTCCTCGCGACGATTCCGGCTTTGCAGAAAATGGATGGCCACGATCAGGGGCAGTCCGAGAAGCCCCCACAGGGCCAAAGGTTGGGCGAAACTTACCCCCATAGCTCCACCAATCCATTCGGCAACGCTTCCGCTTTCAAGGCCGCTCCCAATCCGCAGTCACAGGGCACCCGGGCCATTCCCATTTGATAGCGCCGACAGGAGTCCCGCCAGGACTGCACATGACGTGTATACGCCTCCCGATAGCGTTTCAGCAGCGAGGCATCCACCCGTTGACGGCGGACCCAGCCCTGCTCACACTCCCGTAATTCCATGTTTCCCTGCCAATCCGGATTCGCCTCCCGCCGCAGCCAGGGGGACAATAACACGCCCCGCCCTTTTCCCCGGAGCAGTTCCTGCAAAATCAGGTCCGGAGCCGAGTCGAATAATCCATCCGACAGAAACAGGCGAATAGAACTGTTGCGAAAGGGCAGTCGATCCAGCGACGGAATCCCGCCTGATTCGGCGGCTGCCTCCGGCTCCCACTCCGGATCCCGCAATTGGTCAGGATCCACCCGATGGCTTTCCGACCCTGCGACCAGATACACCTGTAGAGCCGCGCTCAGTGCCTGGGCGCTTTCCATGCAAAAGAAAAACAGTCGCAGGGTCTGGGCTCGTTTTTCCGGGTCAAAAAACATCGACCGCGACACGTCCAACACCAGGTCCATGCGGGGGCTGACCTCCTCGCGATACAGCTTCATGATCGTCTGCCCACTGCGGGCATAGGCCGCCCAGTCGATGTAGCGGGGATCATCCCCCGGCATGTAGGGTCGATGGTCCTGGAAATCGATGGAACTTCCAATCCCCGCCCCCGCCCAATTCCCCTGTGACCCCTGCCAGCTTCGTTCCCGCAGAGAGATCCGGAGATGACGAGCGCAGGCCCTCGCCTCCAGGCGCGCCGTGGATGCTGACTCAGTCGCCACCGGACGTTCCTTTGCTCAACACCTGCATTTGCTGGAAGGGCCGACGAGCTTTGAGCAGGGTGAGTACCACCATTAGTACCGTGGGTACCATCAGCAATCCGGGCAATAACTCATCGATATGTTGTACCATCATCACAAAGAATCCCAGCATCGGTACAAAATGTCCCAACACAATAAAATCACGGACAAAGTTGATTTCATCGAGAAACACCATCAGCAGGCAGAACATGAAGCAGAGGACTTGCAGAATGAAGTAGGAGGCCAGAACCTTCCGGGCCAGAACCGGGATCAAGCGAATCAACACGAAAGGAAACAGCAACGTATTGTAGGTCACCAGAGCTGCGGTTAACACCTCGATATCGGATTCAATCAGGAAGGCCGCGACAAAATTCAGGGCGAGTACCAGCGTCACAAACAAAAAGCCGGAGGCCCAGCCGGGATAGAACAGCCAGCGCAGTCCCCGGAATTTACGGGCCTTACTATACAAACTCGGTATCCCGATCAACGGCTCGCAGAGGGCATCCACCGCAATCGGGGTCAACATAACCAGCCCGATTACAACCGGATAGGCTTCCTTGACATGCACCGCCGCATACACAATCAAAATGCCGCTGAGCCCAAACGCCATCATTCGCTTGCGCAGGGAATGATTTTCCGCCGGCGGGGCGATTTGCGAGGCACCATACTCCACGAAAAACAGCATCACTAATCCGCAAACAGCCAGCCACACCGCGTAGTCGACCCAGCCAAAAGTCGCGAGCGGGCTGCCGGTGGGACTTTGACTCAGTCCGAAGAGCATCAACGGAATGGTGTAGAGTGAAAAGATCGCGCCAAACATAATCAGTCCCCGCATCACCTTCGAGGTCCAGGCCGACAGACCCACCCCAATGGCCACCAATAACATCGAGAGGATCACCTGATAAAATAATTGTCGCAGATCCCCCGCCACATCAATCGAGCCCAGAAAATAGCGCAATACCAAATACGGCAGCACCGCCGCCACCAACAGGAACACCTGAATCACCAGTGCCATCCATTTGCCCAAGGCAATATCCCAAGCGGTCATTCGAGTCAAAAAAACCATCTCCAGAGTGTTCCCCTTGATTTCTTCATGCAGGGCCTGGAACGCCCGCAGCGGCATGAATACCAGCAGCATCAACCCCAGCATAAACCAGAAAAAGCCGTTCGAAAACTGCAAATCCGACGTCGTGCTGGTCCCTGCGGCTAAATACATGAACATGCTCAACACCATGGCCCCCTGCAAGCCCAGGAAGGTGGCCATAAAGGAGCGCGACTTCAAGCCCTGACGCAATTCCTTGATCACGATGGGGTTTACGCGGTCACTGTTCATGAGCCACCTCCTTCCGACTGACTGAGCAGGTCCACGAACGCATCCTCCAAGCGGATCTCCTCCCGTTCAAATCCACAGACCGGGAATCCTTCTTTCACCATTTTCTGTAATAGGGTCGCCAACTGCTCCGCACCCGCCTGCTCCACTTTCAAGCGCACCGATTGCTTGTCTCCTTCGAACAGTTCCACCCCCGCCTGAAAAGAGATCCAATCCTCCAACCCCTTCGCCTCCGCCGCCAAGCGCACCCGCACCAGGGAGGGATGCCCCTCTTTCACCTTCAGGCTTTCCGACGAACCCTGATGCATAATGCGTCCACCGCTGATGAACAGCATCGCGTCGCACATCTGCTCCAGTTCCGACAAAATATGTGAGCTGATGAAGAGCGTTTTCCCTTCCCCCGCCAGGATGCGCACCAGATTTTTCACTTCAATCCGCGCCCGGGGATCAAGACCCGCCGCCGGTTCGTCCAGCACCAGCAACTCAGGATCCGGTAGCAGCGTGCGTCCCAGACACAGCCGCTGCGCCTGCCCCTTGGACAATTTATTCACCGGACGATCCGAGAGTTTGTCCAGTTCCGTAAACTCCATCACCTCGCCAATGCGCAAGTTCCGCTCTTTGCCCGCATATCCATACGCCCGGGCGAAAAAATCCATGTACTCTGCCACGTCCATGAAGTCGTAGGCCCCATACGAATCCGGCATCCACCCCACCCGCTTGCGCACTTCGTTGGGATAGGAAACCGCGTCGAAGCCTTTTACTTTCACCGACCCCGCGTCCGGAAGATCCAGGGTCACCATCATGCGCATGGTGGTGGTTTTCCCGGCTCCATTTTCGCCGATGAACCCGACCACCTGACCGGGATAAATATCGAAACTAATCCCGTCCACCGCCCTGAGCGTACCGAATATGCGGGTGAGCCCGCGAACTTCCACCAGGGGTTCGGTCATGGCCGACCTCCTTCGGAGAACGGCCCCATAAACCACACCGGACGATCCTGCCAGCGAATTGAGTTTAAGCTGTCGATATACCGACTCGCCTCCACCGATTCCGCATAAAACCAGCCCTGACCACGCAGCATGCCCCGGTCAGGAAACGCCGCGGCGTTCCGCGTGGTCACTTCCTCCAATAACTCCGCCGATTCTTCGCGTCCGGCCGGTCGCAACGGAGTGGCTACTCCCGCGTGCACGTCTTCTGCCCACCACATTTTTCCCTGCGCATCACGCACCAGCACCCGTTTGAAGGTCGCATCCACCGTGGAGAGGATGGACGGTGACTCCCCGCCCTCCACCAACGACAGCCGGGCACGGCTGTTGCGTGACCGCTGCAGAACCTGCGCCTGGATGCGCCGGTTGGCAAACCAATCTCCATTCCAGGTCCCACCCGCCTGTTCAACATACCTTCGCCGTTCCCCGCGACGAATGGATGTGGTCGCAACCGGATAAATCTCCGTGGACTCCGGCAGAGTGAACTGACGACTCAGCAATACCCCCGTGCGGGAAACCTGTTCCTGCACCGTCACTTCCAGTTGATGCTCCGGAATCAACAGCACCACCTGGGACCGCTGCCCTTTCCCTCCAAACCCGTCACTAAAGACAATTCCCATTCCCACCAGCACACTCACCCCCACGGAAAGCATTGGCGTCGTCCAGATCACTTGCAGAGAATTCTTTTTACGAAACGAAATCCACAGATTCAACGGTCCAAGTAACAGTGCGATCACCACCACCACCATCATCAACAGACCAAAGGGACGTGAGATATCCGGAACCAACTTGCGCAGGCTCCAATCGGAGGCCAGATATCCTCTCGGATCCGACAACCGTTTCTGCGGAGTGGACGCGCTCATCACTAGCGAGGGAATGCGATTCACCTCATCCTCAACGCGCACCCACTCCATCCCTCCGCTGCCCACCACTTCCGTGCGGGTCTGATCCCGCGAGACGACAATCATCTTGCCTCCCAGAGCCATCCATCGGTAAAAAAGCGGATGCTGCGGGGAGTGCTCGCGCCATTCCGCTTCCGACATCAGAAACACATCTATACCCGAAAGACCCGTGGTGGTGGTCGGGAACAACTCCGGATCATACTGGGAAAGCGTCAGTGCGTTGCGACTGTTCCGAACCTCCTGCCGAATCCCCTCCATATTCCAGTCATCCCGGGTCACCTGCAAGCCGGGGGAAACCGCAACAAAGGTCGAATTCAGATTCCCCCCATACGCAGCTCCTGAATTCAACAACGGACGTGAGGCCCCCGGGGCACCTGGACCCGACACCACCACATTCAGGCGCGGCTGATAGGAATCCCGGGTTTCCGTACCCGGAAACACCGGAATCTCCCAACTCACAATTCGCACCGATTGCCCCTCCACCTGCAAGCGCCGCTCGGAAACAAGTTCTTTTTTCCGGTCCCAACTGCTGAATCCTTCGAAGCGGAACGACCATTGTCCGGCGTCCCGCCGATGATTTCGGACCTCCACCTTCAGCGTCACCACCCCATACGCGGGCACCGTTTCCGTGAACGAGGATATTTTCACTTCCACCACCTCGCTGTCCAGTGACCCGATCCGATACTCGAAGCGATCCGCACAGGCCATGTGAAACGCGAAGCCGCATACGCAGATGCAGAACCAGACCCATGCACGATGTAGAGAAAAAAAAGAAAAGCTCACCATACCCACTTCCTAGCTTTTTTCCGGACCGTGACCAGTAAAAAACGCTGCTCGTCCAACAGGTTACTCCGCGGCTCTCCCTATTCCCTGGACAGCCGCCCGCAACCTGCGACCTCAACCCTGACCATCCGCGATTTTCCCTCAAGGGTGCATCCCCGAATTCTTCTCTCCGGGACTGATGGGAACTACCTCAATGACAACTGAGGACTGACCAGCCTGTCCCGGTGTAGATCGGGAGAGGGAAAACGGATGCCTACTACGCGTCAAACCCGACTTTCAACAGCCGACGCACCCGCTGGTCGTGTTTTTTGAGATTGCCAATCAATTGCGTCTCTTTCGGGAAATCCTTACTGGACAGGACATTCCCCATTTTTAAAGTCAAACTTGCGGGATTTCACTGTAACCATTAACGAATTACTTTCTTCAAAGTGAAGAAGCCAATCTATTCAATGAAAATGACGTAGTCGGGGCCAAGAACCCCGCTTGCGGGGTTCGCGGAGATATTCAGTTTAAGGAACTCGGTGCCAAAAACGCTCCCTCGCCCTCCCCGCCCGGGTTTTGGGTCCGCAATGCGGACCCAACACCCGGGCGGGGGAGGGCGAAGGGGTGGGTAGGGGTGCGCCAAGAATAGTAAACTGAATTTCTCCGCAGCCCGAGCAAGCTCGAAGTTGGTAAAAAATGGGGAATGTCCTGTTAATGGAGAATTTACTTTGCCACATCGGGACGATAGAATAAAGATCCATCTTTATGCCACAACCCTCCCACCCACCTTCACTCGTACTCCTGCTACTTACATGTTGCCTGTGCATTCTGCCGGATATACAGACTTTTCGTGCCGATGAAGCAACCGGGTGGATCATCGCGTCCGATGTAGAGGGCACCGCGAACAACGTCACTTTTGTGAATACGGAGGTAAAGGCGGACCGTTTTTACAATTCGGGGTTTTATGGGTCCTCCACCATTATCGCCAATGTCGAGGCCGGACACGTGTGGGGAGGCCATGAGGTATTTGACCGGTCCTATTTTGGCCTCGCCAACAACCCCTCCCTCAAACTGAACGCCGCTCCTGATCCCGAATTCTCTCCGCAGCTGGGTGAATACGACTATCACGCCACCATGGTCGGACATGTCCTGGCCGGAACCGGACATATTGGAGAGGGTGATTTGGGCGTGGCGGGAATGGGAATGGCCCCTTTGGCGGATCTGTGGTCCGGTGCGATTGCCACCCACTTCCATTCAAACGGCTCGTTTACTATTTCAAACGAATCCTTTCTTACCCCCTACGTCGGCTTTTTTGAGGGAATCGCAGAAGGAACTCCGGACGTGATCAACAGCAGTTGGGGATTCAGTGGTGCCGGAAACTCGTCTGTTACGCAAATCATTGACGCGCTTGCCAGTCAAAACGCCACTGTCGCCTCCGTCACCTCTGCGGGAAATTCAGGTCCGGACCCGGGCACCGTTGGAGAATTCGCAAATGGCCACAATAGTATCGTGGTGGGGGCCCTGGAAGCCGCTTCGACTCCCGGCGAGGTCATGGGCCCCACCGATTTCTCTTCCCGGGGGCCAGTTTCCTTCTATAATCCCGTGACCGATGAACTCATCGAAAACGCCAGGGTGGCCGTTCATATCGCCGCTCCCGGCGAAAACATGTTTTTAGCCGCGTATCTGGGTGATACCGGCGGGCTTACGGGTCACTCGATCACCGAGGAAACCCCGTCAACGGATCTCTATTTTTCATACAACATGTCCGGCACCAGCTTCTCCTCGCCCGTGGTCGCGGGCGGGATTGCCCTGCTAAAAGATGTGGGCAAAACCTTTGAGGATCTGTCCAACACCCCCGAGGCCATGGACACCCGGGTCATGCGTTCCGTGCTCATGGCGGGCGCCTTGGCCACTCCGGGATGGGATAATGGACAACAAGTCATCGACGGAAGTACCGTTACCACTCAGGCCCTGGATTTCGCTACCGGAGCCGGGGCGCTGAATTTGGATCGCTCTCTGGATATTTACGCGTTGGGCACCTCCAACCTGCCCGGCACCAACGGCGGCGAGATAACCGCCAACGGCTGGGATTTTGGCTCCCTCGGCCTGGGCACATGGAACGACTACGTCCTGGACACCCCTCTGGAGCCGTATAGCGAACTCACCATCGCCCTGAATTGGTTTTTGCACCGCGAATTCGATCCCGCCACCCTGGAACTGGTGGAGAACACCGCCCGGTTTTCCGATCTCAATCTTGAAGTCTGGAGCCTGCAGGCCGATAGTTTCCACCAGCGGATCGCCAGTTCCGAAAGCCTCTACAACAACACCGAATTCCTCCGCATTGTGCTGGAGGACGGAGGGTCCTACGGATTCCGGGTACTCTTTGATGACATCATCTACGACGACACCTCCGGATTTTTGACCGAGGACTATGCCGTTGCCTGGTCCATGGTCATCATCCCCGAGCCTGTTACTCTGGTGTTAGCCTTGATTCTATTGTCAGTTACCGTCTTATGCCGACCCCGCCGCCGCAAATAAGGCTCCCTGGAAGATTGAATCGTAATTCCCTTTTTTCTCGAAAGAAGAATTCCGGAGCCAGTGTGAGATAGGTATTCCTGCCTGTCGCACTGGAAGGCACTCTGGATCTGGAACAGCGTTCAGACCTCCTCCAGCCTACAGTTTCATCCAAACCAGAAAATGAACCTGCAGACCACCAGAACTCAGTTTAAAAGAGATTTTGACAGAAAGGGTTCGCAATTCGGCACCGACATCTGTGTGACAGACCTGCATGATAATCCGCCGTAATCCTACTCGTAATCGTAATCGATCAAAGCAAAAAAACTGGTGGGCGATACAGGACTCGAACCTGTGACCTCCTGCGTGTGAAGTAAGATTTCGAACCTTTTTTTAGTCATATTTAAAGGGTTTTTTGTGTTTTTGGGTTGCCTTGTACCACAATTTGTTCTACATTTTGGGGGTGGAACGAGTGAATTTGGTACGGGCCTGTTCGTTACGTTTCAGTTCGTTTTGACCTGTAACCCTGTTGAAAGGAGTTTTGAAATGGCGAGTTTGAAATTGATGAAGGATCGTCCGAATTGGCACGGAAATGTGAAAAAAAGTGACGGAACGCGAACGGTGGTGAATCTGGGAGTGCCGGTGCGGGGGAAAAGACCGGCTTCGATCCGGGAGGGGGGCGACCGGGCGTTTAAAAATTCGCGGATCCGGGCGGAGGAGGCGCTGAAACGGCTTGTGGCATCGATGGATGATCCTCATGCAGTGGTCGCGGCCCAGAAAACGATCGTGCGGCTGAAGGGCGGAGACACGGAGAAAGAGGTGAAGCTGTCGGAGTTGCCGAAGCTGGCGAGGGAATTGTCGGACGGCGCGGAGTCGCAAAAAAGCGCGGTGGAGGGCCGGGCGCGTCAGTTCGCGGACTTCGTGCGGGATCGGAAGGGGAAGGATGTCCCGCTGTCTCAGGTGGGGGCGAAGGATGTCCAGGCGTTCTATGACAGCTTGCGGGATTCGAAATCCACCTTCCGGCGCCGGGAGGGGGAATTGCGTCGTCTGTTCCGGGAGTACACTCCCCTGGGGGTTCGCACGCCGTTCGAGGCGAAGAGGAAGAAGGATCGGCTGAAAAGACCGGAACATATTCAGTCGGACAAGGTGCAGCATCGGACGCCGTTTACGCCGGAGGAGTTGAAAAAGATTTTTGCGGTGGCAAAGGGGAAGCGTTTGTATCCGCTGATTGTGTTGGCGGCGGGGACGGGGTTACGCAAAGGGGATTTATGTACGCTGGAATGGGATTCGGTGGACTTGAAAGCGGGGATGCTGCGGGTGGTGCCGCGGAAGACGAGTAAATACGGGAAGGAAGTGAATATTCCGCTTTCACCCAGCGTGCAGAGCGTGCTGAAGGGGGTGAGTTCGGTGGGGAAATATGTGTTTCCTGAGATCGCGGAGTTGTATCTGTCCGGCCGTGGCGGGAGTGAGACCCTGCGGCGGGAGTTGAAAGTGATTCTGGCGGAAGCACTGAGCGATGGGGATGGAAGTCCGAAGTCGGAGGTCGGAGGTCGGAAGTCAGGGGGCGAAAGTCAGGGGGTTGCGCTGAAGAAGGTCGGGGACGCGGAGGCTTATATCAAGTGCGTGGCCTGCATTGAGGGCCTGGGGACCACAGAGAGGCGTCGCGAACGTCTGAAAGAAGTGGCGCGGCTGTATTTGCTGGAGGGGTTGAGCTACAAGCAGATCAAGGAGAAAGCCGGGTACGCGAAATCGCAAATTTCGGAGGCGTTGCGGGATTTGGAAGATGAGACGGGTTTAAAGTTTCGCCGGTATGTATCCGGGAATACACGGACGAAAATCCGCGAGGTGACGACGTGCAGGCCGTCGGGCAGGCGGTACCGTCAGTCGGTGCGGGACTGGCATTCGTTCCGGACGACCTGGATCACGGAGGCGTTGAAGTCGGGCTGGAGCGTGGCGGATGTGCAGAAGGTGACCGGACACGCGGAGACCCAGATCGTGCTGGAGAATTATTTCAGGCCGGGGGAGGATCATTTGAAGCGGTTGCCGGTGCCGGCGTCGGCGGCGGTATAGCGCCCAGAGGGCGGGGGCGCCGGGGGCGTGGATAAGGGATAAGGGATAAGGGATAAGCGCTCGCGGGCTCGCTGGATATGGGATATGGGGAAATTGAAGATGCGGACAGGATGCCTGCGTTCCCGGGTGGATTTCATAAGAGTTGCACAGGAGCAACGGCTGGCGATTATTTGGCTTTCCGGCACTGGGAGGGTCTGCCGGCTGTTGCTCGTGGGCAACTTATAGCGGATGGCTGGGAAAAAAGTGAAGGTATGACCGTAGTTGTCCTACC
>JAGYLC010000053.1 GCA_018401235.1 Kiritimatiellia bacterium
CAACCTCAAGTCCCGGACCTCAGTTTGAAGGGCTGATTTACAGAACCGGATCGCAGATTCAAATGCTGTTCCCATGACACAAATCCAAAAACCGGCAAGTGTCCGCGAAGTCCGTGCCGTCCGCGGTTGTTTTTACTTGCTTCGGATTTTATCAACCACGGACCTGCCCGCAGTGCTACGCACAGCGTTGTAGGCGGGCGGCGCGGACTCCACGGAACTATGCAGAAGGATGTTAGTCACATTCCATGACATAGTCTCAAGAAAATGGGCATGTCCTGATTAGAACAGCCCCAGTTGTTCCCCGGCGGGGGCGATTTGTGGAAACAGCATGGTGCGCATGTCGCCGAGTTGCACCAGCGACTCCACCGATGTGGAAATGCCGTTGTTTTCCAGGGTTTCCAGAATGCGGAGGAACACTTTTCCGCAGTATTCGGCATCCTCGGAGGCGCGGTGGAACACGGTATTGGGAAATTCGAAATATTTGGTCAGGGTTTCCAGGCGGTAATTGAGCATGCCCGGAAACACTTTTTTGGCCAGGCCGTAGGTGTCCAGCACCTGTCCGCCGGGTGCCCGGCATCGCTCGCGCTTCACGGCGGTTTCCAGGAATTTAAAGTCGAATTTCGCGTTGTGCGCCACCAGAGGAAGGTCCCCGCAGTAGTCACTGAAGGGACCCATCACGTCCTGGATATCCGGTTGATTTTGGACTTCTTCATTGCTGATTCCGTGTACCCGGATGGCATCGGCGGGAATTTCGCAGCGGGGATTCACCAATTGGCAGAAATCTTTTTGAGGAAGGCCGTCAATAAACTTGACCGCGCCGATTTCAACGATGGCATCCTCCAGAGGTTGAATGCCGGTGGTTTCCAGATCAAAGGCAACGAAATCGAGCATAAAGTTCCTTATTAAAGGGGCCAATCCTGAAGAATACGGGCGGTTTCCTCGGCATGGGTGCTTTCATCGGCAATCATATCCTCCAACTGGACGGCCAGCCCTTTCTCACCCAGTTCTTCGGCTTCTTTGGCGCGCTGCGTGTAGCCTGCCACTGCGCGTTTTTCGACTTCCAGCACCGCTTCCACCATTTCTTTGTTGGTTTTGGCCGCTTTCACTTCGTTCGGGGTGGTGACAGGATTTCCGCCCAGCGCCACGATTTTATTGGCCA
Organism: Kiritimatiellia bacterium; assembly: GCA_018401235.1. Classification (GTDB taxonomy): domain Bacteria; phylum Verrucomicrobiota; class Kiritimatiellia; order SS1-B-03-39; family UBA6053; genus UBA6053. Next base: position 1,160 of record JAGYLC010000053.1, read on the forward strand.
GAAACTGGGCGTGTCCCTGCTCGTCGCCGACTTCCTGAAGGAAAAAGGCGGAAAGTTGGGGGCGGTAGGGTCCATACACCTTGGCGGAATAGACGGTGTACTGAATGATGGCGGCCAGTTCGTCCGCCAGATCCTGGTTCAAATGTTCAATTAAGCTTTCTTTTGTCATGAGGTCCTCCTGTTTGGGTTGGCAATACCCTAAAAGAGGAAGGACTCAAATGCAAACGTAAAGCACCGGAAGCTTGGCGGGCTGAAGCGGTCGGAAGTCGGAGGGTAGAGGTCGGAGGTCTTTAGGTACGCTACTCCAAGGAATGAGAAGAGGCGATATACGGCGTTGAAAATCTCATTCGGGACTCGACCCGGGCGATTCTTTTTGTTGATGAAGGGCATATCGTTTTCTAACAGGTCCCGCATATGATTTTAGCAATTCTCGAGCTTCTCGGCAGTCTGGGTATGTTTCTGTACGGCATGAAGATCATGTCCGAATCTCTGCAGAAATTATCCGGTGAAAAACTCAGGGCGATTATGCACGCGATGACCGGAAACCGGTTTTCCGGTCTGGCCACCGGCTTTTCGGTCACCTGCATGGTGCAGAGTTCCTCGGCCTCGACGGTGATGATCGTGAGTTTCGTCAACGCGGGTCTCCTCACGCTGTCGGGTGCCATTGCCATGATTCTGGGGGCGAATCTGGGTACCACCACCACCTTCTGGATTGTCTCCCTGTTTGGCTTCAAATTCTGTATTTCCGCTATCACCCTGCCCATGATCGGGGTGGCGTTGCCGCTGATATTTGCTAAAAACGCTAAATGCCGGAACTCCGGTGAATTTTTGATCGGAGTCGGTCTATTGTTTATGGGACTGGATTTCCTGAAAGAGGCGGTTCCGGATGTCCAGTCGAACCCGGAAGCCCTCGAATTTATCAATCAATTCACCGGGCACGGGTTTGGGTCGCTACTGGCCTTTATCGTGTTTGGCACGCTATTGACGGTGATGGTGCAGTCCTCGTCGGTCGCGGGGGCCATCACCATTACCATGGCCGCGAATGGGTGGATTGATTATCCCAGTGCCTGCGCGATTATTCTGGGGGAGAATATCGGCACCACTATCACCGCGAATCTTGCCGCTATCGGTGGGAATGTGAACGCTAAACGGGCGGCGAGGGCGCATCTGATTTTCAATTTGATCGGGGTGGCCTGGGCTGTCGTGCTGTTTGTGCCCCTGTCCCGGCTCACCCTCTCGATGGTGAATCCCCCGCTGGATGCGGCGGCATTGCTGCAGAATCCGAGGGGAAATTTGCCGGTGCTGATGGCCGTGTTTCACACCTCGTTTAACCTGATTAACATTTTGCTGGTGATTGGATTTGTCAAAGTGCTGGAGCGGCTGGTCGTTCACCTGGTCAAAGAGCCGGGAGTCACCGGACTGCTGACACCGCATAAAAATCCGCACATGACCTATGAATCGGCACTGATGCCGCAAACCGGCGAACTGAATATCGCCGAGGCCGAGCGGGACGTGGATCGAATGGGGGCCTTGACCCGGCAGTTGCTGATTATTTTCGCGGACGTGTTCGAAAAAGGCGGAGACGACCTGACCGAGGTGGTATTGGAAGCGAAGCGATTGGAGCAGGAGAGCGACATTCTCTCGTTTGAAACCACCGCCTATCTGCTGCGCTGCTCCTCTTCGGGGCTTAGTCGAAACAGCATTGACCGGATCACCGCCATGTTGCGGGTATTGGCCGAACTGGAGGAAGTATGCGATTGTGGATACCGTCTGGTGATGCTGGCCGAGCGCAAGCACCGTAAAAAACGGGTGCTCCCCGATGAAACCAACAAGCAGGTGCGTGAATTCGCAAAAATTATTCTGCAGTTCATGGATTTTTACGCATCCCGCCTGCGGGGAACTGTTGCGGCGAAGGACATGGAAACCGCCTACCAGTTGGAAAACTTCATTGATTCCTTCCGCAAGAGCCTGCGCAAGGAATCCATGCTTCGCATCAAAAACAGCGGAGAGAATGTGAAGGCGGAAATCCTGTATATCGATATTCTCAACAATATGGAAAGCATTGGCAACCACGCCATTAATATCCTCCAGGCCCTTCGCCACGTGGATGAGTAAGAAGAAAGTCATGGGCGGCGGGGCCGCGTCATTGGTCATGAGCGGCGAGGCGCGTCAGGGGGCATGTGGGTAATTGACTGTGGTCGCGAGGAACTTACACCAGTGGCTTGATATAGGCCAGATCAATTTCCATGGCCACGCTCTGTTGAATCAGTTCCAGGTGGATCACGACGTTGCTTCGGCCTTTTAGTTCGATCACCTCGGCTTCGACTCCTTTCATTGGACCCCCGGTGATCAGCACCTTGCGTCCCGGCTGGAGATGGGGGTACACGTCCAGGTCCAGCCCCCCCTGCAACGCTTCCGCAATCGCCCGCAGAGGAGGTAAAAACGTCTTCTCATGGTTGACCTCAATGATGTTGGCCACATTGGGGTTCTGGCGATACCACTGCTTGTCTTCCCGGAGGATGCGCCCGAACACGTACCCCGTGAACATGGGAATATCGTATTCCCGGTGACGCCCCCCGTAATTGTGCACCCGCTTGAGACAGGGCAGGAAAATGTGCGCGGGTTTCTGACGTTGGAGAAGCTGGATTTTTTTTTCGCAACGCGGCTTGCTGTGAAACACCACCCATTGTTCCTTCTCGGGCGCGGGGGTTAAAAAATCCAGGGGGTTCTCGTTCATAAGGAATGCGGACTTTAAACCCGAATCCGGGCATTATGCAAGAAAACAATAGAACCTCCTTCCTGACTCCTGCTTGCATTTTCACCTGTATCCGTTACCAACGGCGGATGAACACAACCGATTTTACCCGCTGTCCCGATCGATCAAACACCGGCAGTCTGAAGTGGCAGAAATATGCGAATACGGATATTTTACCGATGTGGGTGGCGGATATGGATTTTGAATCGGCCCCCGAAATTCTTCAGGCCCTGCGTGACCGGGTGGAGCACGGGGTATTCGGCTACACCGTTCCCTATGCGGAGGCTGCGCGGGCGGCGACCGATTATCTGCGGCGGGTACATGAACTGGACGTGGAGGATGAGATGCTGGTCTGGCTGCCGGGTCTGGTGCAGGGACTGAACCTGGTCTGCCGCGCCTGCGGAAGCCCCGGCGACGGGGTGATGGTGAACACGCCGGTCTATCCGCCGTTTCTGTCCGCGCCCATTTTTTCGGATCGCACGCGAATCGCGGTGGAACTGGTGGAGAAGGAGGGACGCTACACCTTTGACCGCGAGGCGATGCAGGCGGCGGTCACTCCGGAAACCAAATTGTTTATTCTCTGCAATCCCCACAATCCGGTGGGGAGGGTGTTTGACCGGGAGGAGTTGAGTTGGCTGCTGGATTTCTGTGAGGAGCACGATTTGTGGATCTGCTCGGACGAAATTCATTGTGATTTGATTTTGGATGAACAGGTAAAGCACGTTCCTTTTCTGTCCCTGGGCGAGCGGGCGGCCAAGCGCACGATTGTGTTTCTTTCCGCCAGCAAAACCTACAACCTGCCCGGATTGGCCTGCGCCTATGCCGTGATTCCGAATCCTAAAATCCGAAAAGCCTTTCAGAAGGTATGCCGGGGCATCATCACCGAAGTGAATTGCTTCGGATATGTCGGGATGATCGCGGCCTACACGCACGGGGAGGCCTGGCGGCAGGAAATGTTGACAGTACTGCGGCAGAATCTGGCCCTGCTGGAACGTACCTTAAAAGAGAAACTTCCCCGGGTCAAGATGCCGAAAATGGAGGCCACCTACCTGGCCTGGCTGGATTTCCGGGACTACGGCCTGGAAACCCCCGCCGCTTTTTTTGAATCCCGCGGGGTCGGCCTCTCCAACGGCACCGATTTCGGCGCCCCAAGCGGCTTTCTCCGCCTCAACTTTGGCTGCCCGACCTCCGTGCTGGAGGACGCACTCAACCGAATCTGCATGGCATTGGCAGAGTAGGACAGGCATTCCTGCCTGTCTCTCTGAAAGGCCTCCGGGAACTGGAACAAAACCCCTCCCCCCTTTTTCCGAGCGTCGGAAGTCGGGGCATTTCGCTTTCCGACCATCGGAATTCCAGTTCCAGGGATCCTCCCAGATCGACAGTCCCACTCACATTCCCTCCTCCTCATCCCCCAGTCGCTGTTCCTGTAGCAATTCGGCGAAGGCGCCCTGCGCATCCTTCAGCTTAGTGTAAGATCCGTGTTCGACCAGGCGGCCGTCTTCCATGACCAGGATTTCATCCACATCGCGGACGGTGGCGAGTCGATGGGCGATGATGATGACGGTGCGGGTGCCGCGCAGGGCTTCGATTACGTCCTGAATGCTTTTTTCGGTCACGGAATCCAGTGCGGAAGCGGCCTCGTCCAACAGCAGAATGCGGGGATCCCGCATCAGGGAACGCCCATGGAAATCATGAATTTTCCCCAGCCCGCCAGAATGGTCAACGCGGCCAGATGCCATTGTTCCTTGAACGGCTCGCGTAACGGCTTTAATAGCTGTCGTAGAGGAACCCGGTCTGAATGGGAGCGTGCTTTGGAAAACATCGGTTTTATTTTGTGAAATCTGAATCGGTGAGCACTTATGCTGACCTGGCCAGCAGACTGCGGATATGTCGCCGCCACTTGGAGTCAAGTTCCGTAACGGTAAGCTCCAGTGCATCCGCCAGTTGTTCTATCCGGGCGGTGCTCATGAGGGTTCGAATGGAAGAGGGGGCCTGCAGTTCCCTCAGGTAATGAAAGAAATTCTCCCGATAGGCCTCCTGCATGCAGAAGTGAAAAAGACTCCAGGAAAGTGCGTAGGCCTCGTAGGCTTTTAAGCCGGGAAGTTCCGCTTCAAATGATTCTGGCTGACGGATGGACATCAGTTTGTCTAATCCGGGCATTCGATTGTCTTTGTCCAAGCTCAACAACGAAATCAGGTGGGACGGGGTGGGGTGCCCGGGATGCGGACTTTCAAAGTAACTGGCCAAGCCCTTGATTACCCAGGCGTTCTCGGCGTGAATCCAGGAATGAACTCCGTAGGTGTAACTTAAATGGTGCGCCCCCTCGTGTCGTAAGGTGGACAGGGTTTCCAGTCGGGCATGATTTCGGATCTCATCCTCGATACGCTGTTGAAGCTGCAGGATATGCTGACGTTCAGCGGTTGAGCGGGATTGCTCCAGCAATTCCCGGACCTCTTCGGACACCTGCCGTCGATTTTCGACGGTTCGTTCCGAAAATTGATGATTAAAGATCACCAGCCGATCTTCCAACGGAGAGTAGTACCCGACACTGTCGTCCAGCGCCGGCGCGCTACGGGATTGATGTTCCCGATACTGGGATTCCCGTGAGAAAAACAGAACCTGCAAACCATGTTCCGTTTTAGGAAACCGGACCAACGGGTTAAACAGACCAAGATACATTTCCCTCAGTTCCTCCAGGGCCTCGACCGAGGAGGCAATTTGGTAATAGGGCGCGTCCGACAATACGGTGTAATGCCCGGAATAGGTGAGATGGAAATCAGGATATTCCATCTGAAAACGCACATCGCGCCAGGTGACGGTGGGCTGTGGGTAGGTGTAAGATTCCATTCGTTCGATATCCGAACGGGGGATGCGGGTATCCAACTCCCCCTGTCCCCCGAAATGCTCGCGTACCGACACGAATCGGGAATCCACCTCTATAAAACGCACATGTTTGGTCATCCCGTTTTGTAATTCCAGGGTGTGGGTGGGCCAGGACTGGGAAAGTTGCCGGAGCAGCTTTTGCCGCCACAGACGTTCATCATCCGTATACTCTTCCAGAGGTTTGTCCGAAAGTTGGCGATTATACAAATTGGGCCACTGCATCACCCGGGAAAGAGCCTGACCGGGCGGGGTGCCCAAAAACTGACAAAAACGGGGGTCGTACTCCCGGTTCCAAAGCACCAACTGGGCGGCTGCGGCCACCAGCACCAGCATTCCAATCATCCGTATCCAGAAGAAAGCTAATCGGATGCGACGAAAACGCTTGTGGGAAGCGGCACCTGTTGAGAAAATCGACATCTGTTTATCATACCCTATATCGAGAAGTATGTCCACATACAATGCGGTTAGGCATTTTCTCTTTCCGTCGGTTCGGGTTGGAAAATGTGGGCAAGTACCTGTAGAGTCTTTGTATGAGATACAAACGACAACAAATAACCGTACTCTGCTGGGGTCTACTTGGATTATCCGTTCTTGGCTGGGCGGAAGAGCGCTTGAAGCTGGCCGGGTATGAAAACGTGACGGTCAAGCATGCCGACGGACATCACGGCTGGGAGGAACATGCTCCTTTTGATGCCATTGTGGTGACGGCCGCCGCCCCTCACATTCCGCCTCCCCTGATCGCCCAGCTCAAAGACGGCGGGCGCATGATCATTCCCGTGGGCTCCCGTTTTCGTACCCAACAACTGGTGCTGGTGGAAAAAGACGGGGATCGGGTGACCACCCGCAACGTTCTGCCGGTGCGCTTTGTTCCCTTCACCCGTGCCAATGGCGAGTAAGAGTTACGCTCCCCACAGTCGATATTCGCTTCCGGTGTTTCTGATTTCGCTGGTGTTGCTTGCGCTGCAGGTGGCCCTGATGCAGCTTTTGGCTTACACCCAGGGAAACCACCTGGCCTACATCGTGTTGTCCATTGCGTTGCTGGGCTTCGGATCGGGCGGTTCCGTGCTCACCTTGATCAGCAGGCGGGGAGCGGGTTCGTTGAAAAAATATTTTACTCCGGCCCTACTGCTTTGCGCAATCACCACCGCCTGGCTCCCCTTATTCGCCCGGCCCTTGTTGGATGGATTGGAGGCGGACCTGCTCCAGGTGGAACCGGGTCAATGGCTGCGGGTATTGGGACTGGGTACCGTCTTTTTCCCGCCTTTTTTTGGGGCGCTGCCGCCCTGTCGATTGCCTTTTCTGTGGAGACCGCCCAAATCCATTCGCTGTATGCCGCAAATTTGCTTGGGTCCGCCCTGGGCTCCGGCTTGGCATGGTTTGGCCTGTTTCATCTGCAGCCTGAACAGCTTACCGGCCCTTTGGCTCTGCTGATTCTGCTGACCGTCTTCCTGAAGCGGCCGCCTGCCTGGCAATGGGGCCTGTCCGCGGTTCTGGTGGCAGTGACGTTGTGGATGTCCCCGGAAATTCCCCGGTCTCCTTATAAACCCCTGAGTTACGCCCTGCAGTTACCGGAAGTGGCGCACCAGGGGCCGCTTCCGCATCCGCTGGGGCGGGTGGATCGGGTGAGCTCTCCCGCCCTGCGCCATGCCCCTGATCTGAGTCTTCCGTACACCGGACCGGTTCCGGCTCCCCCTCAGCTGTTTGTGAATGGTGAAACGGCCGGAGTTTTGCTGCATCCGGATGATGTCGCCGCCTCGATCCTGCTTCAAACCCCGCAGGCCCTTCCATATGTGGCCGGCAATCCGGAACGTGTTCTGTTTCTTTCACCCGGAGGAACGGCGCCCCTCCTGGCCAGTGGGGGAACCCAGCTCACCATAGTGGAACGCCATTCCCACCTGGTTCGCGCAATACGCGACCTATCTGAATCGCTGCCCGTGAAGGTGGTTCGCCAGGATCCACGCCTGTTCCTGTCCCGGGACCATTTGCCGCCACAGGATCTGATTGTATTTCCCGAGCGCGGGCAATTCGGGGGACCCACTGGACTTCAAACTTTTTTACGCTGCTGACCTTTTCCGGGTTGGGTGCCGGTTTCATGCTGTTCGAGGTGGCTCTAATCCAGCGGCTCACCCTGCTCTGGGGTCACCCGATGGTGAGCGCCATATTGGTCATGACCACCCTGCTATGCGGAATGGGCATTGGCAGTGCCTGGAGTCGGCGGATGGATGCGACTCCAGGTAAGCTGGTGCCCTGGCTGCTGGGAATTGCGGGTATGCAATTTATGCTTTATTACGGATTGCCCTGGATGGTGACTTCCCTGACGGGAGCAATACCGTTATACCGGTATGGAGTCGGAGGAGGCCTCCTGGTGCTGATGGCCATTCCCATGGGGGTCCCATTTCCGCTGTGCCTACGCCTGCTCAGCAGTCGATCCAGCAGTCAGGTTCCCTGGGCCTGCGGGATCGATAGTTCCCTGGCCGTGTTGACGGGTCCCGTCGCCGCGCTGGTCGCGTTTCGAAGCGGGTTTTCCAGTCTTTCGCTGCTTTCAGGAGCAGCGTACCTACTTGCTGCCTTTGGGGTGGCAACCGTGGGCGGGGTCAAATCGAAGAAAGGGTGAATTTTAATCGGGTCCCAGGCATTCCCGTCGGGAAAATGAGTATGAAATTAGAAAATCAGCCGCAGGGCCGCGGCGGCGGCGAGGAGTTGCACGGTGAGCTGGAAAGGTCTTTGGGGGATGCGGGTGAACAGGAAACGTCCGAGCAGTGCGCCGATGACGATGCCGGGCAGGAAATGCAGGCTGAGTTGCAGCGAGGGCAGGGTGATCATGCCGGTGAGCACGAACAGGGGAACTTTGAGGCAGTTGATGATGAGGAATGTTGGACCAGCCCAGTCGAATTCGCAGGGTGTCCAGGGCCAGAATCAGCAGCACCATCACTCCGAGCAGAACGGAGAAGTCAAATTCCTCGTTGTGGCGGAGGGTGAAATACCCCAGCGCGAGGCCCGCAAGAGTCCAGGGCAACAGACGAAAGATCAGTCGCCAGTCGGCGTGTCGACGGTAATAGGAGATCGCAAACAGGTCGGCGGCAATCAGCAGCGGGAGCAACACCCCGACCGATTGACGGGTATCGGGCATGAGATTGGCCAGCAGCACCACCCCCAGCACTCCCGCTCCCGGAATTCCGGTTTTGGAACATCCCGTAAACAGCGTGCTCCCATTTCCGGCTAACAACATGGGAAGGGGGATCATAGCGGAATTGTGCGTAGATTTTTAATTACGGAAAAATTCCGTGGTTTTTGTAACTCTCAGCGACACGCTCGATGGCCAGTAGAAAGGCGGAGGTGCGGAGGTCAGGTAATTCGCGTTGCAACCAAAACTCGTGAATGTGGTTGTAGGAGCGAATCATGGTCTTCTCCAGGGCGGAGACCACCAGCCGCAATTCGTCGGGTCCATCAATGAGGCTGTTTCGCTGGGAGTCGGGAAGGGATTGCCCGGTGAGGGATTCCATGGCGGCGACCATATCGCGGTTCACCAGTTCCTCGTGTCGCGAGATCATGCGGTCGAAATAAGTGCTTACACTATCGTAGAATACACCTTTTGACATCATCGTAACCTACGGGACCCCAGCCGAATGGCAACCCCCGAATGCGCAGAATGATGGTGGGGGGCGGTCAGATCGTGAGATCGGCATTCTTGCCGTGTACCCTCTTGGCTATTCGACTGTCTACCTGGGAAAATCATCCGTCGCTGGAGGTCTTCGCCAGAACCTGGGCCAGATGCAGGCATTTGAGCGAGCTTCCCTGCTTTTCCAAATAGCCTTGAATTTGGAGCATGCAACTCGGGTCGTTGCTGACAATGTATTCGGCCCCGGTTTCCTCTGCGGATCCGGTCTTAACCTGGGTCATGGCGGTGGAGATTTGCGGGAATTTGATGGCGAAGGTCCCGCCGAATCCGCAGCAGCTCTTCGCTTCTTTCATCTCAATCAGTTCCAAATCCTGTACATGGGCAAGCAGGGATCGGGGTTGTTTTTGAATATGCAACTCGCGGAGGCCGTGGCAGCCATCATGCCAGGTAACCTTGTGTGGAAAGCGAGCGCCCACATCCTCGAGTTTCAAGACATCCACCAGAAATTCCGAGAACTCCCAGGTTTTGGCGGCCAGTGCCTTGGCTTGCGCTTCCTCGGGGCGTCCGGCAAATAATTCCGGGTAAAAATGTTTGATCGTCGCCCCGCAGGAGCCCGAGGGGATCACCACGGCTTCGGAGTCCGCAAAAACCTTGAGTATATGGCGGGCCACCGTGCGGGTTTCATCCTCATATCCATTATTCATGGCCGGCTGACCGCAACAGGTTTGTCCGGAAGGGACTTCCACCTCATGCCCCAGCCGTTCCAACACATCCACAACCGCAAACCCGATTTCGGGGGTAAGCTGATCCACATAACAAGGGATAAACAAGGAAATCTTCATAACGTTTCTGTACACCTCCGAAAAAGATCAATCCATCTTAAAATGTAGAAACTACAGGGCTGTCAGCTTTTCGCTTGCGGACCGTGGGTTTGAGGGGTATGAGTCTCCCATGATTCTTTTTCGCACTCTGATTTTTTTATGGCTTCTGGTGATTTGCGCATGCACGCAGTATCAGGGATCCGATATGACCGAAAAGGAGCATCCGACATTGGTGAAAGCCCGAGAGTTAGTACGCCAACAGGACGTGGACGGTGCGGAAGAGCTTTTGCGGGAGTTTCTTCGTAAAAATCCAGACTTTGCGCTGGCGCATTTCCAGTTGGGCATGGTGTATCAATCCAAAATGGAACCCATCAAAGCCGTTTATCATTTCGAACGATATTTGGAGGGCCGCCCCGACAAAGAGAAAGGTATTCGGCAACTGGTGGACGATGAACTGCGCTTGCTGTCTATTTCGGTTGCGGCCGCGGAACCCGGATCCGAGCAGGCCCGTATCCGGGAGTTGTCCCATAAATTGGCGGAGGTGGAGCAGAAACTGGCCAGGGCCGACATTACCCTGCAACAGCAAGAACTGACCCGTCCGGGCACCTCCCGTGAAGCTCCCCCGGAATGGGCGGGCGAACGATTGGCCCTGCTGGAGGAAATTGAACGGTTGAAATCACGTCCCCCCCTTGCTCCTGTAGATACGTCCGCATCCACTTCGGCTTCGGAGCTCAAAACCTACACCGTACAACGGGGAGACACGCTGAGCGGTATTTCCCAGAAAATGTATGGACGCGCCTCTAGTTGGCGGAAAATTTATGAGGCGAACAGCAACCGTATTCCCAATATGAATGTACTTACACCCGGTGTTGAATTGGTGATCCCGGAATGAATGCCTCACGCCACACCGATTTTATCGATACCGATTTACATGCCCCACAGGTGCCGCGACCGGATTTACAGGCGGAGGAACAGGCGGATATTCAGGAATTGGGTCATCTGACCCGTCAACGCGAACGCCTGGAATCGGAGGTGGCGGGTACCGCCCGCGAGCTGGAAAGCCTCCGCCAGCAACAGGAAAATTTGCTCCAACGCAAGCAGACCCTGGAAAGCCTGCGGCACCGGCAGGGTCAGTACGTGGAGGAAAAACAGGATTTGGCCAGACGCATACATCAATGCCTGCTGTTGCTCGACAAGGAGGAGGTGCGCGTGTCGCAGTTGCAGGAACTCTATGCCAACAGTCGACAGTTGTTCTCCAAGCTGGAGGGTCAATTGAATGAGCTGGGGGAAGGCGGCTGGCCGGAAGAACGCTTTGATCAGGAACTCACCCGCGCCGCCGATGTGCTCAAAGGCGCACGGATGGAGTTCAAGCGTGCCCTGGCCCGTCTGGACGCACTTGACTGGACCAGCGATTCCGAAGGCGGGCTTTCAGGATCCGGGTCGGGTGCCGACGGCGGTGATTTCGGGCATTGGCTTAAAGTCGGGGTGGCGATTGCCCTGCCGGTAGCTTTGTTTTGCGGTTTATCCGCCTTAGCCGTAGTTTGGGCCTTGACGAACCTGGGGTTGAAACCATAATAGTAGCTCCATGACTCATTCCTCACAATCCCTTCCCAGTCCGACCCCCGCCGAACCCGGCGCGAAATCGGCGCGGCGGATTGTGAAAACCCTGAAACCCCTGGAACCTCTAGCACCGGAAAAGCGGTATGTGCCTATACACAGCTCTCATGTTTCGGTGTTTACCGGCTTGTTTGCCTGGGCGATTCAGCAAAACCGATACGGCAAACGGGCGGGGCGGAAAGTAACATTCAACCAGCAGAGTTTCGGACCTAATGGACTGCAGGCTCCCACGCCCCAATCTCGCACCAAAGCCCAGTTTAACAACTATTTTGCCCTCGGCACCGCCAAGGAGTTACGCCCCATCGAAAGCGGACACCACCTGAACGTACACCGGAACCGTCTCATTTTTCTGGGTATTCTCGGGGCTGTGGTGATCTATTCATTGGTGTGGATGAGCCGATAACGCGGTGGAGACCTCTGCAATGGTGGAAATTGATCCCCAAGCCTTTCGACAGGCAGGATGCACGGTTCGGGAACAGGTACCCCTCTCAACCTTGGGCAGTTTTCAATTGGGCGGACCCGCAGCTTTCATTATTGACTGCAAGTCCCCCGAAGATCTGGCGGTGGCGCGATCACTCTGTACCGATTTAACTATTCCAGCGCTCTTACTGGGTGAAGGAAGCAACCTGTTGTTCTCCGACCAGGGTTGGCCGGGGGTATTGATTCGATATGTCGCTCCTTTCCGTGAGCCGGAGGATCTGGGGAATGGAACCTGGAAATTCTGCGCGGGTATCTCGTTGGAGTCTTTGGTCGAGTGGGCGATAGAGCATGGTCAATCCGGACTGGAAGTATTTACCGGTATACCGGGAACGCTGGGTGGGGCGGTGGTGGGCAATGCCGGAGCATGGGGCGTGCAAATGGAGCATGTGTTGCTGGAGGTACACGGCTGGAACTCGAAAGGAGCCTGGCAATGTCTGCCGCGGGATCACTGCGGCTTCGCCTACCGGGATTCATCACTGAAGCACCATGAATTTTGGGTATCGGAGGTGGTATTGAAGACCTCTGATGGCGATGCGGAAGATCTGCGCAGGGAACGCGACCGCATTTTGGCCCTGCGGGCCGAAAGGCATCCGGATTGGAAGACGCATCC
>JAGYLC010000054.1 GCA_018401235.1 Kiritimatiellia bacterium
TCCGCTGCCGCCGTTCAGGGTGTCGGCACCGCCGGTACCGGGATCGGTGGTCCAGGCATCCCAGGCATCGGCCGATCCGTCCGCGAAGACCGCCATCCCGAAGTCGCCGAAGAGCACATTGTTGCCGCTGCTGACACTGAGGACATCGTTGCCCGGACCGCCGAAAAGGGTGTCGTTGCCGATTCCACCGGTCAGGGTGTCATTACCGCCGTTGGCCGTGTCTTCTGTCCAGGCGCGCACGATGGTGCTGATGCCAGCGGATTTCTGAACCTGACCGTAATCGCCGAAGAGCACATCCCCGTTCGGACCGGCGGTGAGCTGGTCATCCCCGGCGCCGCCCATTAACAGGTTGCGGCCCGAACCACCGGTCAGGGTGTCGTTTCCACCGAAACTGCGATGGGTATTGGTGAAGCCGGACACCACTCCGCTGATCTGATTGAACAGCACCGTGGCGGTGTCGCCAAACAGGAAGTTGTCGCCACTGCCACCGGTCAGGGAATCGTTTCCTCCGCCGCCGATGAGCACGTTGTTGCCACCGGTGACGGACAGGGTGTCGGATCCCGAGATGGCGGTGGTGGCCACAATCTGCGAAACCGTGCCGCCCGCCGTAATCGGCGCGGTCAGGGTCACCACGGCGGAGTCGCCGATCAGCACGTTGTTCGAGTTGGTGGTAGCCTGAAGCGTGTCATCTCCGCCGCCACCGATCAGCAGATTGCGTCCACCTCCGGCGGTCAGGGTGTCATTGCCGCCCGCGGTACTGCTCACGGTCACGGTGCGTCCGTCGGCGCTGATGACGCCAAAGCCGCCAATGAGAAGTTCGTTTTCACTGCCGCCGGTAATGGTGTCGTTTCCGGCACCGCCGAAGAACCGGTTGTTTCCGGAGGTGCTTCCCAGTATGTTGTCCCCTTCGCCGGCACCGGACCGGTTGGAGACCACTCCGGAGGTCGCCGCATCCACGATGTTTTCAATATCCTGCAACAGGGCGTTGACGGAAGGCAGGTCATCCTCTAGAGGATCAAAATCCATCCGGTTCAAAATAAGATTCCGGATGGTGTCCACCGTGTTGCCCAATCCGTAGTTTCCGAAGATCAGGTCGTTGCCCGCGCCGCCGGTAATGGTGTCGTTTCCGGCTTCACCGAACATAATGTTATTTCCGCCCAAGGCGATGAAGGTGTCGTCGCCCGCGCCGCCGGCGACGAAATCATTGCCCATGCCCAGGGTCACGACCTCGTCGTTTTCTCCCCCAAAGAAGACGTTGTTTCCGCCCGCGCTCAGATCGACCGAGTTGTTTCCGGATCCGGGAAGGATGATATCGTCTCCCGCGCCGCCGGTGATGGTGTCGCCACCCTCCTGGCCAAAGACCACGTTGTTGCCGCCTGCGCTCAAGTCGACCGTGTCCGCGCCGATGCCGGCGTAGATGATGTCATTGCCGGTACCGCCATAGATGGTGTTGGAACTGGACAGGTCGATCAGCGCGGTGAGGTTGTTCCGATAGAGGATACCCGTGAGCGGATTCAGGTCGACGCGATATCCTTCGTTGTAGGTTCCAGCCACCGAGAAATGGCCGGAACGGTCAATATCGGAATCATCGTCATCGTTGGCGCTGATGATGTTTAGAACCGCATTCTGAATCGCCTGTTTGTTCGCGGTGTCGTTGCCGGGGGTGAAGCGTACGGTCCTTTCGTGCCCCAAATACCGGAAGGTGACTTCGTTCTTCAGATTTCCGGGAAGGGCCATGGCCAGACCATCGACGGGAACCAGTGCCGATGATTTCACCGTGATTCCGGAGGCCGAGTCCTCCGGGTACGCGCCGTAAATCACGTTGTTTCCGCTGCCACCGTGGATGATGTCATTACCGTCTCCGCCCCAGATCACATCGTCGTCAATGCCCCCGTGCAGCACATCGTCGTTGGTGCCGCCCACGATCACGTTGTTGCCGGAGTTCCCATACACAAAGGCCCGTCCGGTTCCCATCATCAGAAAGTTGTCGTCCCCTTCACCCAGGCTGATGTGCACATCCTGTGGAACGCTGGAATCGATGTACAGGGAGTCGTTGCCGGCGCCCAAATCCCCTTCAATGCGGGTGATACCGGTGAAGGACTGTTCATAACCCATGGCCCGCACGATGGTGCGTCCGTTCTCGTAGAAGATCCCGTAGTTGTCTTCTTCCATGTCTTTGTAGAGACTGCCCTTGTTTGCGGCCCGGGGTCCGGTGTTCAGAATCAGGGTGCTGCCCACCTTGCTGGCCAGAATCGGATCCGCGCCCCAGGTCCAGGTGATGGATCCCGTCAGGCTCACCGGTCCAACCTTGATGCTCAGCCTGCCGGTGGCTGCCGCAAGTGTCAGCTTCAGACCCGCTTCCAGAGATGCAAGATTAATGGTGATGCTGAAGAATCCGAATTTGATTTTGAAGCGGACGCCGCCGAAGATTCTCGCCTCGAAGGTGGTGTTGGACAGACTCAGTTCCACCCCGCCGTACAATTGGAAGGGTCCCATCGGAATGGTGAAGGTCGCCAGTCCGGTGATACTGAAGGAACCGTCCGAGCTGAAGAAGCCGCTGACCCGGATGTCGATGATATTGAAGAAGTTGATCGACAGCTGGTCAATGGTGAAGATAAACAGTCCGTTCTGCGCGGTCATGGTCAGTTCGCCCTGCCCCTTGAGCAGCAGCAGTGCCACTTCGGCGCGGATCTTGATCATGAAACTGCGGGCGGCGATCTGTTTACCGACAAGGGTGTAGGCTTGGTTGCCGGTGTTGATCTGCAAGGCGAACAGGCCGTTGATGCTCACGGGTCCCAGGCTGATGTTCGAACTGATTTCAATATACAGGGCGAAGTCCCCGTTAAAGGCAATCACAGCCCCGCCCTTGGCCTGCAACGCGCCCCAGCCGCCCAGACCGAAGCGGGCGTCCACTTCGATCTTCAGCTTGTCCGCGTCCGCGGTAATCTCAAATCGACCGCTGAAGGTAATGAACCCGGCAATCTCCAGTTGTCCGGCGATCAGCAAGTAGAAGGAAGTCGGGGCCAGGGTGATGTCGATAACGCCCAGCACCGCACCGGTCTGCGGACTCACGTCCAGGCTTTTCACCACTTGCGCGGAACCGGTGGTGTTGATCAGTAATTTGGCTTGGCCGGCGAAACTGAAGCCGGTGAATCCGAATCCGACCACCACGTCGACGGAACCGAAGAAGCCCTGGCTGGTGATACCTAGGGTTCCCACCGCGTCCGCGTTCAATATGTCGAGCATGTTCAGGGATCCTTCAAACTCGAGGAAGAATCCGGACTCATCCACCAAAATCAGAATCTCACCGCTCAGGGTGGCCCCGCCATTGAAGAGGATCAGCGATCCGTCAATATCCAGCAGGAAGTAGGTGTTCGGATCGATGGTGATTCCGCCGCGGCTGAACTCTTCATTTCCGGTGTTGATCTTCAGCACCGCGTCCCCCCGCAGTTTGGCAACGGGACCCAGATTCACATCCATGTTGAAGGCGATGCCCAAAGCCAATACCGGGCCTTCCTCTTTGTTCAAAATCGCAAATGCCCCTTCCACCTTCCGTTGGGTGAAGGACAGATCGAGCATCATGCTGAGGTAGCCCTCGAATCCGTCCTCGCTGATCTGCAGTTCGGCGCGTCCCACCAATTCAATCAATCCGGCCACGTTCAAACGTCCGCCTATAATCATCAGCAGGGTCAAAGCGTCCACGGAGGTGTTTTTGGTGCCAATGACATTTCCGCTGTCATCGATGTCCAGGGTCAGGACCGTTTGCTCCTCATTGGTGGTGTTGATCTGATACAGGGCGTCCCCTTCCAACTGGAACAAGGCGAAGTCGGCGTTCAATCGGAACTGGAAGGATCCGTAGACCCCGCCGTTGGGTCCGGCGAGAATGCCGAGCGTGCCGGCAACGCCGACGGAACCGACCATAGGCAGGGTCATCGACATGTTGAAATTGAGAATGGTGACGAGGGTGTCGCCCTCGTAGCTCATCAGGAAGCTGAAGCCTCCATTCATCTCCAAGGTATCGAGCAGCACCAGATCGCCATCTCCGACCACCGAGAAATAGAAGGCGGCTGGCGTAGTGCGCCCCGGTGGGATATTGCTAATTTCAATCGTAGGCGGCAGCCCACGGAAATCCTGGAATTCCTGCGGGACGTTATACACCACGATTTCACCGGTGGTGTTGACGATCAGTTCGAGCAGATCCACGTTCAGGCTGATACCGGGAACGTCGAGGCTGAAGTTCCTCAGGGTGGCCTGGGCCGCCAGTCCGCGGTTGTCGATCACCACCAACACCATGGCTTCCGCCTCCAGGAAGCCTGCTATGAACGCCTCCCCTTCCATGAAGAGGGTAAATTCCTGATCGGTGAGCTTAATTTCGAACACCACTTCCAACACCGCCAGATCCAACAGATTGAACTCGGCCTCGCCCTGCAGACGGACCAATCGTTCTTCGTAGGTCAAAATAATCGGGTTGTTGATGTCGCCAGTGTCGAGGAAATAGCCCGCCTGGTAGCCTTCTTCGAGTTCCGTGCCGGCTTCCCAGATGCCGCGGTCCACGGACCCGTCGTCATTCACCCGGTAGGTGGATCGACTGAAGTCGATGACCGAAAGATCGAAGGTAAGACCCTGGTTAATTTCCACCATAAGATTGCGAATCTCCGCCGTCAGGAATTCCTCGGTGCCCACCAGCCCCGCCATATCCAGACTGGCATCCACCGCGAAGAAGACACCGGGGTCCTCAAGTTCCAAGTCCATCATAAATACCGCGCCGATCTTCAGATTGTCCACCGCCACCCCAATCGCGGTTTCATCACGTACCGTGCCGTCAATCCGGTTCGTATCCTGGTTGCGGCCCCAGTAGCCGCCCAAGCCCACAAACCCATACACATTGTTGATTCCCACTGCCAACGATGTGACCGTGCGCACATCCCCATTGCTGTCCAACACCTGCTCGCCCCCGCGCTTGGTGAAGGCCATGGACCCGGCAATCTGCAACAGACCCAGAATATCACCCTCGACGTACTCGACCTTCACTTGAATGATTTCCTGATCAAAGTCCAAGAAAATGGATTCTCCTTCCAGCCCGGTATCAATTTCCATTCCATTCGGACCAAATACCGGACCCAGCAAATCTTGCAGAAATTCTAAGTCGCCACCTGGGAAGAGTAATTCCACCAACCCGAGTATCTCACCAAAGCCATCCAGCGGCAGACGGCTCTGGGTAAAATCAATGTACGGGAGCGGCAGCACCGCCAGGGCCGGGGGCAGACCGGGAATGCTGCTGGTGTTGATGTTCACCTCGACATTCTCGACGGTGACATTCAAGTAATCCTCCATGCCGACCAGACCGCCCGATTCGACGCTGGCTTTGACCGCGATATAGGTGGGCATGAAACCATCCAGTCCCGGAATCACCAAACCGCCCAGCCCGGTCGGACGAATCAGAGCCATGCCAAAGTTCGCATTGTCAATCGCGACACCCACTCGGTCATCCGACTTCCAGTCGCCGATACCTGCGAAACCGCTGACGTTGATGGCGCCAATTTTCATGATTTCCACGTCGTGGTAAATCCGGTCCAGCGGCACCGGCAAATCCAATCCTTCGGAAAGCTGTTTGAGCACTCCGGCCTCCGCCGCTACAAACTGCTTCTGTTCGCCAATGGAAATCATGAATGAGCCTTCCAGGAATAGGAAGTCGGCCACCGCGAATTCCGCCCAGGCCACGCTGGCCCTGATTCCGATACGTTCAGTGAGATCCATGAACACCGATTCGCCGCCCGTGCGCAGTTCCATCCCCTGCGGACCGAAACTTTCGGTGTAGTTCATGTAGGCGTTCATCCACTGCAGGCTGTTGAACTGGGCGATATCAAATACGAAAGGTTCGCCAGCCGTTGAAAGGGAACCGGGACCATAGGGCACCACGCCCGGGACCGGAGCCGCCGTCGGATACATAAAGGTGTTCATCTCCACCTTCACTCCGGTCAGACTGGCAGAAAGCACATCCCCGAGTCCCGCGAAACCGGCCTGATCCGCCTCAAACTTGAGACTCATGTATCCGGTGCTCCATTTCACGAACCCGATATCCACGCCGCTGGCGTACACTCCGAAGCTGTCTCCAGGATCCCCCTCACCAAAGTAGGGAGTACCGAATCCAAGAAAGGCGTCGATATTGCTGCCCGCAATCGCGAAATAACGCATGATGGGCAGTGTGCCGGGCAACAAACCGCTGGTCACGATATCCGTACCCGAAGCCGTTCCCATGATGAAGGAGAAATCGCCACTCAAATGCAACACATTCTCAATGCTGAACAGAGCATCACCTATATAGATCACGGTCTGTGCACCGGCAGATCCGGGAGTGTCAATGATCACACTGCCGTCTCCCAACGGGATGTTGATATCCACATCCCCAATATTGAAGTTGAGCCCCACCGGAATTTCCATGGGCTTGGCTTCGAAGTCGATGACCCGACCCAACACGTCCGCCGTGTTTATCACCACTTCCACGCTCTGAGCCTGCAGCGATAGTCCGGGAATTCCCACTAGGCCGGCGAACTGGCTGCGCGCCACCCCAGTCACCCACACCCCGCCGGAGGTCGGACTGATCAACACCGCCGCTGCCAACTGAATGTCGTCGATCTGCAGGCCGACACCCCCGGTTCCGGCGAAAATATCGATGTCGGAAATCGCAAAACTTGCGTGAACCACTTCGGTCTGTGACCCGTCGCTGAGCACAACCGTTTCAAATTCCAGCTTCAAATCCAGGAACTGTTCGAACTGAACCAATCCAAAGAGGTCGATGTTGAAATCACCGAGAAAACCAAACACGCTGCCGAAGTCCGGCAGTTCCGGGAATTCCATGCCGATGTTCAAGCCGGGCAGATTCAGCTTCGGCAGATTGAAGATCAAATCGGTCAGGGAGAGGTTCGGCCAGTCCACATCCAGATCCGGGAATTCCAGAGACAGGTTGGCCAGGGTGACGTCCGGCCATAGGTCCATGATATCCACGGAAGGCAGGGTAAATGTTATGCCGGGGAGGTCAAGATCAGCCAGTGCCGTGAGTAAGTTGGGTAGCGTCAGATTCGGCCAGTCGACGTTTACATCAGGGAACTCGAGGCCGAGGTCGCCAATTGCGATGTCCGGCAGTCCAAGGTCCAGTCCCAAATCACTCACGGAAAGATCAAGATCCAGATCCACATTGCCGAAGGTAATCGGGGAGAGCGAGTAGTTAATCGCTAGGCCGCTGGCAGCAAGCTGAAGATAAGACAAGGCAAGATCCGTGGCATCCAGCTCGATCCCGGGCAGTCCCACAAAGCCGATGCGCCCCACCTCTGCGTTCAGTAAGGTCCATTTTTCAAACGGGTCACCCACCTTGACATAGATACCGAAGCCCATGTTCAGATCTTCCACCACAAAACCAATCCTCTCGAGACTCGCCGTACCGGGAAAACCAAGGAAACCGTTTGCTCCGATTGCGGAGAACTCAAGGGCCTGTACCGCCACCGTCGATCCGTCGGTTAGAATCAGGTTTCGTGTCTGAGTGACAAACGAGAAGTATCCGTCAATCGACAACACACCCAGCAGATCCACGGCCAAGTCACCCTGTATACCCAACAACTCCCCTTTCATGTCGATCACAATGTTTGAAAGCCCCCCTCCAACGTCTAAGGGACCAATCGACGCGCCGAATCCTTTGCGCAGGTGCAGGGGATTCAAGGAGTAATCCGCAGATACCCCGTCACGCGCGACGGTGTTAATGACCAGTTTCACGTCGTCCGCACTGATCTCAAACACGTCGCTGCCCTGGAATCCGACACTGCTGGTGGTCGCCACCGCCGAGAACCAAATCCGTCCGAAGGTCAGGGGATTGAGATCCACCGCCAAGGCCATGCCCAGACTGGCGTCCTCCAAGCCGAGTCCAATGCCTTCATAGCCGGCGAAGAAGGACACGTCTTCAATCGCGAAAGTGAACATGCCAACCTCGGTGGTGCTGCCGTCGCTGAGGTCGATGGTCAGGAAGGTCTGCAGAATATCCAGTTCAATTTCCAGATCCACCAGACCAAAGGCTTTGAAGACAAAGATACCGGCCAGTTTGGCGATGGTTTGATCGCTGCGCTGGAACTCGAACTCAAATCCGTAATCCCCGATAGGAATCGGGCGGCCTGTGGTTGAACTGAAGTCCACCAGGGTGCCGCCGGCCGCCTCGCGGTTGAGGGCCAACTGAATGTTGTTGCCTGAAATTTCGAGCTGATCAAGTCCCATCAAGCCGGCCGCGCCGATTTCGGCTTTGATGGCCGACCACACCCGCGCGGTCTGCCCGACTTCCGGTTCCAACTCGGTCATATTTAAAATCAGGAAACTGGCGTCGGTAATGCCGAATCCGATCGCGTCCTCCTCGCCGGGATTGAAGCCGACGAAGAAATTGGTATTGGTGGCTCCCATAGCCAGGACATCCACCTCGACATCCTCGCCGGTGTTCAGTTTCACGGTCTCGGTTTTCTGCTCCACCAGAATGTTGGTTTCGGCGTGGAGGAAATCAAACGCGTTGATTTTCACATAGCCCAGTGCCCTCAGGTAACCTCCAACAGTTCCCGGCATGTCCATACGCAGAGTGTTGTCGCTGCCGAAGAAGACCTCATCTTCCTGCATTCCCGCAAAATCGACCGTGGTGCCGTCGATCACAATCGGCACCGGAACGTTGTAGGGAGGCACTTTGACAACGACAAACCCGGGCAGATTGATCTGAACATCCAGATTCTCACCGGTGATCTCCAATTGGTCCACCCCTTCAAACGCGATGCGACCCGCCTTGGCCTGCAAGGCCAGCCAATAGCGGCGAAGTTCCTCGGCGACCGCCTCCTCCTCGCGCATAAACGCAAAGGTGAAATTCACATCTTCCATCACAATCCGCGGACCACCCGGTACACCCAGCGACGCATCCAGTCCGCCCGCGCCGAAGGTGAAGCCCTGAATGCTCACCCGTTTCAACAGGTCCAGCGGATTGTCCTCGCCAAAACCGCTCAACAAATCCGGATTCTCCGGATCGGGCACCAGGGTGCTGCCGTCCGGCAATTCGATTTCGCCGTTGATCACATTCAACGGACTGGCGTGGGACAACTCCACTTCGCGGGAAATGATCGCCTCAAAGGCAAAGGTGCCGCTGACATTGAAGAAGTTCGCGATCCGCACCCCAATGTTCAGTTCCGCGCCGATAAACTGCTGCTTGCCGCCGGGAATGGTCAATACGTAGGTGTCTTCCGTGCCCACGTTGGTGCCCAACTGGGAAATCGTCTGCGAGTAATCCACCACCGAACTGCCGCCGGCGGCGTTCAGGTTCATCCCGATCTGAACATCCATGATGTTCTGAATTTCAAAGAAGGTTTCCGGAATGCCCACGAACCCGATTTCGCCCGCTTCCGCCTGGGCCGAAATCCAACTTTCACCCGCTCCGCCGATCTCGCGTACGTACGCGAAGGCGAAACCGATGTCTTCCGCAATAAATCCGATCCGGTCGTCCACATCCATGCCGTTCACA
This sequence comes from Kiritimatiellia bacterium, assembly GCA_018401235.1. Classification (GTDB taxonomy): domain Bacteria; phylum Verrucomicrobiota; class Kiritimatiellia; order SS1-B-03-39; family UBA6053; genus UBA6053. The sequence goes on from JAGYLC010000054.1 coordinate 9,533, forward strand.
CCCACGAATACATCGATGTTTCCACCGCTGATGACGATGGTTTGAACACTTGTGGGCAACGGAGAGGACACCCCGTCCCGAATCATCACTGTGGTGTCGCTCTTGCTGAATCCGACACTGCCGCTGATGATGATCGCGTCCATCAGGTTCGCCCGGAAGCCGATGGCCCGGAAGGAAATCGTGTTGGTTTCGATCGCGTTTTTAAAGGTGTAGTCAATTCCCAATACGCTCAAGGTTGTACCCGCGGCAACCGAAGTTTGCGCATTGGTGTACTCGATGATGACTTTCTCAACCTCAAAGCCCTGAATCCCCTCCATTCCGATTTCAAAGGTTCCATTGGTCAAGGCGAAGGCCACTTCTCCGTCCCTGGAATAGAATCCGAACTCCGCATCGCTGTAACGGACATAGGCCGGACCCACTTCCAAATAGGCCGTGATACCCTCCCCAACCGCTGTCAGCGTTGCCTGATTGTTTACCACCGTACGGCTGAATCCGAAACTGCCGGTCACTCCCACAAAGCCTGCCACATCGATCACCACGTTGGTTCGAACCGCCAACAGTTCGCCCAGCGAGCCGTCCATGTCAAACACCACCGAGGACGAGGGTCCGGTCAGCACTTCCATCGGAGAGCTGCTGAAGTCCACCACGGTTTTGTCACTGGCACTGGTGTTGATTTCTAGGCGCATCGTATTCACTTCCAGCGTGAAATTCGGAATACCCACAAAACCGGCGTCGCCGACAACCCCCTGCAGCGCCATCCAACTCCGGCTGCCGTTTCGTTCGGAAAGAATCGCCAATGCAAATCCGGTGTCCTCCAACGCAAATCCAATACCGTTCACCCCCACAAACGCATCAATATTACTGGCGGCAATGGTCATGACATCCACCAAAACCGAGCTTCCGTTGGACAGGCTGACGGTGGTGCTGCGGCTGACAAAGGCGAAGTCGCCGGTGACGACAAAGAACTCGAGCAGCTCCAATGTAATGCTTCCGGTGGCCTGAATCAGTTCACCATCCGCTCCGGCCATGGTGAAGTCCATTGCGGAGACGGGTCCAGTCGCAACCGAATAACTCATGGCCGCGAAGTCGATAACCGTGTTGTCCCTGGCGGCCAGGTTGACCTCCAGTCCAAAGTTCGTCATGGCAATCGTCAATCCGGGAATGCCGGAAACCGAGATGTTTCCGACCGCGGCCTGCAATGCCACCCAGGAACGGGACCCGGAGGCTTCGGAGAAAATGCCGACCGCAAAATTCACATCATCCAGACGGAGCCCTGCTTCGCCGGGCTGGTTGTACTTGAATCCCACAAACGCATCCACCGAACCGGCGCCGATCGTGAACGCATCCGTCGCAACCGTGGTGCCGTCGTCCAGCGTGACCGTGGTGCTTTCCATCCGGATGGCGAAGTCGCCGCTGAGGATGATAAAGTCGGCGATATTGATTTCGGCGCCGCCCACCGCAATTTCCATCAGATCCGTGGAGGCTCCCATGGTGCCGAAGGTGTAGCTCAGACCCGCCACATTCAGGGTCTCGCCGGTCCAGGCCGTGCCGGTTTCATTGATCCGCAACATCACGGTGTCCGCACCCAGTTCAAGCAGACCACCCAAATCGGCGAAGAAATCGCCCTGCGCTTCCAGCACCAGATTGTTGTTACTGTCAATGACCATGCCCAACGATCCATTGAGCAAGCCGACCCGCAACCCGCCGGCATCCAATCCGGCTTCCACATTCTGAGCCGTCACTGTCATCTCGTCGGTGCTGCCGTCCACGCTGAATCCGAAATCGCCCCGGAGATAGATCACATCCAACAGATTCACATCCAGACCGGTCACGCTGACCGCCAAGTAATCCGCCGTGGCCGGAACCATCGAGAAGGTATAGGGCAGTCCGGCGATGGAGAGCGTGTCCCCCAGAACATCCTCGCCCAATTGATTGTAGGCAAAGCGAACGGTTTGCGCGGTGGCGGTGGCAAAGCCGCCGCCGTTGAGCAACAGGCCGCCCTCGGCCTCGATCACCAGACCGCCATTGCGATAAATCAGTCCCAGTTTCCCGTCGGTGACCCCGGCGTTCACCGTGGAGGTGCCAATAAACGCCTCCACGTTTTCTGCGGTCGCTTTAAATTCACCCCCCACCAAACTGAAGGCGAAGTCACCTTCCAGGGTGGCGATGTTCAAAAGATTTACCGACAACCCGTCCGCTCTGAATTCCACCGTGTCCGGCTGAATCACTTCGGTGAAGGTGTAGGTCACGGTTCCGAACCCGACCACCATGCCCGCCGCAACCGTGGTGTCCGCATTCGTGTAGCGGATGGTAACCGAATCCACAGTAGCCGTTCCCAGCGGGGCCATGGACAGAGAGAACGATCCATCGCTGGTTTCAAACCCGAACTCACCCTGTCCGAAGAACAGTCCGAAATCCACATTTTCAACCCGAGCATATATATCGTTGGTCACGTCCAGGGAAACCCGGATCTCTTTCCCGGCCGCTTTCACATATCCGTCCGAGGCCGTGAACGCCATGCTGCCGGACGCGGAGACAAAGTCGGCAATGTTCAACTGTAGATTCGTTCCGGAAAAGGCAGCCATCTCATCTGAAGTGGTGTAATCAATGCTGCCGATGGCCCCGCCGAAATTCACCATCTGCTGTCCGGTGTTGTTCACATACACGCTCAGGGTTCCGGAGAGGGTCAGGATATCGACTCCGATGACCGCCGCGTCTCCGGTCGCGTACAACGCGAAGTTTCCGTTCTCCGATCCGGTGTCTATCGTCATGCCGGCGTTGATGTTGCTTACTGCCACGCCTACCGCGTTCGCATTCAGCGTGCCATTGGCGTTTTTGTAGGGTCCATTTCCAAGGAAGGCGTACGCATCGGTCACCGTCACCGTGAAGCTGTCCGGAGCGCGAGTGATGGTGAGGTCCCCGCCGAGGCCCACCACATCGAGCAGGTTCAGTTCCACGTCCTCGGCGATCACCTGAATAAAGGGATCGGTGCCGTTACCCGCTTCGGTGACGTCAAAGTTCACACTGAACTGTTCCCCGGCGATGGTGAAGGTATCCGAGAAGGCCCCGGTGGTTTCGTTGTAGCGCAGGGTCATGGTCGCGGTCACGTCCAAACCGTCCACACCCACGAAGCTGACCGTGCCCGTGACAAATCCGATTTTACCGTCGCCGTTGTCCAAGAAGAATCCCTGACCGTTGGTCAACACCAGTCCGGTGCGGCTGGCGCTGAAGTTGTCGCCGACGAAGGCCTCCACCTGGGTGGCGATGATCACCACCGAGCCGCCGTCCGAATCGGAGCTGGCGAAACTGAAAGTTCCGGAGATCTCAATGCCGGGGAACACGAAACTGACCGACGCCTCGATCCACACCGTCGAGTTGTTGGGACCCTGGGCCGGCAGCAGCAGGGTTCCAAAGGCCCCTTCCATGTCGATACCGGCTCCGGTTTCGTTAAAGAAAATCGCGGCTTCGGTTCCGGCGTCGATTCCCGGCAAATCAACCGTGGCAATGAACGACAACTGACCCGCCATGCCCACGTCGGGCTGAATCACGAACACGCCCTGCGCGTCCTCAATGCTGATCGGACTGCCTCCGGTGCCTTCCCCGCCAAACGCGTCGATGGACACATCCTCGAAGAACACCACCATCACTTCACCGTCGACGGTCACCTCCCGCTGGAAGCCCACATTGCCCTGCATGGTCACCCCGGCAAAATCGATCAACACGTTTTCGGCCTGGAGCAGCAGATACTCGCCTGCGGGCGACTGCAGAACCACTTCGTCCGTACCCACGGTGAAGGTTTCATTCACCGCGCCGGGAAGGGTGTTGAAGATCGCGGTGAAATCGTTGGCCTGCATGGTGATGCCCGGCACCCCGTCCAAGAGTGAAAGATCGCCGGTAATACCCGCCGCTATACCCTCATCCGTAATCAGCAGTCCGCCGGTGCCATTGCTGAAAGAAATCAGATCCGTTCCGCCCACGGACACCGTAAACTCCATATCCGTACCCGCAATCCGAACTTCCTCGGTCACCCCGTCAAAGACGAAGGCAAAATTACCCGACATTTCAAACAGATTTGCAATGTCCAGACTGCCGCTGAATCCGGCTTCAATATTTCCGACCGCATCCAGCGAGAAGGAGCCGTCTCCTTCCAGATTCACCACTCCGGCCACCGAAGCCGTCAACCCGGTCACCGACACCACCACGTCGCCGTCGGCGATGTCTTCG
>JAGYLC010000055.1 GCA_018401235.1 Kiritimatiellia bacterium
CTTCCATTGTTTCGAGTTCCATAGTTGTTTTCCTTAGGTTAGGTGGTCAGGTTAAGAGGTCAGGTTTAAGAGGGGAGAGGTTAGAGGGGAGTGGTCAGAGGGGAGAGGTCAGGTGAGGGTTGAGACTTGCTTTCTCCGACCTCTGACCTCTGACTTCTGACCGCTGGGGTTGAGGGTTGAGGCTTCTTCTGACCCCTGACTTCTGACCGCCGGGGTTGAGGGAGAGGTTCTTGCCCGGAACGGGCTGTAGGGTATCCCACTCCAGGTGAGCCCGAGGTGGGAGGCGAATTCGAGGGTGTTGAGGCGGATGCCGTGCACCATCACTCCCATCCCGGCCAGAATGAAGTTGAGGGCGTGGCCGAGAACGAGAATAATCATCATGACCCCGTTGGCGATCAGGCCGCGGTCGGCGGTGCCGTCCAGGATCATGGTGTTGAAGCTGGAGGCGAGGGCAAAAGTGGCCATACCCACCGCATAGAGACGCACGTAACTGACTACGTCCACGAAATTATTCACGAAGGAGAGGGGCAGCATCATATGATCGACCCAGGCTTCCTTCAATTTGGCGGGCGGGGTCATGAACAACACGATGAGGGCGACGCTGACCATAAAAAGCGGGGCGATGAAGGCAGGCAGGGAATCCCAGCCCAGCACCATTTGTCCGGTGACCGCGTACATGGTCCAGGTGCTGCCGATCCAGCCGATTTCCGCGAGGGCTTGCAGGGACGTGCGCTTGCGCCAGAGATTCCAGAGGTGGGCCAGCGTCAGGTGGCTGGCTCCCATGAGGAAGCAGATGTTCATGATGTTCTTCGGGTCCTCGTCGGCGGAGAGAGCGGGAAACACCGCGGGCATGCCTTCGATTCCGAACAGATTTCCGGTGAGCAATCCCCACAGCAAGGTGGCTCCGCCCATCAAATACAGCAAATTGGCGAATTTACCCCGGGTGGCGGGTTTGAAGGCGTTCAACAGGCCCACGGTCAGTAACAACAACAGCCCATACCCCGCATCACCGATGATCATGCCGGAGAAAATGGAGAGGAAGACCAGAAAGCTCCAGCCTACATCGACCTCGTTGTAACCGGGAGTGACACCGAGGAAGTTGAAGACAGGCTGGATCCAGCTCACGAAGGCGTTTTGTTGCAGCAGGGTGGGGGTGGGATCCTCTTCGAGAGGCTCGCGGCTGATCAGGGCTGCACCCCAGGTTTGAGCGGCGGTTTCGAGGTTGGGCAACTGTTGCGAGGGCACAAACCCCTCGATCCAGCGCAGGGATTCCTCGTTCCCCATGCCGGTATGGGCCTTGAGGTAGTCCAGTTCGTCCGCGCGCTCGGACTCCAGTTGCTTCAATTCCGGTAAGCGGGTGGCGGCGGCGGACATCGCACAGGCCACGCCCTCGCGGATACGTTGGAGGTGACTGCGAAGTTGAGCGATGCGGGCAGGGCTTCGCACCGGCATGTGAATGGCAGGGGTGTCGACCTTGTCCTGCGGCTGCATGGAGACGGCGACCCCGAATCCGGGATCGGCGGTGAGCCATGCCGTGCCTTCCGGCAGACCCAAAGGGGAATTCGCGGCGCGGTAAAAGCCCACGGTCAATCCCCGTTCACGCAGCGCGGTCAGGGTTGAATGCTCGATCCGACCGAAGGGCACCCAGGCTTTTTCCTCTTTGATCAGTAGTTGGTCGAGGATTTCCAGCTCGCGTGCGGTTTGTTCGAGTCGCTGGCAATAGGGAATGAGAGCTTCCGCGGAGTCGACCTCCGGATCGCCTTCCGGTTCTTCAACCTGTTCCAGCTTGAGAATGATCTGTCGGATGGAACCAAGTTCTTCCGACAAGTGCTCCAACTGTTGATTATCTCTGTCGATCAGCTTGAGGTGCATGGCCCCGAAGCCGCGGAGTTCCTGGAGCAGGGTCTCGGAGTCCTCTTCCCTGCAAATCAGGGTGATATGTTGCATGGGGGTGATCATGCGGCGGCCTCGCTTTTTCGTTTGGCCAGTTTTCCGCGGGCCACCCCCGCCACCTGTTCATCGCCAAGGGCAATGCGGATGATGCGGATGTTGTCTTTGCATTCCGGAATTTTCACTTTTTCAAATAAGTTGACCCGCTGACTGGTGGTGCGCAATTCGGCTTCGATCAGGGCTTCCTGCTGATGGAGAATCTCCAGGCGGATTCGGAATTCGACTTCCTTTTGCAGAGCGGCCAATCCGTCGTCGACCCATACCGGCTGGGAGAATCGGTCGGGGCAGGTTTGTTCCAACTCAAAATTGTTGAGAGTCGGCACATCCACTCCGGCGATATGCTGCTGGCCGATTTCCAGTCGTTTGACCTGAATCCAGTCGCTCAGCGGAATCTCCTCCGAAAACAAGGCCAACCAGGACTGGAGTTCGCGGCGCACTTTGTCCTGTTCAATTTCCAGTTCTTCCCGATGAATTTCCACCTGTCTCAATTCGGATTGCAACTGTTGTTTCTTCAGTTGCAGGGTCGGCAAATAGCGCTGGAATCGCTTGAGCGAATCGCGCTGTATCCGGAGTTCCGATTTGGTTCGTTTGAGGGGCATTTGAGCGGTTAGAAGTCAGAGGGGAGACGGGAGATGGGAGATGAGAGAAGTCAGAGGTTAGAGGGGAGAGAGAAGAGGTTAGAAGTCAGAGGGGAGAGGTCAGGGAAGAGGTTAGAGGATAAGGGGATTAGGGATTCTTACTTCTGACTTCTGACCGCTCTGTTGGCCAAAACTCTTTGATCAGTTCAGAGGGCATACCGCATTCGTCGGCTTCGAAGCAGTCGGCGAGGATTTGCCAGCAGGCATCGAGGGCGTCCTCTAAGTGGAGGGTGACGCGGAGATCCATGAGGCGTTTTTCAAACAAGTCGCCGAATTTGACCAGTTTGCGGTCGTATTCGGTCATGCGGAATCCCATGGAGCGTTTTTCCTCGGTGGAGCGGAAACCGGCGTAGAGCTGAATCATGCGGTCCATGATTTTACGGTGATCGGCACGGGTTTTGTCGTTCACGAATTGTTTGAGTCGGCTGAGACTGCCGAAGGGTTCGATGCGTCCGTTGCGGAGATAGAACTGTCCCTCGGTGATGTAGCCGGTATTGTCGGGCACGGGGTGGGTCACGTCGTCGCCGGGCATGGTGGTGGCGGCGAGAATGGTGATGGACCCGGCGGACTCAAAGTCCACCGCCTTTTCGTAGCGGGCGGCCAACTGGCTATAGAGATCGCCGGGATAGCCGCGGTTGGAGGGGATTTTCTCCATGGTAATGGCGATTTCCTTCATGGCATCCGCATAGTTGGTCATGTCGGTGAGCAGCACCAGCACTTCCTTGTTTTCGAGCGCGAATTTTTCGGCCACGGCCAGACACAAATCGGGTACGAACAGACATTCCACGGTGGGGTCGGCGGCGGTGTGCACATACATCACGGTACGACTAAGGGATCCGGCCTCCTCCAGGGTTTCGCGGAAGAAAAGGTAGTCATCGTATTTGAGTCCCATGCCGCCGAGGACGATCACATCCACTTCCGCCTGCAGGGCGATGCGGGCGAGCAGAGGGTTGTAGGGTTCGCCTGCCACTGAGAAAATCGGCAATTTTTGCGATTGTACCAGGGTGTTGAACACATCGATCATCGGAATCCCGGTCCGCACCATTTTGCGGGGGATAATGCGCTGGTCGGGGTTCACCGAGGGACCGGCAACGCCCACGGGAGTGGCATCCAGTTCCGGGCGGCCGTCGCGGGGGCGTCCACTGCCGTCGAAAATGCGCCCCAACAAATCTTCGGAGAAAGGTACTTGCAGGCCGTGTCCGAGAAAGCGTACGGTGGCATCGGTGGGTACGCCCCGGCTTCCACTGAAAATTTGCAGGTAGACCTGATCGCCATCGAGTTGGATGACCTGGGCCAGGGAGCTGTCCTCCCCGAAGGTAACTTCCGCGAGATCTCCATAGCCGACATCGGTCGCCCGCAACATGAGAACGTTGCCGACGATATTTTCAATTCCGTGATAAAGCGTGTGCATGATTAGTTCTCCTCCCCGGTGCTGCGGTGTTGCTCAACCGCATGGACGAGTTTTTCTTCCGTGGTTTTAAATTCAGGTTTTTCCATGGGGATTCGGTTCCAGTCTTTGGCGATTTGCTGCCAGCGGAGGAATTCCTGACGGGCGTTGTCCCGGGTTTTAAAAGTAAGAGGGGTGGTCATAATGCCGTGAATGACGCTGAACACATGCTTTTGGCGATCAGCACTGGAGGCTCCGTCCACGTCGTGGAAGGCATCCTGTTGCAAGTAGACCTCGTCCAGGAATTCCGCTTTCAAATACTGAACGAAATCCGGCATGGCCGTTCCTTCTTCGCCGACCACCTTCATCATTTGTTCCACATCGCGACCGGCCCGCAGACCGCGTCGGGTCTGATCCAGTTTTTCGGGATCCACCAGACTGGGATATTTACTCCAGCTCTCCAGAGGGTCGATGGAGGGATAACGACGTTGATCCGAGCGTTCGCGGCTGAGACCGTGGAAGGCTCCCACCACTTTGAGGGTACTTTGGGTAACGGGTTCCTCGAAGTTACCACCGGCGAAACGGTGCCCCCGATGGTGACGGAGCCGATGCTGCCGTCTTTGAGGCGGACCAGACCGGCCCGTTCGTAGAAGTTGGCGATCACGGTTTCCAAATAGGCGGGAAAGGCTTCTTCACCCGGAATTTCCTCCAATCGACCGGAGAGTTCCCGTAGAGCTTGGGCCCAGCGGGAGGTGGAATCGGCGAGCATCAACACGTTCAGGCCCATCTGACGATAATACTCGGCAATGGTCACGCCCGTGTACACCGAGGCTTCGCGGGAGGCCACCGGCATGGAACTGGTGTTGCAAATGATTAAGGTCCGCTCCATCAGGGATTTTCCAGTGCGGGGATCCTCGAGTTCGGGAAATTCGCGCAGGGTTTCCACCACTTCGCCCGCCCGTTCCCCGCAGGCGGCCACAATCACGATGTCCACATCCGCACGGCGGCTGGTGATTTGCTGCAACACGGTCTTTCCGGCGCCGAAGGGACCGGGGATACAGTAGGTTCCGCCCTTGGCCACCGGAAAGAAGGTGTCCAGAATTCGCACCTGGGTAGTCATGTTTTCGGTGGGGCGAAGCCGTTCATCGTAGGCTTTGATCGCCTTTTTCACCGGCCAGGTCTGAAAAAGTTTCACCGGACGAAGCTCCCCCGCCCCGTCCTCCACCTTGGCAATCACGGTGTCGACGGTGCAGGTGAGGGCTTCGGAAATTTCTTTGACCGTGAAGCTGCCGCGCCAATCGAAAGGAATCATGATGCGATGGGTGAACAGGCCCTCGGGCACCGAGCCCACCGATTCTCCGGCGCTCAGTACATCTCCCACTTTCACGGAAGGGGTAAAGTCCCATTTGGTTTCGCGGTTGAGTCCGTCGATGTACTGTCCCCGCTCCAGGAAGAATCCGCATTGTTCCGCCAGTTCCGGGAGCGGATTCTGGAGGCCGTCATAGACAGATTTCAGCAAGCCCGGACCCAGTTCGACGGAGAGAAGTTCGGTGGAAAATTCGACCGGATCGCCCACTTTGAGGCCGGCAGTGTCCTCGAACACCTGCAACCAGCACTGGCGACCGCGCACCCGCACGATTTCCGCTTTGAGGCGGAGATCGCCGAGGAGGGCGTATCCGACTTCGTTTTGCATGACCGATTCTGGAAAGGTAACCCGAATCAGGTTGCCGTTTACACCATCGATAGTGCCTTTAGGGGTGTGGGAGGATGCGTCGTTCATGCGGAGAGTTCCTGTTTGCGTACTTCCTCGATTACCGGTTCGAGGAAGGTGGAGATGTGTTGTTCAAATTGGGCTTTGCCTTCGGAATCGCTCCAACTGACCTTGCGCTCCAGGAGACGGAGTTGCAGGGCGTAGCCGATGAGGTCGTCCAGCGAATAAGGGGCGGCGCGACGTCTATCCTCAATCCAGTTCCACAGGGCACGGAGGAGGGCGGTTTCGCGGAGGAGGGGGTTGGAGGCTTCCCAGGCGGCCTGGATGTCACTGCGAAGTTGGTCGGATGTGACCTCGCCGCCTTCCAATTTATCCTGGGAGAGGGACTCATCCGGATGCCGTTGCAGACGCTCCCGTATGTTAAGGGTGTCGGCCTGGCCCCGGGCGAGGGCCCATGCCATGGCAAAGGACGATTTTCCGGAAGGTGCAGTGGAGCAGACCGCGTCCAGTTCTTCGAGATCGGAGGCGGAGAGATGTGCGGCACAGACGTTGAACAGTTTCTCGTAGGGAAACGGACACGATCCCTCAAAGGAGAGAGATGGAAAACTGGCCAGCACATAAATCCGCATGGGATTAGTTTTCCTGTGTTTCGGGACGCAGCAATTCCGCCAATTCGGGGCGCAGCCCGGCGCTGATCCAGTCGGCCACCGATTCGGCGGTGAAATCGATTCCTTCGGGTGATCCGTCGAAGCGGAGTTGGAAACCGGCTCCGGTTTTGGGATTCATGATGACCTTCCCCTGCTTGTCCGCATCCTTGAGCAGGGCCGGAAGCAGTTCTTTCAGTTTTTCCGCCAGAGGGTCGGCGGCTTCCACCTGAACAGTGCCCGATCCGCGTTTCGCCAGTAAGGGAAGGAGTTCCCTGATCAATTCTTGGGACCCGAGGGGTGTGGACGCGGCCTGTTGCGCTGCCACCTTGAGTTGACGACCCATTTCGGTGCGGAGACGCAGGAGCAGGTCGCGGGCGGCCTGTTCGAGTGCAGTGGTGCCGTGTTTCAGGTTGGCTTCCGCTTCCGCTTCGGCCTTTTGGACAATGTCATCGGCCTGTTTGCGGGCGTCGGCGAGTATCAAATCGGCTTTTTTTTGGGCGTCGGACAGCAGGGTTTCCCGCTCGGCCTCCGCCTTTTTCAGGCCTTCGGACTGGATACGTTCAAGAAGGGGTTGGATATGTTCGCTCATGGGGTGCTCCTTTTAAAGCAGGCGCAACCGACTGCAATTCTTAATGTGATAAAATTTTAACAAAAAGGAGCGACGGGTGGGGTGTGGGAGGGGGGCAGGGCCGATGCCGATTTAAGAATCTTTCCGCGCAGCGGCTGAAGCCACCGCGCAGTGAAACCTAAATACTCAAGATTCGAAATTTAAGTCAAGTATATCTGTTTTCTGTGGGCCGGCCACTTTTTTGTATTAAAAAAGACCTTTATTCGTGCTCTGCTTTAGGGCTGTGTTTCGCCAGAATCGCTGCTGCACGGGGGTCATGGGCCAGGTTAGCTGGCGAACCCGGCTTTTTGGCAGCCAACTGTTGCAATCTTTTCAAGGCATCGGCTTGGGCGGTGCCGGGACGCGAAGCTTTTCGCTGCAATTCTTGGCATTCCGCCTCCGAAAGTAATATCGCCGCCTCCCGCCATCGACGGGTGATTCACAGTGCATGGCGATTCGTACGATTCAAGACCTCACCAAGTGGGTTTTGAAATAAGATGCAATCATTACAAGCACATTACCTTTAATAAATGAAATATCCGCGTGAATCCTGTGGCTCCGGTTGCGTGTTGGCTGAAGCCTTCACGGTAAAGCCTCGTAAACGAGGAACTCCGAACGAGGCATCCGGCGAATTGATTCGGAGTCCTCCGTTTACGGAGCTTCACGAAGGGCCATTCACGGCCCGTGTTTCATCATAAGCTAGTTCCTTGAATCACGGAATTCGGGGATTGACATGGGGTTGAAACCCCAGGTTCGTCAAGCGTCACTACGCGACGTGGGTGAACAAATGCGGGTACGGCTATGCGTCGGATTGTCGCTACGCGACATAATCTACAACTTCATTTTCTTAAAGATACACTCGGGAATGCTCCGGATAATCCACATTATATAGCGCCAGAAGAAGGGGACGTAGACGATGTCGTTTTTACATTTGGTCAGGGCTTTGTGGATGCATTCACCGGCTTTGGCGGCGGGAACGAACAGGGGGCCTTTTTTGATGTCGGCGGTCATGGGGGTATCCACGAATCCGGGGAGTAGGGTGAGTACGCGGATGTTTTTTGGAGCCAGTCGATTGCGGAGGCCCTGCAGGAAGAGATTCAGGCCGCCTTTGGCGCTGCCGTAAACGTAGTTGCTTTGGCGTCCGCGTAATCCGGCTACCGAAGTGATTACGGCCAGGGTTCCGTGTCCCTGTTCGACGAAGTGATTGGCAATGAGGGTGCAGAGATGAATGACGCTGCCCAGGTTGACTTCGATTTCTTTGGCAGCCAACTTGGGATCGGCTTCGCAGGCGGCCTGATCGGGCAGATTTCCATAGGCGATGAGCACCCGGTCGAAGGAGCCTGCAGCAGTCAGAAGTTCTGGAAAGGTGTCGGGGGCAAGCGCATCGAAGGCGGGAAGTACTTTTACTGCTGCCGCCCCGCGGGTGCTGAGATCGGCGGCCAGGGTTTCGAGGGCCTCGGGGTTACGTGCGGCCAGGAGGAGGGTGTCTCCGTCGTCGGCCAGGAGTCGGGCGGTGTGTTCGGCCATCGCGGAGGTGGCCCCAAGAATGAGGGTGGTTTGAGTCATGAGTTTTCCTGAACCCGACGCCAGAAGCTGCTGCTGAAGGCGGGATCGATATACGGGGTGAATAGGTCGAGGGCGGGGGTGAAGGTTTTGAAATGTGCGCCGCTCATGCGGGCGTCCTTGGCGGGGTAGAGGGAACCGCCATTGCTCATAACGATTTCGTCGAGTTCGTTCATGAGATCGAGGGTGCGCTGTCCGCGATTGGGGAAATCGAGGGCCAGGGTGACACCGGGGCGGGGAAAGCTGAGTAACCCCTCTGCGGGTTGGTCTCCGAACACCTTGAGTACGGCCAGAAAAGAGGCCTGGCCGCTGTTGCCGATGCGGGAGAGAATGTCGTGAATGGGGCCGCTACGGCCTTCGCGGGGGACCACGCATTGATGCTGATAAAATCCGCGTTTGCCGTAGAGCCGATTCCAGTCGTTGACCGAATCCAGGGGGTAAAAGAAGGGCAGAAAATGTTCCTGGCTGGCGTGATAATCGCCGGAAAACTTGTGACCGTAGAGGAAATTAAAGGCCTGCACGCTGGCTTTATTGAGTAGCCAGCCCGGAGCGTGAATGGGTATGGGGAGGGTGGGGCGGGGTTTCCAGGTCAGGTCGGATGGGGTTTCGGAATGATTGCCGCGAATAAAAATTCCGGAGCCGACCGCATCCCCGGTGGCCAGACAATCCACCCAGGACACGGTGTATTCGTGGGTGGAATCTGATTCATCGGCCAGCGCGAAAAATTCACTGAGATTGCGGGCGCGGATTTGTTCAACGTCAATCAGCGGAGAAACGATGGGACGGAGTTGCAGAGTGGCGCGGGTGATAAGGCCGGTGAGGCCGAGTCCGCCAATGCTGGCCCGGAACCAGGTGGCGTTTTCGGTGCGGGAGCAGTTGCGCCGCGATCCGTCGGATCGAAGTAGTTCAAAATCCCGCACCCAACGTCCAAAACTACCAGTCCGATGATGATTTTTGCCATGCACATCGTTGGCAATGGCTCCGCCCACGGTGACAAAGCGGGTGCCGGGGGTTACCGGAAGAAACCAGCCTTTGGGAGAGGCCAATTCGAGGATTTCGGCCAGGGAAATGCCCGCTTCGCACTGAAGGAGTCCGGTTTCAGGGTCAAAATCGATCCAGTGATCCAGCCCCCGTGTCAGCAAGAGGGCCCCGTCTTCGTTCAAACAACTGTCGCCATAACTTCTGCCCAACCCGTGGGGGAGCATACTACCTTCGATGGAGGGTAACGTCTGCCTGCGATCGCGAAGGGGAATTACGTGTGTATGGGAAACGGTGGGGAGGAGACCCCAGGAGTGGATGGATGAATCGGGCATATGCTCTTTATCGTGAGAATAAACCAGAATTACAAGGGAAATGTAAAATCCTGTGCGAAAAAAAGCCCCCCTGTTTTCACAGGGGGGAAATGGAGCGAGCGAAGAGATTCGAACTCTCGACAGCCACCTTGGCAAGGTGGTGCTCTACCAGCTGAGCTACGCTCGCGAACAAGGAACTCCATAGCGGTTTTTCTGGTTGCTTGGCAATAAGAAAAAGCAAAAAAATCGAATGTGATTTATCCTTTTCCGCAGTTCGTCCGTTGAACACATTCTAGAGCGGTGATATCCGCAGCATTTTTGGTTTGCCTTGTTACGGATACGGAGGATACTCTCCCTCCACCATTTTACACGGTTTAGGTGGTTACAGTATTCTGGAGAAACTTCTTATGGCACAAAAACGGCAAATTTACATAACATCTTTTGACCTGCAGCGTTTGCAGGATCATTTGGACAATCTGGATCTCAAAACCCGCAAAGAATTTCATGCGTTGGAGGGTGAGTTGAATCGGGCTAAGATTGTAGAGCCCCAAGAGGTTCCGGGAAAAGTGATCACCATGAATTCGCGGTTGGTCTTTCGGGATGTGGAGGACGAGAGTCGCTCGGAAATCACCTTGGTTTTTCCGGAACACTCCGATGTTGATCAGGGCAGGATGTCAGTATTGTCTCCTATTGGTACGGCCCTGTTGGGCTATGCGGTGGGCGATGAATTGGATTGGACGGTTCCCGGAGGAACCCGCCGTTTAAAAATAGAGGAGTTGTTGTATCAGCCGGAGGCTGCAGGCGATTTGGGTGTCTGATTTGATTATTGCGCTTTTTCCGCAGCTTTGATCAACAGTTCGTGCAGGGTATGAACGATTGAATGGTTTGTGCCACATGGAAGGCCTCCGGGTTAATGCCTACGAAGCTCCCTGATTTCCGGACAGCGCAGCAGCAGGGTGGCAAGGCCATAGACCACGCCCGCCACTCCGATGGCGAGGGGAACCCGCAACAGAATGCTTTCGGATTCCAGCCAATACAAGCTTCCCCGGGCCGCGAGGATCATGGGCACGCAGGCAAGCACGCACCGTCCCCAGGAGCGCAGGACCGGCGTCCAGTGAACATGGGCATAGCGTTTACTACAGATTCGGCCCAGCACAATTACCTGCAATAGACTTGAAAGCACGGTTCCCAGGGCGAGTCCGGCATGTTTCCACCCTTCCGGAAGCACCAGGATAAACAGTAGATTGAAACCCAAATTCACGAAGACGGTCCACATCCCGATTCGTACCGGGGTGCGGGTGTCTTCGTGCGCATAGAAAAGAGGAATGAAGATTTTTGAGCTACTGAATACGATTAATCCGGGGGCGTAAAAGGCCAGGGCCCGGGACGTATACATAGTGGAAAGGGCGTCAAAGGCCCCGCGTTGAAAACTAAATTCGACGATGGGCACCGCCAGCACCGCCAATCCTACGGCGGCCGGAATCATGACATACATCAGTACGCGCAGGCTTCGATCCAGCATGAACCCCAGTTGCTCGCGGTCCTTTAATTGCACCAGGTTGGAGAATTCCGGAAGCAGGATGGTGCCGAGGGCGGTGGCGAAGATTCCCAGAGGAAGGTAGATCAGTCGTTCCGCGTAGGAGAGGGAAATGGGGCCGTAGCCTCCGACCCAGAGGGCGAGGAGCCGGTCGCTGAGCACGTTGATCTGAAATACGGCGGCCCCCAGAGCGGCGGGTCCCATCAGGGTCAGCACCTTTTTGACTTCGGGTCCCAGGGGGGATATGGTTTGAGGTTTCCGGTAGCCCAGTTTTCGGATTGCCGGCACTTGCAGCGCGAATTGCAAAAAACCCGCAACTAAAATCACCCAACAGATAATCTCAATTTTCAGATCGGCATCAAAGGTGGTGTACTGATTCACGTAGATCAGCGCCAGGATCCAAGCGGCATTGAGAACGCAGGGAATAAAGGCGGGCATGACATAGCGTCGATGCGAATTCAGGACGCCCATCAAGAGGGCGGCCAGGCAGATCCAGATCATGTAGGGAAGCAGGATACGCAGGGAACCTAGAATGGCGGCAAGGGTATCGGGGAGGGTTTCGACGCGAAGGGCCAGGGTGCAGAGAAGCATCCCGGTAAAAGAGATGCCGCCTAGAATCATAATTAGTAATGACGCGGTGTTGCGGGTGAGTTGCCAGGCGGCGAGTTGACCTTTTTCCTGCCGCACCCGTACGTAGCTTGGAATAAAGGCGGCGGAGAGGGCTCCTTCGCCGAACAGGCGCCGAAATAAATTGGGGATGGTAAAGGCCACCACGAAGGCGGAGGCGACTTTATCGGTGCCGAAGGTCCAGGCCATGAGGATTTCGCGCAGAAATCCCAGCAGTCTGGAACTGATGGTTCCCAGACTGACGACACCCGCGCTGCGGAAGATTCTATGATTCGTCTTCATCGTGAGGGCGGTATTCCTGATCCATGATCGCCTCCCATTCACATTCCCACAATTTCGCATATTTGATAGCCACCCCATAAGCGACGATCGTGGCAACAATAAATCCCCTTAGTCCGTCCAAAAAGCCGCATTTGATTATATACCCTTTGATAAATCGGGCAACTGGGCGGGTGAGCAGATCCCATAGGCGGAATCGGCGTCCGGCTTGGTACATTTCGGTGGCGCTGATGCTGGAGAATCGGTTGACCACGTTGAGGTGATGGGACAGGTCGTTATAGGTATAGTGCCACAGTTTCCCGGTGAGGGTTTTGACGGGTCCATCCACTATCACCATGTCGTGAGGTTCCTGTCCGCCGCTATAGCCTTTATCCCGTCGAAAAAGCCGCAATTTGATGTCCGGATTCCACTCGCCGTGTCGAATCCATTTCCCCAGATAAAACACCTGCCTGGGAAATTCAAAACCCAAGTATTTACCAGTGCCCGTACGAAAATGATAGAGAACTTGATCCCGCAGGGTCGGGGATACCTCCTCGTCCGCATCCAGAAACAACACCCAATCGAAACTGGCGATTTCACGCAGGCGATTGCGCTGGGTGATGTATCCCTTCCACTTCTCTTGAAACACCTTGTCCGTGTATTCTTTGCAAATTTCGATAGTACGATCCTTGCTGTAACTGTCCAGAACGACAATTTCATCACAGAAGGAGAGGCTTTCAAGGCAACGGCGCATGTTGTGTTCCTCATTGAGGGTCATCACACATGCGGATATTTTTGGACGGGTCATTAAGGCCTCTTACCGTCCTAAATCAAAATTGGCAAGAACCGCTTTCAGCCCCTCCGCTGCGGACACGGCCTCCAGGGCCCGTTGCGCCTCAACGCTGGTACGGGGAATGGAGCGATTGCGGGTATCCGCATGTTGGAGTATCACCGCTTTATCGGAGAGGGGCCCGGTTTTGTAGGGGTCTGTACTGCCAAATACGGCAACTAGCGGAGTGCCTATTGCCGCGGCAAGGTGCATGCCTCCACTGTCGTTGGCCAACACCTGATCCAGAGATTTCAATGCGGCGGTGAAGAGGGGAAGTGAGGTTTTGCCGGCGAGAGAGCAACCTTGTTTCCCCAAGCCTTGATTAAGGGTATGGCAGAGGTCGACATCGTCCGGGGTGCCCAGCCAGCAGACTCCGCCCCCGGTGTGGTGGATCCATCCCCTGGCCACCTCCAAAAACCGTTCCCCGGGCCATTGTTTGGAGGGGCCGCGGGCGGCACCCGGAATGCATCCGAGCCGGGGCGTGGGGAGATCGCGCAGCAAGGATTCTGCTTGCTGGATGTCGTCCACCGCAGGTTCAAGTTCGGGAGAGGG
>JAGYLC010000056.1 GCA_018401235.1 Kiritimatiellia bacterium
CGCGCCAACCGCGTTTACAAACCCTTCGTTCCCCGCGAGGACGTGATCGAGGAGTTGAAATCCAAAGCGGGAACCCAATTCGATCCCGACCTAGTGACACTTTTTCTCGAGCATTGCGATGAGATAGAAGCGCTGGGGAATTGGCAGTAATTACCAGAAAAAAGCCCCCGTTTGAGCGGGGGCTTTTATAGTTTCAGCAGAGGGGATTAACTCAGATACTGCTGGAACAGCCAGGTGGAGAGATAGCGCTCTCCGGTGTCACAGCCGATGCAGACAATTTTCTTGCCGGCATTCTCGGGACGTTTGGCGTACTCCACGGCTGCGTACACGTTACCACCGGCGGAGATCCCCAGGAGGATTCCCTCTTCGCGGGCGCAGCGACGGGCCATCTCGCCGGATTGCTCCTCGTTGATCTGAATGATGTCGTCCACCACGTCACTATGGTAGTTTTTGGGGATGAACCCGGCACCGATCCCCTGAATTTTGTGGGGGCCTGGATTTCCGCCGCTCAGAACCGGAGATCCAATGGGTTCCACCGCAATGGCCTTGAAGTTTGGATTCTTTTCCTTGAGGAATTTACCGGCACCACTGATGGTGCCGCCGGTTCCTACGCCCGCCACCAGCGCATCCACATCCCCGTCGGTGTCTTCCCAGATTTCGGGACCGGTGGTTTCGTAATGCACGGTGGGGTTCGCGTCGTTGTTGAACTGTTGCGGCATGAAGGAGCCCTCCGTGGATTTGTGAAGTTCATCCGCCTTGGCGATGGCGCCGGGCATGCCCTTTTCCGCCGGGGTCAGCACCAGTTCCGCACCCAGAATTTTCAGCAGATGGCGACGCTCCAGGCTCATGCTTTCCGGCATGCACAGGATGCAGCGATAGCCTTTGGCCGCCGCCACGAAGGACAGTGCGATGCCCGTGTTCCCGGAAGTGGGTTCAATAATGGTGCCGCCCGGTTTCAGTTCGCCGGATTTTTCCGCCGCCTCGATCATGGCTTTCCCGATACGGTCTTTCACGCTGTAGAGGGGGTTACGTGATTCCAGTTTTACATAGACTTCACCCACGCAGCCCTCGGTGACGCGGTTGAGTTTGACCAGCGGGGTTCCGCCGACGGTTTCCACAATGTTGTTGAATACAGGCATTTTTCGTTTCTCCAGGTTGCGACGCCTTGATGACGCCATGTTTAACACGGTATGTCGATAGATTTAGTAGAGATTGCGATTAGGGTATTCTGCGTGACATTCAAGCCTGTTTTAAAAAAAAATGATGTGGTCGCTATAAAACCTATATTCAATACCTTCGCCAATACGGATAGCTCTATACGCATCTCAGCTGCGGCAGACTTCGGATTGGTGCAGCTGGCATTATCGCCACAACCCTCTTTTTTCGGCTTTTGCTTTGGCTTGCGCCTTGCTGTAGAGTTCGGAGTGGGCGTGGGGAGTGCGGGTGTCGTGCAGGGCCAATCCGCTTTCGATTTGTTTGTAGTTTACGTTGGTGCCGGAGACCATCACGTGCACCCGGCTGTTGGGTGCGAGATCCTCTGCGCTCTGCTCGCCCTGTTCCCGGTAGAGAAAGATGTTCTGCTTGCGGATGAACGCCAACAGAGTTTTATAGGAGGAACGGCCGATGGTGGCCACCTGTTCAGGCTCGAATCCGTGGCGATTGGCCCAGGCGATCACGTCCGGATGGTCCGCCTCGGCGAGGGGTGGGGCATCCAAACCGGCGAATTGCACCGGGATCATGGGGTGGGTGTTAGGACGTTTCCATCCCCGGAGCTGCACCTCCAGGCGATTTCCGTCGATCACCCGCTGACACTTGAATAGCACCCGGTCCTGTGCCACCTGATTCCGCACCGCCATCATTTTGGGACCCACATAAAAGGTCATGATGCAGGTGAAGGCGATTACCCCAAAGAGAAACAGGGTGACAAATAGTTGATTTCGTTTACGTAGGTTCATAAAAAGGATTTCTCAGTCTTCGGCTTGACAATTTCGGTTGGGCTTCGTATTTCCACTCTCCGATCGGCGGTGTAGCTCAGTGGCCAGAGCAGAGGAATCATAATCCTTTTGTCGGGGGTTCGACTCCCTCCACCGCCACCATTTTTCACTCCACACTGCTGCCCCTCCAATGGAGTTTGCGGCGCAACACTTCCCAATAATTGTAATTCGGCAGTTGGAGCAATTCGATCTGCAGGGAACTCAGTCGGGTAACCACCGTTGCTCCCGGCACCAATTCCGCAAGTGGTTGCCCGTCACAGGCCAGCACCAGATTTTTGGAGTGGGGGGCCAGGGTAATGGAGATTTCCGCATCTTCGGAAAGCACCACCGGACGCACGGTCATGGAATGTGGACAAATTGGGCTCAATACCAGATTCCGAGTGTTGGGACTCAGAATGGGGCCGCCGGCGGACAATGAATGCCCGGTGCTTCCGGTGGCGGTAGACACTATTAGCCCGTCACAGGTGTAGGTAGTCAATTTATCTCCGCTTAGCGACACATCCAGACTGGCGATATGGGAACTTTTCCCCCAACTGAGCACCACATCGTTCAGAACCCGTGAATGACCCCCGGGCTCCGTGGGATTGTGATAGCGGCAGTCCAGCAGCGGACGCAGGGAGGAGATCAGATTTCCCTCCGCCAGCGCAGTCAGGGCACTGCCCAACTCATCTTGGGTCACAGAGGTCAAAAACCCCAACTTGCCGAAATTGACCCCCAGCAGAGGAAGGGGGTAATCCCCCATGCGGCGTACGGCCGATAGCAGGGTCCCATCTCCGCCCAGAGTGAGGATAGCCTCCGACTCGGCAAACAGGGCTTCCTTGCTGACACAGGACGATCCCGAAAATTCCGGAATGTAAGGTTTTTCCACCAGCAGCCTCAAGCCCAGTTCCCGCGACTTTTTAAACAACTGCGGCAGCAGGTCCACTGTTCCAAGTTTATCTTCGTTTACAATGACTCCAATCGACTTCATGGGTTCAATCTAGTCTCAACCATCGCATTCGTCGAGCTTACGACACAAAAACTTCACTAGTTTTTGGGAGGTCACACCAAGTATCTACCCACTAGTTGACTGGTTAGAAAGTTACTCAAAAAAAAAGGAACCCTGCCGTGTCGTTAAGGTTGAATCCTTGAACCGAGGTTCAAAGTGGGAGCATGCCGGAGAAGCGGGGAGTCCCTTCGCAAAGGGCGTTCCTGTTTCCTCCTGATGGCGGTAGCCCCCGTATTAGTAAAAAGGCCAGGGAAATCACCTATATCACGAGCACGGAAGAAGTTCCTCTACAAGGATACGCAGAGTTTGGAAATTTACCAAATGATTTCTTAAGAATTTTCAGAGTACATCACGAATTGAAACTAGCTTCGCGCTCAACTTTTCATTGAAAGCCTGTGAGTATTTCAGTATAGATCCTCTATGACAACAACCGAACGATACGAAAAACTCTATCCGGAATTTGAGCAGGCTGGACAGGGACACGTCTTCCGATACTGGGAGGAGTTGACCGAACCGGAGCAAAAGCAGTTGCTGGAGCGGGTCTCCGGAATGGATCTGGACGAATTAGCCGCATTGGTACAAGTTCACGTGCGCGGGAATGGGGATGCAAAAAAAAATTTTGATAAGTTGGAGCCGGCTCCCTACATTGCGTTGCCGCAAGGGGAGGAGGATACCAAACGTTGGGAGGAGGCGACCCGGGTGGGATCCGAGGCGATTCGGGCGGGTCGGGTGGCCGCGTTCACGGTGGCCGGGGGGCAGGGAACCCGTTTAGGCTATGACGGTCCCAAAGGCACTTTTCCGGTCACCCCGATTACCGGGAAAAGTCTGTTCCAGGTGTTCGCCGAAAAAATCGCCCGCACCGCCGAGCGCTTTGATACCCGTATTCACTGGTTCCTTCTCACCAGCGAGATCAATAACGATGCCACCATGGCCGCATTTAAGGATAACAACTATTTCGGGTTGAAGAAGGATGAGATACATTTCATTGTGCAGGGACTGGTGCCGGCGGTGGATGTGAATGGGAAAATTTTGATGGAGGATCGGTCTACACCCGCCATGACTCCGGACGGTCACGGTGGATCGTTGCGTGCTCTGGTTCGCTCGGGAGCTACCGGCCACATGAAGGAACTGGGCATTGACTGTATTTCCTACTTTCAGGTGGACAATCCCCTGATTCCCTGCATCGATCCCGCGTTTATCGGGTTTCATCTGCTCGGAAAATCGGAGTGCTCCTCCAAAATGGTACCCAAAGCCTACGCCCTGGAAAAGGTGGGACATTTCTGTGTGCAGAACGGTAAAACCGTAGTGATCGAATACAGTGATTTACCGGAACATCTTCAGGAGCAAACCCTGGAGGATGGCTCTTTACGCTTTGTGGCCGGAAGTGTAGCGATCCATGTGTTCGACCGGGCGTTTATCGAGCGATTGGGGGATGCGGAGACTTCGTCTACACTTCCGTTTCACCGGGCGAACAAGAAGATTCCATTTGTGGATGAGCAGGGAAACCGAGTAGAACCGGATTCGCCCAATGGGGTGAAATTCGAAATGTTTGTATTCGATGCGCTTCCTTTAGCTCGGAACCCGGTGATTATTGAAGGGGCCAGGGGAGAGAACTTCAGTCCGGTAAAAAACGCGGAAGGGGTGGATTCACCGAAAACCTGCAAACAGGACCAGTTGCGAATGTTCGCCCGTTGGATGAAAAAAGCTGGAACGGACGTGGCCTGTGACGAGTCGGGACTCCCAGGGGTTGAATTCGAAATCAGCCCCCGCTTTGCAGCAGATCTCGATGATTTTGTGGTGCAGTGGCGGAAACGCGAGCCCAAACCCGGAATTGAGGATGGGGTGGTGCTGGAAAACAGCTGAGTGGTTGATCTTTTCAATCTGGATGCACCCGAATTTTGAGCCAATAAGAGAGATGCAGCACGATTTTTGATCAAACAAGGTGATATGACACAGAAAACTGCAAAAAAAGAAGAAATTTTACTCGACGCAACCCTGGTAAATGAATTAGAGTGCGCGACCTTTCAAGTCGAACTTGAAAATGGGCATAAAATGGTGGCATTTTCCGCTCCCAAACAGACCCTCTCGCAGTTGAAGTTGCGTTTGGGGGATGTGGTGCGGATTCGATGCTCCCCTTACGACATGCTCAAAGGTATCATTCTAAAAGACCCAAACAGGATTTAATTTCATGAAAGTTCGAAGTTCCGTTAAACGAATTTGTATCAATTGCCGCGTCATCCGACGCAAGGGTGTTGTGCGCGTGATTTGCACCAACCCCCGCCACAAACAACGTCAAGGTTAAGAGGAGTATTCAGTATGCCACGTATTATGGGAATCGACATTCCGGGCCGCAAGCGCCTTCCGTATGCCCTCCGTTATATTTACGGAATCGGCCCGCAGCGTGCGGATGAAATTGTGACCAAACTGGGATTGGATCCCCTGATGAAAGCGGATGACCTGTCCTCCGAGCAGGTCAACGCCATCGCCAAGGTCCTGCAGGGGGACTACATTCTGGAAGGGGATCTGCGGAGGGAAACGCAATCAAATATACGTCGTTTGATCAGTATTGGCAGCTATCGGGGCATACGCCACCGTCGTGGTTTGCCGGTTCGCGGCCAACGCACCAAAACTAATTCACGTACCCGCAAGGGTGGCCGCCGCACCGTGGGAGCCGTGCGTGGGAAAGAAGCCCGCGCCGCCGCCAAAGTCGCCTCCCGCTAACCTAAATTTACGATAGTCACAGGAAAACACTATGTCTGAAGATCCGAAAGAAGAATCTGTAGAAGAAACGACGAAAACCGCCGCCCCTAAAGCGGAAAAAACCGCAGAAAAGACGGCCGATAAATCTGCGGAGAAGGCCGAAGAAGCGGCTGCCGATGAGCAGGTGGAAGAGGGTGGTACCAAGCGTCCGACCGCCGCCCAGTTGCTGGGTGAGGAGCTGGCGCCGGTCAAAGCCCGTAAAGCTAAAAGCTCTAAGAACATCACCCACGGGGTGGTGCATGTGAAAGCCACCTTCAACAATACCATCGTCAGCGTGACCGACCTTTCTGGAAACGTGATATCCTGGGGATCCGCTGGCGGAGCCGGTTTCAAGGGATCACGGAAAAGCACCGCCTATGCGGGAACCGTGGTGGCCCAGGACGCCGTCCGCAAAGCGATGTCCCACGGGCTCAAAGAAGCTGAAGTTCAGATTCAGGGGCCGGGTGCCGGACGCGAATCCGCGGTTCGTGCCGTTCAGTCCTGTGGCGTGAATGTATTGAACATCAGCGATGTGACCCCGGTTCCCCACAACGGATGCCGGGCCCGCAAGCGTCGTCGGGTCTGAAAAGCCCACTATTTTATTGACTATTTTACAACCCCTCTGACACGGAGCAACTATATGGCTATTCGACTAGGTCGATTTGAGATGCCGAAACGGGTCGTCAAAGACGAATCCAAAAGCACAGAAAACTTTGGCCGCTACTACGCGGAACCTTTTGAAGCCGGCTACGGCCGCACCATCGGCAATTCATTGCGTCGGGTACTGCTTTCCTCTTTGGAAGGCTGCGCGATTTCCGCAATAAAACTCGAGGGCGCCCCCCATGAATTCTGCACCACGGAAGGCATGGTAGAGGACGTGACCGATGTGATTTTGAACCTGAAAAAGGTGATTCTGAAATCCTACACCCGCGATGTTCGCATGGTGCAGATCAAAGTGGATGGCCCCGGTGAAGTCACCGCGGGTGATATCATCACCGATGGTTCCATTGAAATTCTGAACCCCGATCACCACATTGCCACCCTGGATGAGGGCGGTAAATTCCATGCCCATCTGGAAGTGAAAGTGGGTCGCGGGTATTGTCCGGCTGATCTGAACAAAAAGGAAAATCAACCCATCGGTATTATCCCGATTGATAGCCTGTTCTCTCCGGTCACCCGGGTGAATTACTGGGTCGACAACACCCGCGTGGGTCGTCGCACCGATTATGACAAACTGGGCCTGGACATCTGGACCGATGGCCGCTCCACCCCGGACGAAGCATTGACCATTGCCGCCGCTATCCTGCGTCACCATCTCGACGTGTTTGTCAACTATGACAAGGATCTGGTCGAATTCGAACAGAGTGAAAAACAGATCGACCAGGAACGCGAGGATCTCCGCAAGAAACTGGGCGTATCCGTCAACGAAATCGAGCTGAGCGTACGTGCCGCCAACTGTCTGAATAATGCGAACATCACCACGGTGGGCGAATTGTGCATGAAAACGGAAGCTGAAATGCTCAAGTATCGCAACTTCGGTAAAAAATCGCTGAACGAGATCAAAGCCAAGCTGGTGGAATACGGACTTTCCCTTGGCATGTCCTTTGACTCCGATTTATTGGTCGGCTCGCGCGACAACGACTAAACATAACGAACTTCTCAAGGAACTCTACTCATGCGACACCGCAAAAAAACAATCAAACTGGGACGCAGCTCGTCCCACCGGGAAGCGATGCTGGCCAACATGGTCTGCTCGCTGATCAACGAAAAACGTATCACCACCACCCTGCCCAAAGCAAGGGCGGTACGTCCGCTGGCCGAAAAAATGGTCACGCTGGGCAAACGGGGTGATTTGCATTCCCGCCGACTGGCCATTTCCAGACTGAAAAGCAAGAACGCGGTTCACACCCTGTTCGCCAGCATTGCGCCGGCTTTCAGTGAACGTGAAGGTGGCTATACCCGCATTCTCAAGCTGGGCACCCGCCCCAGTGACGCCTCCGAAATGGCCATCCTCGAGTGGGTGGATGTCATCGACGAGCCCGTGGAAGCAACTGCGGCCGAGTAAATACTCGGTCCGATTGATCTTCAAAAAACCCGGTGATTTCGCACCGGGTTTTTTTGTTGCGCATCCCCCAACGGGGGAGGCAGTCAGAGGCCAGGGCCCTGGGCCGGACCCATGAAACAGCCTTCGACCCTTTCAGGGTCGGAATCACGTTTGGTTCGGTCTCCCGGGGCGGCGGTCGTTCCTCCCTTGCCCCGGGCTGCCGCCTTATTCCCCGATGGGGAATCCATGATGTCCCCCAACGGGGGAACATTCGAAAGCCCGGGGCCAGCGACGAAGGAGTGCAGCCCCGGGAAGGGGAGGAGTGAAAATAAACATCGCCCTGAACTGGGCGAGATTCTTCCTTAAGCGTAACCCAACTTCCTCAAAATCCAGAAGTTTTTGTCCCAGTCTTTTACCACTTTCACTAGAAGCGTGAGTTTAATTTCGACCCCGTAGATGTCGTGGAGGTCGCGGGCGGCTTCGCTGCGGACCGCTTTGAGCACCCGGCCTTTGCTGCCGATCACCATGCCTTTCTGCGAATTCTGGCGCACGTAAACATGCGCCTCGATGATCCATTTTTTGTCCTGTTCCTGAAGATACTCCACCCAGACCGCGATGGAGTGGGGGAGTTCCTGGTGGAGTCGGTGAAAGAATTTTTCGCGGATGACATCCCCGATGGCCAGCTTGCGGGGGAAGTCGGAGACGATATCCTCGGGGAACAGCAGGGGGCCTTCCGGCATCGAAAGCAATAATTCGCTGCGGAGCTCATCCACCCCTTCTCCGGTTTCGGCGGAGACTTCGCGCCATTCGACCCTTTCGGAAGAGGGACAGGCAGGAATGCCTGTGTCACGTTTTTTCTCATCGCAAATGTGTTGCCAGAGGGCCTTCAGGTCGGCTCCGGCTCGATCGGGCTGATCGCATTTGTTGAGAATGAACAGCAGGGAGGCTTCTTTTTCACCGGACAGGCGGCGCATCCATCCGTCCACCTCCAGAGCGGGTTTCACGGAGCGGTCGATGATCAGCATCACCACATCCACCCCCTCCGTGGAGGTGCGGGCCATTTTGTTCATGTGTTGATTCAATTGTTTTTTGCCGTGACTGTGAACGCCGGGGGTGTCGAGAAACACCACCTGACCCCGCTCCTCGGTGAGGATCGCCCGCACCAAATTGCGGGTGGTCTGGGCCACCGGACTCACGATGGAGACCTTCTCTCCGGTCAGCGCGTTGATCAGAGACGACTTCCCCGCATTGGCCGCCCCCACCACCGCCACCATTCCCGCCCGCAGGTTCGGGAGGGAGGTTTCCGGGGGAAGGGCGGGAGATTCGGGTAGGGGGAGCTGTTCGTCCATGTGGAGTATGTATCATACCCTCGAATGGGAACAAGTCCGAAGCGGGGCATAGCCGCAACAATAGTTCTTGTCAAAAACCACGGAATCCCGGGAACGCGGACATCCTGTCCGCACCTTCCCCTTTCCCGACCGTCGGAACGCTTCCCCGGCCGACTTCCGAAACTCGGAAAATACCGGCATCCGCTGCCAAAACCCTTAAAGAAGAGGGAATATCCCACGGATAGCCCTGCCGGACCACGGATGGAAGATGGTATCCCGCGAAGGACAAAGCCGTCCCGCGAATGGGAAGAGGAGGGGTGTCCAACGGACCGTGTGCGCCGTAGCCTTGGCGAAGGAGCATGGCTTCGCCGGACAACGGATAAAACACTGGAGCGCCAACCGAGTCCGCCACCGTCAAACAGCAAATCTTGCAAGCCGCCGATGAATCTGATCTCCCTGACCTCTGTCTTTTGACAATCGGATACCTTCAAATGATGTCCCAAACCGCTAAATATCGCGGACGTGGTTTTTCCTCCTTGAAACCTGCCGAAATTCCGTTAGCTTATTTGTATGAGTACCATTGCCGAGTTAAAAACCCTTCCCATTCCCGAACGGCTCCAGTTGGTGGAGGATCTTTGGGATTCCATTGCATTGGACAAGACCGCGTTGCCGGATCATCCGCATGTGATCGAAGAGATTCGCCTCCGCCGGATGCGTTTTGATGCAAACCCGGATTCCGGATGGACCTGGGAGCAACTGAAGAGAAAGATTCGGTCCGGTCATGCATAGATCTCTGGTTTTTCTCCCGGAGATTGAGTCTGATATTGATGCAGCGTACTGGTGGTATGAAGAGAAGGATATCGGGCTGGGGGATGAATTTCTCAGATGCCTGGATGACGCCTTCTCCAGAATTTGCAGTCACCCGGAACTTTTTCCAGTGAAGTTCGACGACGTGAGAAGAATCCTTATCCGCCGGTTTCCCTATGCGGTCTACTTCCACCATGATGAGACTACTGTTTTTATCACCTACGTTTTCCATACAGCACAAAATCCCGACAAACTGTTGAACAGATCAGACGAACCAGACTCTGAAAAATAAGGAATAAGGCTTCTCCAGAGACCCGGATTTATCTCCGAATCCGGTATTCCTTCTCCATTCCCGCAGTCTCCGACCCGGGAACGCGGACATCCTGTTTAGGTTTCTCAATCGGATGTTGCCAAGGGCTGAAGGTAGCGTTCATAGATCCGTTTCGCGGTTTCCAGATTTCGGTCGATTTCAGAGGCCATTAAGTCGGCATACACGATCAAGGGATGGACACAGTTATCCATAGGATTTGGTTTGTCCATCGATGCAAAGGGCTTCAGGATTTCCACCCGCCCCGCCGGGTCTTTGCGCAAATTGTGTTTCACAATAAACGTGGAGGGCAGATTTTCCGTATAGATGGTGACGGTTTCCGGGACTAAATATTCAGTGAGTCTGGACCCGGCCACTTCACCTCCCCACTTTCCAGGGCCATCCGTGTTCACCAGCTCACTTGCCCAGCCGGAATGCGGGAGCCGATAGTGTTCCACCGCCAGTTTGGGCCGAAGCTTTCGGGTGTAGTCCTCCACCCAGCGTTCGAACAATTTTTCCCGTTGGGCCAGACGCCGCTGACCCGGATCCCGTTCTTCCAGAAAACCTTGTGCTTTCAGGCTGTCCATGGTGTTGCTGATGGAACCGGTGGAAACGCCCGTCAGCGCATGTAATTGCCGGACGGTATGATTCACCCGCGCGTTTACCCCCTTGTTTGTGTCGATAAGAAAATGATAAATCAGCTTGAGTGCGCTGGGGGAAAAGTCTTTACCCGCTTTTCTTTGGTTGTTCCCGGGGCGCACGTTCTTTGGCACGTCCCGCGAGATGAACAGATAATATCCCGGCCATTCAAGGTAGGCATTGCCGGTTTCATCCACAAAAAAGACCCCGTTTCCCCGAAGCCGTTCCGCGAACGGTGGAGCAATGTAGGGTGAGAGCAGCAGCAAGGGTTCTTCCCGCTTTTGCATCAGCAAACCTTCCACAAATGGAGTGCTTAGCTTTTCCGCAAACCTCCATTCGACTTCCTTGCCCGACGGGTAGGTAAAAATGTATTCATTCTCGTCCATCGAGATCGGTTCACCCGGAAGGTCTATAAGTACATTCCGCAGGGTAATCAACTGGTTTTCAGGCTTCATTGTTCACAAAATATACACTGTTCACAATAATTGAACAATATAAATATCTGAACAAATTCAACCGCATTTCAACCCAAATCCCTACCTCCTTTGTTGCATTCGCGCAGGGTACCGGCTTGTTGTGCAGAACTCAGTTTAAAAGAGATTTTGACAGCAAGGGTTCGCAGATTCACATGTGTGTTTATGATTTACTTCCAAACTCGGAGCTTGCTCGGAGTGCGGAGAAATTCACTTCACGATACCGGGCCCCTCCCCAATCTCCCCACCCACCCCGCCGCCGTTAGCTTCCCGCTGCGGAAGCTAACGGCGGCGATGGTGAAGCGAGGTGGTTGGAACGGGCGAATTCCGGTATTGAATCTCTCCGCACCCCGAGGCGAGCTCCGAGTTTGGTTTATTCGATGAACATCCATTTGGATTTGCGATGAACTTTTGTAAAATTCGTCCTCAAACTGAGGTCTGGTCGCCAGTTCCCTCAGGGTGATTCTATTCAACCTTTTTCCTCTAGGCGTGTTCCGGGATTCTGACAAGCCAAAGTTGCGAACAGTTCCGAATCGGGTCTGGACAAATCATCCTTTCGGTGCCATGGATCCCAAAAAATATTTCATCACCCCATCAGGAATTCCCTATGAACGCCCTTCCGTCCTTTGACTATGATCAACGCCTTATAGAACTTCGCGAGGGCCAACACCAGGTCACCCACACGCCGAATCCGGGTGGCTGGCACAGCAGCAATTGGTATCGCAAACACCGGGATCCCGTGGTGACTCCCGCTCATGTTCCGCTGAACTGGCGCTATGACCTCAATCGCGAACGTAATCCTTTCCTGCTTGAAAACCTCCCCATTCAGGCCACCTTCAATGCCGGTGCTTTGGAAGTGGATGGTCGAATCGCCATGATGGTGCGGGTCGAGGGCCATGACCGCAAATCGTTTTTTGGTTTAGCCTGGAGTGAATCCGGTGTGGACGGGTTTACCTTCACAGACCATCCCATCGTGATGCCGGAAACCGAAGATCCGGACACCAGTGTGTATGACATGCGTCTCGTCCGACACCAGGACGGATGGATATACGGTTTGTTCTGCACCGAGCGCAAGGATCCCGACGCGCCCCATGGTGATCTTTCCAGCGCGGTTGCCCAATGCGGCATTGCCCGCAGCCGGAATTTGGTGGACTGGGAGCGCTTGCCGGATCTTAAAAGTAACTCGGCCCAACAGCGCAACGTGGTGCTGCATCCCGAATTTGTGGACGGACAGTACGCCTTTTATACCCGTCCGCAGGACGGCTTTATCGACACGGGCTCCGGCGGGGGAATTGGCTGGGCCTTATGCACGGACATCACCCATCCGGTGGTGGGGGAAGAGCGTGTCATGGAATCCAGGGCCTATCATACCATCAAAGAAGTCAAAAACGGGCAGGGGCCCGCACCCATCAAATCTCCTATCGGCTGGATTCATCTGGCACACGGGGTTCGGGGAACCGCCACCGGTCTCCGCTACGTTCTTTATGTCTTTGTTACCGACCTCCAGGATCCCGACAAAGTAATTTACAGTCCCGGGGGCGCCTATATTGTGCCGGAAGGGGAGGAGCAGGTCGGCGATCTTTCCCACATCGTTTTCAGCAACGGGTGGGTGTGCAGGGAGGACGGAACCGTGCTGATTTATTATGCGTCCTGCGATACCCGCATGCACGTCGCCAGCACCACCCTGGATCGGCTGATGGCGTATTGTCAACAGGTGCCGGAAGATCCCTTGCGTTCCTTTTCCTGTGTGGCCCAGCGCAATGCGCTGATCGACGGGAATCCGTAAAAAACGCA
Source organism: Kiritimatiellia bacterium (assembly GCA_018401235.1). Classification (GTDB taxonomy): domain Bacteria; phylum Verrucomicrobiota; class Kiritimatiellia; order SS1-B-03-39; family UBA6053; genus UBA6053. The sequence continues at coordinate 13,114 of JAGYLC010000056.1, forward strand.
AGAAGGTATGTGTTTCGTTCCTGTACAGACAACGTCATCTTGGGTACATATACATCGCGTTACTCTCGCCCGCGTTCCGCCGGCGAAAGGCCTGACCTTATAGTTCGGATCGATATTTGGCGAGATCAACGGTTTGGCCGGTTTCGCGGGAGCGTTCGGCGGCGAAGATGATTAGGTGGCTTGCAACCGATTTTTCGAGGGAGGACCGCATTTCGGAGGCCGGAATCCCACTCATTTCGTGATGGAGGCCCCACATCCCCTCCTCCATGCCCGCCTTCTGGAACTGAAATATTGAAGCGCTGTACCTTTCCTGTGGCGTGTTCGCGCAGGAGGAGTTCGCAGCCCAGACCGCTCAGGAAATCGCCCCCCCGCAAGCTGCCGAGGGTGCCCATGATCTCGAGGTTGCGTCCAGTGTCAAAGGCGGTCATGGTG
>JAGYLC010000057.1 GCA_018401235.1 Kiritimatiellia bacterium
CCTCCTCGAAATCGTGGAGGATACGCACGTAGGAGGGGATGGTTTGGGGGACCAGGGTGGCGGGCCCGAAGGTGGCGACCTCGACTCCGAGCAGATGCATGATTTCGAACACGGAGCGGGCGACCCGGGAGTGGAGAATGTCGCCGGCGACCACAATGCGTTTGCCGGTCATGTCGGGATAGACTTCGCGGAAGGTGAAGGCGTCGAGCATGGCTTGGGTGGGGTGGGCGTGGTGGCCGTCGCCGGCGTTGAGCACCGAGGCGTGGGTGTGGCGGGCGATGTATTCGGGCACGCCGCTGACCGAGTGGCGGACGATGATGTAGTCCACCTGCATGGCCTGGAGGGTATCGATGGTGTCGAGAATGGATTCGCCCTTGACCACGCTGGAGGTGGAGACGGCAAAATTAGTGACATCGGCGGAGAGGCGCTTAGCTGCGATTTCGAAACTGGTGCGGGTGCGGGTGGAAGGTTCGTAGAACAGATTAAGAACCGTTTTACCCCGGAGGGTGGGAACTTTTTTGACCGAGCGGGTGAACAGATCCTTGAACGGTTTGGCGTGATCGAGGATATGCAGGATTTCCTCCCGGTCGAGATCTCCGATGGTGAGCAGGTCCTTGCGGGGGGACACGTCCGTGGTCATAAGGCCTCCGATTGATAATGGATAACTTGGTCTTCACCGTCGGTTTCCTTGAAATGCACCCGAAGGTACTCATCTTTGCGGGTGGACACAGTGATGCCGGCGTAGGTGGCGGCGATGGGAAGTTCGCGGTGTCCGCGGTCGGCCAGCACCGCCAGTTCGATGCATTCCGGACGTCCGTAGTCCAGCAGCACATTGATAGCGGCGCGGATGGTGCGTCCGGTGAAGAGCACATCGTCGCAGAGGATAATACAGGCCCCCTCCACCTCAAAGGGGATGTCGGATCCCTCGATGGTGGGTAGCGCGGCCAGATTATCGAGGTCATCGCGGTAGAGAGAGATATCCAGGGTGCCCTGATCGATCTGCTCCCGGCGGGAACGCAACTCGTTGACCAACCGATCCGCCAGCAGTACTCCCCGGGTGTGAATGCCCACAAACGCCAGTGGTCGATCCCCGTGAACGGCATGAATCTCCGCAGCCAGCGATTGAATGGCCGCTTCTACCGACTCCGCATCCATGACTTTTTTTTCCTGCATCATGGCTTCTGACTAACGAACCCGATGAATTTTGCAATCCGATTCAGGCGGGGTTGTGATGGGAAGATTTTAACCGAGAATTTACGCTAACGGAAGGGGGATTCAGGTTGACTTTGACAAGAATAAGGAATCTACGCATACGCTGCGGCTCTCATTACGGTTTTATACCGGTCCTGAATTTATCCTCGAACCTAATGAAATTCCGATTGACGGGTGCAGGTGGATGATGCATATTTACTTGTATTTTAAACAAATCATTCCTCCATATCCTAATGCTATCTCTTCATCCTCAATATGTTATTGATGAACAAAAACACCCTCAGTCGGTGCTTTTGACGCTGTCCGAGTGGAAGCAGGTTGTGAATGAACTGGAAGAGCTTGAGGATATTCGCGCCTACGACCATGCTAAATCCCTTTCACAGGAGCAGGTACCTTTTTCCCAGGCGGTTCACGAAATTGAGGGGGACTACGAGGCGTGAATTTCAAGGTCGAGATTCTGCGTTCCGCGCAGAAAGACCTATCTAAAATTGACCGGAAGAATCAATCCCGAATCATCTCCGCAATTGAGGCCCTTGCTGAAAACCCAAGACCTGATGGTTGCAAAAAGCTGACAGGACGAACCGCTTGGAGAATTCGTATTGGCTCCTATAGGGTTGTTTATGAAATTCAGGATGATAAACTTGTAATCCTGGTCGTTACGATTGGACATCGCCGGGGTGTTTACAGATGATTTCTGAAATATGCTACACCCAGGAATTCACACGAATAAACACCAAAAAGTACTTTGTCGGTTTAGTGAAAAAAGACCACGTACACAAACCCGAGCGACATCAGGATGAAGAAGGCCATGCCCAGGGCGCTGAGGGTTTTCAAGATGGGGCCGGGGCGTTCGGATTCAGGCACATTTGATCCGTTCATCACTTTATAGTTGATGTAGGCAATGATGGGGGAGGTCAGGAAAGAGACGACGGCCGCATACCGGAGAAGTTGCAGGAGGTTTTGCGCAAAAAAGTGGATTACCACCGTTGCCAGCAGTACGGAAACCAGAATCCAGATATGGTGTATTTGTGAAAATCGTTTGGCGGGGAGATCCTTGATCAGGGTGCAGCAGGCCGCGAGCGAGCGGGGATAACCGTCCACACAGGTCAGAGTGGTGCTGAACATGGTGACGAAGGCGGCGGTGAGAATCAGCCACTTCGACCCCTCCCCAATGGTGGCTGTGTAGAGGCTTACCAGTTGTTGGGAAAATCCAATGCCGCTGTCCGAAAAGCTTTCCCCGGTTCCGTACATGACCAGAGCTCCCAGGGCCACGAAAAGAACGGCCATCACGGTGGCGGCCCCGTAACCGATGTAAAAATCGATACCGCTTTCCCGGACGGTGGCAAAGTGTCCGGTCTGTTTCTCACGGCTGAACATCCAAAGCGACGACCAGGCGGAGAGGTCGATGGGTGCGGGCATCCACCCCAATAACGTAATCAGAAAGGCAAAAGAGGTCCAGGTATACGGGCTGGTTGCGGTGAAGTCGGCCGCGATTTCGGGTCGGTTGGGAATGGCCAGCGCCACCGCGAGCAGAGTTCCGATGGCCAGAAAGGAGATGATCACTTTGGCCAGTCCGTCCAGCAATTTATAGTGTCCCAGTAACAACAGTACCGCACAGACTGCAATGAGCAGGATGCTCAGAACCTGCACGGAAAGGGAGGTGACGCCATATCCCGCGAGCAACGCCCCGCTGAGCATGCCCACGCCGGCGATGTTGATGGTGCCGGTGAGAATATTGATGGCCAGGAAGATCCAGACGTAGACTACGCCATGACGGCGATAGCCGGCCAGCAAACTTTCCCCGGTGGCGGCGGTGTAGCGTTGGCCATAGAGGAAGAAGGGATACTTCAGCAGGTTGGCCAACAACACCAGCCACAGCAATTCCCATCCGAATACCGCGCCCGCTCGGGTGGACCAGACCAAATGAGAGCCTCCAACAGCCGCACAGGCAACCAGAATTCCGGGTCCGAGAGCTTTCCAGAGATTTGAGGCGGAGGAAACGGCGGTGGGATGAACGTCCGACTGTGTAGGCATAAGATTCGATTCAGGCCGGGGAGGGGGCCGCATCCGGCGCGGTTTCTTCCCCCGATTTTTTGACTTTTTTTCCGGACTCCTCTTCCTGTGCATCTTCAACCGGAATCAGATCGGTGGGAGTCGGGGTTTTACGAGGTGGTTTGGGAGGATCTCCACGCTCTTCCGGGGTGCGGATACGGTTAAATTCCACGATATCCTTCACGTCGCGTCCATCGATGGTTTCATGTTTGAGGAGGAGTTGAGCCATGGTATCCAATTCGGTTCTCTTTTCGGTGAGGATACGGCGGGCTTCCTGATGGCTGTGTTTCAGCAGTTTGGTCACTTCCTCGTCGATTTTACGGGCGGTTTCCTCGCTGAAGTGCTGGGTCCGGCTGACCTCCCGTCCGAGCCACATGTGTTCCTCGTTGCTGCCGAAGGCTTGCGGTCCGAGTTCTTCATTCATGCCGAAGCGGCAGACCATGGCCCGGGCAATGCCGGTGGAGCGTTCGATATCGTTGGCGGCGCCGGTGCAAATATCGTCCATGGCCAGTTCTTCGGCCGCGCGTCCGCCCATAAATCCGATGAGCATGGACTCCAACTTTTTCTTACCGGTGGTGTACTCGTCTTTGTCAGGCAACTGCATGGTGGACCCCAGTGAGGATCCACGCGGGATGATGGTTACCTTATGCACGGTATCCGCGTACTTGAGTTCGTGCAAGACGATGGCATGGCCGGCTTCATGGTAGGCGATAGCTTCTTTTTCATCGTCCTCCATCATGCGTCCACGACGCTCGCGTCCGAAGCGTACTTTGTCGCGCGCCTCCTCGAAATCGGGCATTTCCACCGCATCCGCATCGCGGCGGGCGGCCAGCAGGGCGGCTTCATTGACTAAATTAGCAAGGTCGGCACCGCTGAATCCCGGAGTTCCACGGGCCACCACGTTCAGATCGACCTCGGAGGAGATTTTAATCTGTTTGGTGTGAATCTTGAGAATATTGTCCCGGCCTTCGAGGGTGGGCAGATCCACCACAATTTGCCGGTCAAAGCGTCCGGGGCGCATCAGGGCGTTGTCCAGCACATCCGGGCGGTTGGTGGCGGCGATGATGATGACCCCTTCCTGGGTGTCGAACCCGTCCATTTCCACCAGCAGCGCGTTCAGAGTCTGTTCGCGCTCGTCGTGGCCTCCCCCGATTCCGCTGAAACGGCTTCGGCCCACGGCATCGATTTCATCGATAAACAGAATGCAGGGAGCGTGTTTTTTGCCCTGCTCGAACATATCGCGAACCCGGCTGGCACCGACCCCGACGAACATTTCGACAAAATCCGAACCGCTGATACTAAAGAAGGGCACGTCGGCTTCGCCGGCGATGGCCTTGGCCAGCAGGGTTTTACCGGTTCCGGGAGGGCCGGAGAGCAGGACGCCTTTGGGGATGTGCCCACCCAGTTTCTGGAATTTTTTGGGGTCACTGAGGAACTCGATGATTTCCTCGACCTCTTCCCGGGCTTCATCTACCCCGGCCACATCCTTGAAGGTGATTCTATTTCGGTCCCGAGTAAGCATTTTCGCCCGGCTTTTTCCGAAACTCATGGCTCCTTTGCCAGCGGAACGCATCTGCCGGATGAAGAGGAAATACAGCAGAAACATGATAAAGAGAAACGGAACCGCGCTCCAGAGTAAATCACGCACCAGGGTGTTTTTCTGGGCAAAGCTGAAGCCGGGCACGTTATCGGAGAGGAACGCGATGGTGTCGTCGGTCAGGGTCACCGGAACCCGGTAAAGAATCGGGTCGCCGTTTTCATCCGTTTCGCGCATCTCCACCAACAATTCGCCGAGGGCGGGGCCATTGTCATAGACCGTGACCCGGGAGACTTTGTCCTCCTGGACATAGCCCATGAAGGTGGGTTTGTAATCGATCTCTCTGGCCACTGTCCGATTCGAACTTGCAAGGTGCATAAGCACCAGTGCCAGTAGCATCATCATCATGATAAAGGCGAAATTCTTTGCCGGCATGCGGGGAGGTTCCGGTTTGTTCGAGGGTTTGTTCGATTTGCCCGGGGGGAGGGGGGGAGGAGTTGGTTTATCTGCGCTCATACGGTGACTTTTAGTGAAAAATGGTTGGCTAACGTAACATCGAATCCTTCAAAATCAAACCCTATTGGCAAAAGGATGCCCCTGGGCCCCGGGTTCCGCTCAGCAAACCCCGCGTTCGATTTCGCCTTGTTTGCGAAGCTCGCGCTTGTTTATTTTCCCATTGGCATTTTTTGGCAGTTGCTCTGTCTGATGGAATCGACGGGGGATTTCGTGTGCGCCAAGGTGATTTTGGCAAAATTTCCGTAATTCGGCGGAGTCGAGGGTCACTCCCTCTTCGGCCACCAGCCAGGCTTCGGGGATTTCGCCGTGGCTTTTATGGGGAACGCCGATCACGGCGGCTTCGACTACGTCGGGGTGGGTGTAGAGAATTTCCTCCACCACCCGGGGGTAGACGTTCATGCCGTTGACAATCACCATGTCCTTCTTTCGGTCCACGATGTAGAAATAGCCATCCGCATCCACCTGCCCCAAATCGCCGGTGCGGAACCAGTCCCCGAAAAAGCTGGCCGCGGTTTCCTCGGGCTGGTTCCAATAGCCTTTCATCACACTGGGGGCGCGCACACAGATTTCCCCGATTTCGCCAGTAGGCAGCTCGGAACCCTGTTCATCCAGAATGAGCATCTCCACATCGGGGACCGGAAATCCTACGGATCCGGCCCTGATTTCGCCGCCAATTGGATTCACGCAGGTGACCGGAGAGCACTCGGTGGGTCCGTCGCCCTCGTAGATGACCTTGCCGAATTTTTCGGTGAAACGGGTCATCACCTCCATCGGCATGGCCGCGCCGCCGGAGATACAGAAACGGAGGCTTTCCAAGCGGGAGACCGCCTCGTCCGGCAGCCGGAGCAGGGCGTTGAACATGCTGGGGACTGCGGGAAGCACGGTGGCCCGGTGGGTGAAAATTGCGTCCAGCACCAATTGCGGATCGAATTTAGGAACGGGAATCAGGGCGCAGCCATGACAAAGCGGAAACAGCAGGCCCACCATAGAGGCGAAGGCGTGGAACATAGGCAGGACAACCAACATGCGGTCCTCGCCGGGGGTCAAATGCATGGCCTCGCGCACACTGAAGGTATTATGAACCAGATTGCGATGGCTGAGCATGGCCCCTTTGGGACGCCCGGTGGTGCCGGAGGTGTAGAGGATGCAGGCGAGATCCTCCGCCGGGTCCAGCCGGGGTTCGGGCACCTCGGATAGAGACTGTAACAGGTCGGTGGCGTTCAGGACACCCATCGGAAGCTCTCCGGCACCCAATCGATATACTTTCCGTAGTCCGGCAGTAGCTTCGCGGATGGCGGTTGCGGGCTGATCAAACACCCCCAGATAGATCAGTCCGGTGGCACCGGCATCCTGCAGAATCCAGGACAGTTCGGAAGGGTGATAGAGCAGATGCAGGGGGATTACCGTGCAGCCCGCCTTGAGAATACCGAAATAACAGATGGCGTAGGCTGCGGAATTCGCACAATAGAGGCCTATACGATCGCCTTTGCCGAATCCGGCCTCGGCCAGACCCGCGGCCACCCGGTCGGAGGCCTGATTCACCTCCGCGAAGCTCCAGGTTTTGTCCGAGTCAAAAATGGCGGGACTGTCCGAATAGGTTTCGGCGGCCTGCCGTGCTAACTCAATCAGGGTCAGGGTGTGTTTGTTCATATCAGGCATGGGATTCCAGGAACCCCTGCAGTTTTTTGAGCCGGGTGGGGTGACGCATTTTCCGGAGGGCTTTCGCTTCGATCTGCCGGATACGTTCCCGGGTCACGTTGAATTTACGTCCAACTTCTTCGAGGGTGTGTCCATAGCCGTCCACCAGACCGAAGCGCATGTTCAGTACATCCTGTTCCCGGGAACTCAGAGTGGTGAGCACTTCTTTGAGCCGCTCCTTCAGGAGACTGTGGCCAGTCATGTCTGCAGGACTGTCGGCCGCTTTGTCCTCAATGAAGTCGCCAAAGCTGGTGTCCTCGCTGTCGCCCACGGGGGATTGAAGCGAGATGGGCTGTTGGGCGATTTTGAGGATGGCGCGCACCCGGTCCAGAGGCATGGTCATTTCCTCGGACAATTCCTCGGGCGAGGGTTCGCGTCCCAGTTCCTGCACCAACTGCTTCTGCATCCGCATCAGTTTATTGATGGTTTCGATCATATGCACCGGAATCCGGATGGTCCGGGCCTGGTCGGCGATGGAGCGGGTGATGGCCTGGCGAATCCACCAAGTGGCATACGTACTGAATTTGTAGCCGCGACGGTATTCGAATTTCTCCACCGCCTTCATCAATCCCATGTTGCCCTCCTGAATCAAGTCCAGGAAAGAGAGTCCGCGGTTGGTGTACTTTTTGGCAATGCTGATCACCAGCCGCAGGTTGGCCTCCACCATCTCGGTTTTGGCCCGCAGACCTTTCCGCATCCAGAAGCGAAGGTCCTTGTAACTCTCCAGAAAGGTTTCCTCCTCCATGCCCAGATGCAGCTCGATTTCGCTGATCCGTTTTTCCGCTTCTTTCACCGTTTTGGTGGTTTTGTTGCGACTACGCTCGATTTTTCCGCGTAACTCCGTGATTTCCTTGAAATAGACTGCGCTGATTTCGACCAAATCCTCGATGGCTTTCTGCTTCAAAAACAGTTTTTCGTAACTTTTGGAAAGGCGGGTGCGCACTTTGCGCACGGTTTTTTCCTGTTCAGCCCGGTTTTTCCCGGAGGATTTCAGAAGTTTGGTGAACTCCTCCCGCAGGGATTCATGCTGTTTCTCGATATTACTGAGGATGCGGGGCAGGTTTTTGAAGTATTTATCCCGGCTTTCCACATGTTTGTCGTTGATAATGCGGTCAAAGCGCTCCTCCTGGTTCTCCAGCCGTTTCATCAGGTTCAGATACGCCTCGGCGGAGCAGCCCATGCGATTGAAAATTTCGCAGGTTTTGATTTCCGCCTCTTCGATCCGTTTGGAAATTTCCACTTCTTCTTCGCGGGTGAGCAGCGGAACCTGCCCCATGGATTTGAGATACATGCGGACCGGATCGTCCAGCACATCCATTTTTTCCGCTGCCCGCTCTTTGACCTCATGCTTGCGGCGACTCAGGTGGGCCGCCACCTCATCAGCCCGGATCACATGGATATTAATGCCTCTAAGGGTGATCAGCGCACTGTCGAGCTCAGCGGGATCGTCCCCCTTGGAGGGGAGATGTTTGACCAGGTCGTCGAGAAGGACATAGCCTTCAACCCGCCCTTTTTTGATCAATGGTTCAAATAGCTTCGACCAAACCGCACCCTCCACTCTTCCGGAAACGATCAGGGAATCATCCAATTCGGGAACCTGATTCGCCGTCGCGGGTGGATTCGCCACGAGTTTCGGTTTTTGAGCCGACATTTTTTTCTTCTTTTTGGAACCACTCTTCCTGGAAGAGGTGGATGTCGACGTGCTTTTTGTAATCGATGCAGTCGCTTTTGCGGATGTGGACGACTTCTTTGCGACCGGCTTGTTTGCAAGAGATTTTTTTATCGAGGCCTTTTTTGTTGAGACCTTTTTTGTTGAGGCCTTTTTTGTTGAGGCCTTTTTTGTTGAGGCCTTCTTGGGTGAAGTCTTTTGGCCGGTTGATTTTTTGGCGCTCGCCTTCTTCGTTACCCCCTTTTTTGGGGTCTCTTTTGGAGCCGCCGCCTTGTTTACGGTACTTTTTTTCGACGGGGCTGTCTTTGCAGCGCCTTTTTTCGGCGGCGCCGCCTTCTTTGCCGGCGCTTTCTTCTTGGAGGTTGGGCTTTTCGCGGGGGTGGAGCGACGGGTGGAATTTTTTTCGGAGGAAGCGGACTTCTTTTTAGCGGACATACAGAAGGAACCTTGGAGAGAAAGGTGGAAATGAAATAAATTTATCGAGTAAATCGAACGTATAATTATAACCAAAACAAGTGCTTATGTCAAGACGACTCGGGGGGAAACCAACAGGAAATCCTTGCAGTTCGTTTATTTATAAACAAAATGATTGACATACCAAACATAATTTATATTACACGACGAAAGGTTTGCATGCAAATCTAAAAATTTATAACCCACTGTATAGAAAGAGAACGAATGAAGAGATGTAGTTTAACCATGTGCCTGATCCTGACCGGCCTGGTGCCCGCGATTGCGCAGGAAACCCAAACCCAGACTCAAGTTTTGAGCCCGCTGAGCGTGGTCGGGGGCAAAGAAACCATCCGGCAACAGGTGGGATCGGCCGTGTATTTGGATCAGGCCGATATCCGCAAGCAAAATCACCTCAACGTCAACCAGCTGCTGAATCAAGTCCCAGGTGTGTACGTTCGAGAAGAGGACGGATTTGGCAATTTCCCCAATATCTCCCTGCGCGGAGCCGACGGAACCCGGTCCGAAAAATCCACCATTATGGAAGACGGAATCCCGACGGCCCCCGCTCCATATTCCGCGCCCGCGGCCTATACGTTTCCCGCTCCCGCGCGCATGTCCGGAATCGAAGTGCTGAAAGGGTCCAGTCAGGTCCGCTACGGCCCGCATACCACCGGCGGCGTGATCAATTTCCTTTCCACCCCCATTCCGGATGTCCGTCAAGGTTTCCTGCGGTACACCTATGGCAGTCATCACACCCACCAGTTGCATACTCATTATGGCAACACACTGGAGGCGGAAAATGGTCGCTTCGGCTATTTGGTGGAACTTCTTCACCAACAATCCGACGGATTCCGCAGCATCGACAAAGCGGGGGGAAACACCGGCTTCCGGAAGACTGAACCTATGCTGAAATTCTTTTGGGAGCCCGACACCGCCTTCTACCAGCGTTGGGAATTCAAAATCGGGTACACGGACTTCGAAGCGGATGAAACCTATCTCGGCCTGACCGAATCCGATATTCGGGCTCATCCCCACCGTCGGTATCCCGCCACCCAATTCGATGTCATTCCCACCGAGCAGGTTCGGACCTATTTGCGATGGAACGGCAACCCCTCCGACACCCTGGACCTTGAATCCACCCTCTACTACAACAGCTTCAGCCGTGCCTGGTACAAATTGGACCACGTATCAACCGACACGATTCCCGGAGTGGACAGCCAGGGCCGCATCTCCGGGCGCACCGCCCTGCATGAGGGTTTGCTGGAAGGCAATCCAGCCCTTCCGGTACTCAAAGGCGAGGCTCCCGGATCCATCGGGGTGAAAAATAACAACCGCGACTACGAGGCGATCGGCTGGCAGAACGCCTTCACCAAACGCTTCAGTCGCGGAGAGGTTGAACACGCCCTCACTGGCGGAGTTCGCCTGCACTACGACTACGTGGACCGCTTCCAGGAAGTGGACATCTACATAGGCGACGGCACCGGAAACTTCCCGCTCTTCCGCTCGGGTCCCGCCGGAGAAGAGGCGGACCGCAAGGAAGAAACCTTCGCCACCGCGGTTTTCCTGGAAGACGCCATTCGTATCGGCGACCTCACTCTTAAGTCGGGCGTGCGGGGTGAGTTCCTACGCTACGACGTGGATAACCGCGGCAAAAAAAGTGACGGAAGCCTCAACACCTTGGCCGCGGGCCTGGGGTCCACCTACGATCTTAATCCATCCGACTCCCTGTTCAGTGGCGTGTATCGCGGCATTTCCACTCCCGGAGCCCACTCGCATCTCAACGGTGGCATCGACCCCGAAGAAAGCATCAGCACGGAACTCGGATTCCGCCACGCCAACGAACGCGTTGCCTACGAAATCGCCGGATTCCACACCCGATACGAAAACCTGATCGGCACCGACGCCGGATTGGGCGGCGACAGCAATGTCAACGCCGGTGAAGCCACGGTATGGGGATTCGAGGGACAGATCAACATGGAACTCGGCGGCACCAACGCCGGCTTCCGTCTGCCCGCCTACTTCAACCTCACCTACACCCGCGCTGAACTCGACAACGCCCTGGCCTCCGGTGGAGGAGAAGACATCTACGCAGGTGGAACTCCCGGGTCCTCGCTTCCCTACGTGCCTGAATGGAAACTCGCGTTTGGCATCAGCTACCTGCTCGCCGCGCTCACGGTAAATCTGGACGCGAGTTGGGTGGATGAGAGTTTCGGCACCGCCAACAACTTCTCCGCCCCCAACGTCACCAGCCGAGAAGGCAAAATCGACGATGTCTTCCTGGTGGACCTGTCCGCCTCCCTGGCCGTGCGCAACGATATGCGTCTGCTCGCGGGCGTACAGAACCTCACCGATGAAGACTACATCACCAGTCGCATCCCCCATGGACCCCGCGCGGGCGCCTCCCGCAGCGTCTACGCCGGATTTGAATTCGACTGGTAATCATCCCGGAATTGAATCTCTCTTTCTGGCTTGGTCTTGTTGCACGTGGATCCCGTCCGGTCGCGTTAGAAAACCGGATTTTTTTACAATTCATATTCCTAATAGCACAGAGGCTCTGTTCGGGGAGGGGGGATCCACGGCTAATCCTGATCGTACTCGTACTCGATTCATCAGCGGTCGATGAGTATTACGAGTAAGAACAGTTCGTCTGGCCATTTTTTTCAAAGCTCATTTCCATCTTGCCTCTTGGAGGGTGGAAGCGTAGTATACTTGGATGAAAGTAATGATTGATCCCGATTTATGCACGGGTTGTGAGGATTGTACAGAGGCCTGTCCAAGCTTGTTCAAGCTCGGATCGGACTGGATTGCGGTGCCGACGGTGGATACGGTCCCGCCTGAGTTGGAGACCGAGGCGGTGAAAACCGCCGAGCTGTGTCAATTTGAAGCCATACGCATCGAAAACGACTAGAAACGACTACAAAAACGAGGAGGAGACATCTCATGATCGCCGTGGAAATCTTTTTTATATTGGTCTTAATCGGCCTGACCGCAGTAGCTCTGCTGCAGCATTATAACAAGCGTGAACACCGTTCCCACAAAGGCGATGCGGTGAAAACGAAGGAAGAAATCGAAACCCATAAATCCGGGCACTGACAGCGGCATGGAATACTTAACGATTCTTTTGGGGCCGATTGCCCGTTTAGTGGACCCTCTGAACCTTGATCCGAAGTTACATGCGCTGGTGTCTTCATTGATTTTATTGCTGGCCTTGGCGGGGATTTGTGTACTGGTGAACTGGATCACCAAGTCCTGCATTCTGAGGGTAGTTCATCATTTTGTAAAAAATTCCCGGGTTTCCTGGGACAACAAACTGATGGACCGCAAAGTGTTTTCCCGCCTGTCCCATCTAGTGCCGGGGATTCTTCTCTATCATGGGGCATTCCTGTTTGAAACCTTGCTGGATTCAAGCGGTTTTAGGGATTGGTTGCAGCGTATGGCCCTGGCCTATCTGTGGTTCGCAGTGGCCTACAGTCTGCATGCGTTGTTGAATGCCCTGCAGGACATCTACCGGGGATTTTCTTTCAGTGTGTCGCGTCCCATCACCGGATATATTCAGACGCTACAGTTGATCCTTTGGTTCGCCACCGCGATTTTCATCGTCGCCTCGATTTTGAATCGCTCTCCCGCCGGCTTCCTGACCGGATTGGGGGCCTTGAGCGCGGTGTTGATGTTGATTTTCCGCGATTCGATTCTGGGTCTGGTGGCGGGGATTCAAATCACCGCCAATGATATGGTGCGGATCGGAGACTGGATTGAGATGCCGACCTTTGGTGCGGACGGGGATGTCATCGACATCGGCTTGCACACGGTAAAAATACAGAACTGGGACCGCACCATCAGCACCGTGCCCAC